>JAHFRL010000186.1 GCA_023266235.1 Betaproteobacteria bacterium
GCGTGCGCGCCGTTCACATCGTGACGGCCGACGACAACGAGGTGATCATCCCGCATTACCAGATCTGGTCCAAGAAAATCTCCAACGCCACCAGCGGCAGCCACAGCCTGCTGTGTGTGGCGGATTTCTACCTGCATCCCGACCATGACGGCGCGGCGGTGCGGCAGCGCCTCGACGAAATCGGTGAAGCAAGCTCGCGTCGGAAGCCGGAGACAAAGGTGAGCGTGGTCGCGCAGGAAAAGCCATGGGCCACGCACTATAAGCTGAAGGCCTACGTACGGGAGAGCCGCGAGCAATTCGAGTTCATCACGGACCTGACGATTTGCGGTAAAGAGGCGCTGCGGGCGATGAACGTCCGGTTCGCGCAGGTGCCGCCCTATGCCGAGGCAGTCAAGAAGTGATCGGTCTTAGCTAGTTCGCCGTAACCGTGACGCTGACGATGTCGGTATAAGTGCCTGCAGCCTCTGTGCCGGAGAGGTTGCCCACCGTAAACTCGATGGGGAAGGAGATTCCAGTTGCGGGTGTCGTGCCCGTGCCGCTGATGACCTGGACCGGGGCACCGGTGGACAGATCGACGCCGCCGCCGCTCAGGACGACCTGATAGGGAACGGTATCCCTCACCCTTGGAGCCTCCGCATGGACCATGACCTGGCGATTGAACGACTGCATCGAGACGGCGTATCCGTTGTTGCTGCGAACGACCAAATCGAATCCCCGTTGCTCGCCGCTTGACAGTTCGCCAAAGTCGATCAGCTGCGTCGTATCGTTGATGTTGAACGGTGCGCCCGACCTGACCAGCGACAGATCGACATTACTCTCGACGAGCGCACGAAACGTGATTGCCGCACTCGCCACAAGTTGTGGACTAGTAAGCAGCGTGCCAGTGTACAGGCTGAGAGTAAGGTTTGCGTCGGCATAGTATGCTTGCTGGGCAGGCACGATCTGCTGTGGGACTATAGTCCAGAAAAAACTGTGATTGTTGGTTTGAGTGAGCGCGATTGCTACAGGAAAACTGCCTGAGATCACCTCGCCTTGCGTAGCGGTGGGCGGTGCTTTGAAGATGGTATTTCCGGCATCGGTGTAGGCGTTGTAGTTCAGTACATTCGCGCCCTGAGAGAGCTTTCTGCGATTGAAGTCACCCGACTGGCCGGTACTCAATGCAACGAAATATTCACACGTGACTCCAGTCGCTTCAGCCTGGACCTGGAAGTTGACGGTCTGGAGAAATCTGCCAGGATCGTATACGTTGTATCCACCGCTGGTACTTACAAAAGTCACGATGGAAGGCACGCCTACGAACTTGGGACCAACGCACAATGCCATCACCTCGCATGAAGGCAGAAGCAGACATGCACAGATCATCGCGTAGCGGTGTAGATCGCGCATCTCATCGCTCCGGCTCGGCAGGCAGCACCAGCACGCCAATTGGGGTCGGACCCGCAGCATTTTGTGGGATATCGATGACCGGTGCCACACCGGGAAAGCGGAATAACTCCATCGCGTAGCGGCCGGGGCTTAGCTTATCGACGCGGAAACGACCGGCACGATTGGTAAAAAAGGCCTGCGGCAGCGCGTCTGGGTCGGCGAGCGGTCTAATGCTGCCTGCTTGCAGCGCCACAGGTGATCCGTCGCGAAACACCAATGTGCCGTCGAGCATGACATTTGCATTGCTACCGAGACGAATCACGGTGCCGCTGCGGTTGCCGGGATATATGGTGTAACTGCTTTCGCCTGCATCGAATCCTGGGGGGAGGCGGCTGGCATCAATCCTGAACGTACGGTAGAGGTACGGCGTGAGATCCGGTATCACGACGGGATTTGCACCGTCAGTTTTCGTTTCAAAGGCCATCTCCTTGCCAACTCTTCCGCGCGGGTTTACACCTATAGGATAGGACGCGATCGCGGGAGCCGGAACGAACATCGCAAAACTATTGCTGACAGGCCGAGAGAATGCCGCGTACCCATCACTATATACCAGCGCTGTTCCGAACCGGAATTGGCTTCGAGATTCGGTCGCGTTTTGCGCGTCGTTACTTTCGCCTCGAGTGATTGCGACATCGTGACGCGCCGCGATCTCACCTCGGTTGCCAAAATAAGTGATATTGCCGTTGGCCGCCTCGCCACTCTGCGTCCGTACGACACCGGAAGAAGCGCTAATACTCTCTAAACGTCCATCTTGCGCGTAGTTCCAGTCGGTCCGCGCCGTATGGGTAAAGCCGTCGTAGCTACTGCTGACCGAGTGACGAGATCCGGGCGTCGTCCACAACAAGGTCACAAAAACCCCGACGCCATCTGCCTGGCGCATGCCGAGATTTAACCCTAAGTTAAATCCTCCCGGCAAACGTTGGTTTAGCGAAACGCTGGCGCCCCAGTCATCGGGCTGGCTATTGCGGAACATACGGTAGTTACCGCTTACGCCAATACTTACGGTCGGCGATAGTTGCCGTCCGTATCTCGTCGCCACTTCATAAGAAGAGGAATTATCCGGCTGTAGACTACCAAGTGGCGCGAACCCCTTGTCTCGGTAGCTGATCAGTAGCGAGAAATTGCGAGTCCCCCTGAAAGTGCTGTCGTCCCGGGTTCTCGAGTTGTCGACGTTCGAGTACTGGAGACGCCAGGCTTGGCCGCTGATCGCATCGGCAATATGGCTTGTCGCGACATCGGCGCGCACCACGCCCCATCTCTGCCCGACCGAGGCGTCGAAACCGATCATTTGTTGTTTGCTATCCGCCTGTACGTTGGCCCCCAGAGTTAGGTGATCAGACAGGCCGTATCGGTGAAAGGCGGACAATACCGGCAGACTGGTATCGTATATCTTGCTGCGTGCATCCGTCCGCGAGACGACCCCAGCGCTGTAGGCGTATTTGTGCAGGCCCGCCGCAAGAAGGTTAATGTCGCTGACGATGTCCAGCCTCTTCGTTTCCACCCGGCCGGTGGCGTCCGTAATGACCAGCGTTACGTCATTGCTGCCGCTGATGACAGGAAAATCTCGGATGCTGTACGGCCCGGCATCGAGCTGCAGGGTGCGCACCTTTTGGCCATTGACAAGAACATCCACACGCGACGGAGACTTAAGGAAAAAGGACGTCTGTCCTGTGGGTTCGGTGACCCGGTAGGGCTGCAAATCGAAGTTTTTCGCCAAAGTCACGCCGAGCATGGGCTGAAAACTCTGAAAGCCCTCGACCGGGTAGGAAAGGTCACCGGCGGCGGCGCGAATCGCTGCGTCCGGAAAATCGCGCAAGAGCCTGATGTCACCGCGTGCCCAAGGACGGACCGGGTCCCCTTCAGCGTAGTCAGCGCTGGCCTCCAATACCCAATCACGTAAATTGAAGGCGCTATCCGTGCTCATCCGTAGAGGCTGTCTTCCCGCCTGCCCCCCGGTGAATGCACGCTCAACGTAATCCTGGCTCCCGCGAATGTTAACATAGGCAGAGAGTTTACTCGGCGACGTAATTATGCTCGTCGATGGGTCAAACTGTCCGCGCGCCCGCAGGGATTGCTGTTTCTTGCTTTCCGATGTGATCGTCGCGACCACGGCTATAAGGACTTCGTCGAACTTCATAACCACGCCGGCGGCGATGCCACGCTTCAGGCGCAGAAACCCGTACGCGACTTCAGCTTCCAAGGCCTTTATCTTTTCTTCGGCTAGGATGGGTCGCAGCGCCGTGAGCACCGGCGCGGCCTGCACATAACTCTCCTCGGGATCTGGCATGATAAGCAGCTGCACCATACTTCGAAGGCGTCCCTCCAGATAGAAAGGAACATCGAGAGGGATTGCACCTACTGGAGGAAAATCCGCAGCCCAGGTCTCCGCGCAGGACAAAGCGCACGATACCACCAACACCCAATATGCGCACAGACAGTGGAGTCGCCTGTGAAACACATCGTCTAACCGCTAACGGATGCTAGAAAGCCTGCTTATCGAACGTGAATTCGACCTGTTTCGGTGTGCCTTGCAGGGCTTCCGGCCAAGGCAGAAGAAACCGCCGCCGGTGTTTGGCCAGAATGCTTTCACCCGTCATTCCCTTGAGCGCCTTGTCGCCGGTCAGCGTTACCGCGTTGCCTTTGTCGTCCTTAATATCGAGCTTCAGGTCCCGCAGCAAGGCGTGCTGACCGCCACGATTCTGCATCACAAACTCGAGCATCCTTTTTTGTCCTGGCTCCTCAAAAACGCCGATAAAGTCGAGTGTTACGTTCTGGGATAGCCCTGGTGGAGTCACGAACAGTGCGCCATAATAAGAGACGAGAAACTTGACGCTGCTGGTCTTGGGCTTGTCCTTGCTGAGATTCACTGGCAACTGTTCGGCAATGATCCGGTAGACGTTTTCTTCCTTAAGATTCGGATTGCCGATCCATTGGACGCGAACCGAACGGCTTGAATGCGGCGCCAGGATCATTTGCGCCGGAAAAATCGTGAAGTCCTTCTCGTTATCTCGAGTCGTCTCACCGCCGTCGACATCGATTTCACGGTTGGCTATGCGAATCTGAACCGACACGGGCACTCCCGTGTTGTTCTCGACCAGAAAAAGTTGGTTGGATCCCGTCCCGGACGGCTCGAACTTGGAACGAAACGGCGAGAAGCGAAACGCACTCGCATCGCCTGCGGCAAGCACGAACAGCACCGCGATCAAGAGAAGGGATGGGATACGTCGCATGATCATCTCCTGTTTCAAATGATAGATCAGGGTCCCGTGGGGCGGAACGGCCTGTTAGATCACGTCTGCACGCAACCGTTTATTTCGCTGCGATGGTGAAGACGAGCGTTTCCTCATAGGTGTCGGATATGGTGCCGGTCAATGTCGTATTCGCCGGATAAGTAATATCGACTGACTTTACAAGATTGAACGCGGTGGAAGCGCTGTTCGTCACGATCCCTCCAGCACCTACGGTGACCCCGTCATATGTGACGGTAAACGGATGAGAGTCCGAACTGACCGAGTCGACGAATATGCCGGTATGATCGCTGGAATTCACGCCTCGCATGGTCACTGTGTACCCATCCGGGCTATTGCAGGTTTCAGTGACCGTCGCGATGCGCCGGTTCGTGTCCCCAGCCGAGATGTCGGGAATGTTTACCGCGCCCGCTTCCTGATTTACATCTAAGCTGCATAGGACAGGCACGTTCCCGGTAATCGTAATCTGGCCAGTGGAAGCAGCAAGTGCTCGAAGACAGATTAGACATCCGACAATTACGAGGAACCAGTTGGCGTTGGTAGAAACTGCAGATCGAGTCATGGGGCCCTCCCAATTGTTGGGAAGCAATAAATATATACCGATCGGTAAAAACGCGCCGGCAAGGTAAAGCTTCTTGACGCACACCAAGAGAGCGTCGAAGCGGCTTTCGAAAATCACGTAACCCCTTGATAAAATGCACAATACTTTTTTTCATATTCGACGCATGAAATAGTGTCGATGAGTTTTGCATCAACCTGGCAGGGCTGGTCGATGCGGTTTGCTGTGCGCGAATTATGCCCGGGAAGACGATTAGCGAAACAGTCGAATGAGCCGACAATACGGGGATTTGAACTGGTTGCTCATTTGGCATTCTTTTAACGTGATTCGACTGCCCTTTATCATTATTGTCGCGCTAACGATAATGCTCAGTGGTGCTCACTTTCGCTCCGGTCGGGGCGCCGGTTCTTTCGCAGCGATAACCGAGTGAAACCCTTAGCGCTCAAATGCTCCAAGATATGATGGCAAATAGCCTGAGCGTGCACAAGCACGTCTGTCTTGTGAGGAAAAGTGTTGTTGCTTGATTACGGGCTTTCAATGGGTGCCTGGCGTGGGGAGCGCGTCGGTCAGGGCACGGTTCGATCAGGCTAATAGTGGAAACGGCATTGCGCGATCTGCAACACGCCAGCCTCGATGCGGTAGACCATGCGATGCTCGCGGGTGATGCGCCGAGACCAGAAGCCGCGCAGGTTTCGCTTCAGAGGCTCAGGTTTGCCCAATCCGGTAAACGGATGGTGCTGAATATCTTCGATCAACGCGTTGATCTTGTCGCGCACGCGATCATCGGTACGCGACCAATAGAGATAATCCTGCCAGGCGCCCGGCGCCCAGACTATCCTCACCGGATGAGCTTGTGCTGCCGGCCGCGGCTTGCTTTCAGATCGCGCACCGCCTTGGCGAGCCGTGCCGCGTTCCTGGGACTGGACAACAGGTAGTCGGTTTCGACGTAGCTGTTGAAGTCATCAAGCGAGATCAACACGACCGGCTTGCCGCGCTGGCGAGTGATAATTACTGGGCGATGGTCGTCGTTGACCTTGTCCATAGCCTCGGCCAGTTTGGCGCGCAGAGCGGTGTAAGAGATCGTGTCCATGATTTACCTGTACAAGTTTCGGTACATGTAGATAATAGCACATGCTGTCCCGCGCCATAATGGCTGGCATCAGGAACCATTGCCGACTACCCTGGCGACACGCCTATCCGAGCCGGCTGGTGCTTGGTTCTCAAGGCGGACGGGCATTACATGTCGTTGCGACATATAATGCCGCTGACGATGAGACGATCGTCGTTACCGCATACGAGCCGGACCCAGGCGTGTGTGAAGCGGACTACCGGAGGTAAAAGCCATGAAGTGCATTGTTTGCAAGCATGCCGAAACGAATCCCGGCACGACGACCGTGACGCTTGAGCGGCGTGGCGCAACCTTCGTGTTCAAGGACGTTCCCGCACAGATTTGCCCCAACTGCGGTGAGGACTACCTCGACGACGCGGTAACCGGCTCACTGGTGAAATCGGCGGACGCGATGGTTGCCGCCGGGACGCAAGTCGATATCCGGCGCTACCCTGCGACGGTCTGATGCTCCAACGAGGCGTTGGTGATCCGTGCCGCTTCGGCCGGGCGATATGCGGCGACCTGTCGGGGTTATGGCGTTATCGCGTCTGCGACTTCAGGTTGATTGTGAAGCTTGAAGACGCAATTCTCACGGTCGTTATCATCAAGACCGGCCATCGCAGCGTGATCTACGAGAACTAGCCAGGTACTTGGGCAGCGGAGCCACACGACCCTCGAACTGCAAGAGCAGCGGTGTGGCGTAATTGTGACGCGAATACCTTGGTTCAAATTGTTTGTGCCTAGAGTGACATTGGTTTGTGAATTGGCAAGCGTTACAAGCGATTGATTTAACAACAACCTTGTTTTACAGCCAAGACTTTTAATCCGTTGGTCGGGAGTTCGAATCTCCCACCGCCTACCA
>JAHFRL010000187.1 GCA_023266235.1 Betaproteobacteria bacterium
CGCATCGAGCTGCCGCTTCTTGCGGACGCCCTCGAGACGCGCTACGGCGCATTGCGCTGCGGCCAATTGCCCGCGCCGCGCGCTTTCAGTCTCGAATCGATCGCGATCCTGTTCGAGCTGTCGCTGGGCATCTCGGCCTGGAAGGCCTACGGTGGCACCTCCTGGGCGCTGCGCTGCAATCCCTCGAGCGGCAACCTGCATCCCACCGAAGGCTATCTCGTGACCGGCGGCGTGCCTGGCCTTGCGGCGAGTGTTTATCACTACGTGAGTCGCGACCATGCGCTCGAGCGTCGTGGTGAATGGGAAAGGCCGATCGAGGTTGACGGCCTTGTCATAGGACTTGCGAGCATCGCCTGGCGCGAAGCCTGGAAATACGGGATGCGCGCGTTCCGTTACTGCCAGCACGACTGCGGCCATGCCATCGCGGCGGTGAGCTACGCCGCGTCCGCGCTGGGCTGGCGCTCGCGCCTGCTCGCCACACCAAGCGATGCAGAGATCGCGGCGTTGCTCGGGCTCGATCCTGATGCGGCCTCCGCCGAATGGGAAGCGCCGGATTGCCTGTTGCGGGTTTCTGCAAGCGAACCGCAGCTCGCGGAACTGCCGCCCGCGTCTGCGCGCTGGCATGGCAGGGCCAATTACCTGAGCGCTGATCACGTCGAGTGGCCCGATATCGAGCAGGCGCAGCGGCTGACCGGCAAGCCGCGCTCGGATCACAAGCCCGTCGTGTGGGTGTCCGCAGCGCACGAGACGGCGGGGGAACCGGTGCGTGATCTCTCCGCAGCGCGGATCTTCCGCCAACGGCGCAGCGCGGTCGCTTTCGACGGCGCCACGAGTATCGGCGCCGACACATTTTTCGCCATGCTCGACGCGACACTGCCGCGCTCCGGTGCGCCACCCTGGTGCGCCTGGCCCTGGGCCGCCCAGGTGCACCTCGCGATCTTCGTGCATCGGGTGGACGCTCTCGGTCCCGGGCTGTACGTGCTCGTGCGGAACCCGGACGCGCTCGCGCCGCTGAAGGCATCGCTTCGGCCCGACTGGCTATGGCACAAGATCGGCCCACCCGAGCTGCCGCTCTATCTGCTCGTCAACGATGATCTGCGCGACGCGGCCCGGCTCATCTGCTGTCACCAGGACATCGCCGCCGATTCCTGCTACGCGCTGGGAATGCTCGCCCACTACGAGATCGCAACGAGCGAGCCTTGGCGCTATCGAACGCTCTATTGGGAATGCGGAATGCTCGGGCAGGTGCTCTACCTCGAGGCCGAGGCCGCTGGCATCCGTGCCACCGGGATCGGCTGCTTTTTCGACGACGAGATGCACGCGCTGCTGGGGCTACGGGGACACGCGTGGCAGAGCCTCTATCACTTCACCGCCGGCGGCGCGGTGGACGACGCGCGTCTTACCACGCTTCCCGCCTATCCCTTTGCCCAATCGCGCTCGGTCACCACAGCGGCTTGCTGAGTTTCTCCGTGAACGAAGAGAACATGATGTTAAAGCTGATGCTTATTCTCTCTTCCCCGCTCATATTCGCGTCAACCGAGTGCTGGAGGTAGGACGGGAAGATAAGAAGAGTGCCATTCTTTGCACGAGGCCGATCCGCTGGAATGTCCCGAGGTGCAAGGAGCCGATGCGTATCCTCGCGTTGATCGACGATCCGGGTGTCGTGCGGCGCTTCCTCGAGCACTTGGAACGGTGGACGCCCGAAGCATCCGAGCGAGGCCCGCCTGCAGTGGTGCCGATCTGGCCCACCAACGCAGTCATTCCCTTTACGTACCACCCCGTCCCCGACATCGCGTAGCGCAACGCGCGGGAGGCCGGTGCGGCCGCACCTTCCTCTCGCGCGCTGCATCGGCCTCGCATCGGGCCGAAACGCGGCCCATGGAGGTAACGGGCATTGCTCATCGTGCGATCGCAGGAGCAAAATGTCGCCGAGCGCAATGCCTATAAGCTCACCGCGCGGCCCGGGAGCGCTGTGATCAGCGCGGGTGCGAGACAAGAGCGGGATTGATTTTCCTATCTGTTGGAGCAATTTGCCGAAGCGCCGGGTGTCATCGCTGAACGCCTGAAAAGGATGGGGTCTGGGTCACAACATAAGCCCGAATAGTGCTACGCTGTACCGCGCGCGCGGGGCTCGCCAGGGGACGGCACCGGGCTTGCTTTCCCCATCCGTCCGTATCCGTTCGCAACGCAGCCTTCGCCAGCAAGGCAAGGCGTTTCCAATACTCGGACCGGCCCTTGGCTGGGCGTGGAGGAAATGATGTTCAGTAACAATCCGTTCGCAGCGGTGGCGGATTCTCCGTCGCCTTCCTTTATGAGGGTATACATCGTTTTGATGATCCTTGCTGTTGTCATCGGAACGCTGTTCGACGTTTTTCACAAAGGCAGCGCCAAGTTCTTCGCGCGGCGGAGGGAGAAATCAAATGCTGCCGCACAAAGGCAGCTTAGCGGCGGCGAGACGTTTTCACTAGCGGTCGAGACAATTGCAGAGGCTGCAGTTTCCGGCGAGTTCTGCAAATGGCCGAGGCGGATTTCTCATCTGCTGATGATGTACGGCTTCTTTATCTACATCATTACAACTGTCGTGATGGTATTTTGCTATGCGGGAGCCGCGCGTATACCGTCCATGCTGCCGGCTCTTTGGACCATAGGCGCTCTGATGATCCTCGTCGGCGGCTTGTGGTTTTTCTTCTTCCTGCGGGTCAACGTCGCATATGACGGCGATTCGCCCTTCCATCTGGGGCGCGCCGACTTGTTTGTCGGTTCGCTCGTCACGAGCGTCGCGTTCGCCCTTATCTGGGATTACGTGCAAACGACGTATGCGAACGCGACGGCGACCTGGATATTGTTCGGGCTCTACATCTTCTTCACGACGCTGCTCTTTGTTACCGTCCCCTGGTCCAAATTCGCCCACATGTTTTTCAAGCCGACGGTCGCGTTTCAGCGAAGGGTAGAGGAGGCAAACGGTTCCTCGGATCTCCCAGGTCCGTCTGCTGAAAACTACATCGTCAGGAGCTGATCGAGATGCCTACCTACACCGACATGACGAGATGTGACGGCTGCGGCGAGTGCGTCGACATTTGTCCTTCCGACATCATGCACATCGACCCGGTTTACCGCCGGTCTTACAACATCGAACCCAATTTCTGCTGGGAGTGCTACTCGTGCGTAAAGGCATGCCCGCAGAATGCGATCGACGTTCGAGGCTACGCGGACTTCGCCCCGCTCGGCCACAAGGTGAGGGTGCTGAGAGAACCGGAGAAGGGAGTGATCTCCTGGAAGATCAGGTATCGCGACGGCCGGCTAAAGGAGTTCGCATTCCCGATCAGGACCACACCCTGGGGTTCGATCAAAGCGCCATCGGACTACGAGAAACCTGACTTGAGCGCCCTCAACTCGCCCCTGCTCTCGCACGAGCCCACGGCGCTTCACATCGACGCACTTCCCACACTCAAACCAAAGGCGTGATGCCATGGCCAGAAGAACCAGGTTCGTTGATTCGGACATCCTCATCATCGGCGGCGGCTTTGGCGGATGCGGCGCCGCTTACGAATCGCGGTACTGGGGGCGCGATTTGAAGATCGTCCTCGTCGAAAAAGCCAACATCGAGCGCAGCGGCGCCGTTGCACAAGGCCTGTCCGCGATCAACTGCTACATGGGCATGCAGTGGGGGGAGAACCAACCCGAGGACTTCGTGCGCTACACGCGCGGCGACTTGATGGGACTCGTGAGGGAGGACCTGATCTACGACATCGCCCGGCATGTCGATTCCACGGTGCACATGTTCGAGGAGTGGGGCCTGCCGATCCTCAAGAACCCCGAGACCGGCCGGTACTTGAGGGAAGGCAAGTGGCAGATCATGATCCACGGCGAGAGCTACAAGCCGATCGTCGCCGAGGCCGCGAGGAAGTCTGCCACCGAGGTCTACAACAGGATCATGGTGACGCACCTGCTGATGGACAAGGTGCGGCCCAACCGTGTTGCAGGTGCTGTCGGCTTCAACGTGCGCAACGGGGATTTCTACGTCTTCAGGGCGAGGGCGGTGATCGTGGGCGCCGGGGGCGGCTCGCACATTTACAGGCCGAGATCGGTCGGCGAAGGGATGGGGAGAACCTGGTATGCGCCCTGGAGCACGGCTTCAGCGTATGGTCTCCTGATACCGACGGGCGCCAAAATGACGCAGATGGAGAACAAGATCGTTCTCACCCGCTTCAAGGATGGTTACGGTCCGGTCGGCGCCTGGTTCCTGCTCCTCAAGGCGCATGCGACGAACGCCGCGGGGGAGTTCTACGAGAAGGATCGCTATCCGGAAATCAAAGCGCGCGTCGGCCACTACGTCGACATCCAACCGATGCCGACGTGCCTGCGCAATCACGCGATGCTGGAGGAGATCAAGGCCGGCAAAGGCCCGATCTACATGCATACGCAGAAAGTTCTCGACACCAAGGAGAAGGAGGAGATCGGCTGGGAGGATTTTCTGGACATGACGATCGGGCAGGCGGTCGTCTGGGCTGCGCAGAACATCGATCCCAAGGAAAAACCTTCCGAGTTGATTACCTCCGAGCCCTACATCATGGGTTCTCACGCCACCTGTTCCGGCGCCTGGGCCAGCGGGCCGGAGGACTGCGCGCCAGCCGACTACCAGTGGGGCTACAACCGCATGACGACGGTGGAAGGGCTCTTCGGCGCCGGCGATACGATAGGCGGTTCTGCGCACAAGTTTTCAGCCGGCTCCTTCGTGGAAGGGCGGCTCGCGGCGAAGGCGGCTGTCAGGTACGTCATGGACCACAAAGCGGAATCGCCTCAGGTCGACGACGAGCACATCAAGCGACTCCAGGAAGTGGTATTCAAGCCGCTCGAAACCTACAGAGTGGGCAGGAACGAGATCGTCGACGGGACCGTCGCGCCGGGCTACATCAATCCTCTTCAAGGCCTGCAGAGGCTCGAAAAGATCATGGATGAGTACGTCGGTGGCTACAGCATGTTCTATGTCACCAGCGAACCGCTGCTCAACCGCGGCCTGGAGCTTCTCCGCATACTCACGGAGGATTTCGAGCACATCGGTGCCGGGGACCTACACCAACTGCAGAGGGCGTGGGAGCTCCAGCACAGGATCCTGACAGCGGAGGCAGTGGCCAGGCACACGCTCTTCAGGAAGGAGACGCGGTGGCCGGGTTACTACTATCGTGCTGACCATCCAAAGCTAGACGACGGCGAGTGGCACGTTTTCACGGGATCTCAATACGACGCGAAGACGGGTGAGTGGCAGATGTCGAAGCTGCCCGTCCACCACATCGTCCAGTAAGTACTTGCCGAAGCGCGCGCGAGCTAACTGTCCCTTGATCACGCTCGCAAGATCTTTGCCGAGATCGGGAACCGCGCGGTAAGGCACCGCCAGCAGCAGCACGTCGCCGAATGCGGCAAAGGTGCAGAAGGTGCAACAGACGGCAACCACGTCCACGGCGGTGCTCGAGCCCGAGAGCGAATTCGCTGCACGCGCCAGGGCCGCCTGGGCGCGGCTGATTCGCAATGTGTACGAGGCCGATCCGCTGGAATGTCCCGGGGTGCAAGGGGCCGATGCGGGTCATCGCGCTGATCGACGATCCGCCTGTCGTGCGGCGCATCCTCGAGCACTTGGGACGGTGGGCGCCCGAAGCATCCGAGCGAGGCCCGCCTGCGGCGGTGCCGACCTGGCCCACAAACGCAGTCATTCCCCTTACGTACCACCCCGTCCCCGACATCGCGTAGCGCAGCGCGCGGCCCGGGAGCGCTGCGATCGGCGATGGTGCGAGAGAGGAGCGGGATTGATCTTCCTATCCGTCACCGTGGACGACGCGCGTCTTACCACGCTTCCCGCCTACCCCTTTGCCCAATCGCGCTCGATCTCGAGCAGCACCAGTTATGGAAGCTTTGATTAAGCCCACAACCGTTCGCCCTGATGTATAGAAGCCTGTCCTGAGGTATCGAAGGGGGTGAACGGTTTCCCTCTGTGGAACCTGTGTTCGTGCTTCTATACCCTTCGACAAGCTCAGGGCAGGCGTGCACGAACGGACTTAATCAGAGCTTCCTTAACCGACTCAGGTCAGGGGTTCCGTGCTCACCAGAGCGGCTTGCTGAGTTTCTCCGTGAACGAAGAGAACATGATGTTAAAGCTGATGCTTATTCTCTCTTCCCCGCTCGTATTCGCGTCAACCGAGTGCTGGAGGTAGGACGGGAAAATAAGAAGGGTGCCATTCTTCACTGTGACCACGACCTGGTCGGTATTCTCGGCCGTGAGTTCCACGACCGGGGGCCTGATGATGCCGGTCTGATTTCTTGGGTCATGAAAGTTTATGGTGTCCGTGCCTGGATGAGTTCGGAGGTAGTAAACACCGCTCAAGAAGTTGTTAGGATGACTGTGAGGTTTGTGTGCAGCGCCCTTGGCGAGAACATTGGCCCAACAGCCCGTTATCTCGAAAGCGTCATAACCCACTCTCAAGAATTTCAGAACACTCTTTGCGGCGTTATTGATGCAGGAAATCAGATCGCGAAATTCTTCGAGCTCATGCAGTGTTTGATTTGACTGCCATCCCTGGCCGGGCGCGAGCCCCGGCGCATTTCGTCTCATCGCTGCAAGCGCCGCGAAAATCTTTGCGTCAATCGCTTCGTGTACCTCCGCCTTGAGCTGTATCTTCCAGACCAACGTCGGAAACATCGGAATTACATCCGACGCCTCAATCCATGGATCGTTTTTAACCATAGATACAGATTCGCGTCCCAGCGGGTGCCTGCGACCTGCCCCTGATGATTGCGTAACGTTCAGCGAGCGTGCTGCCGGCGCCCTCGGCGCTTAGCGGCCGCCGGTTTGCGTGCTGCGCGCATCGCGCGGGGACCCACCCGCCTGCGCTTTTTTGCTGCCGCCGGTTTTCGTGCCCGGCTCGCCTTGCTGGACCCCGCTTTGCCTCGCTTCTTCGCCGCCGGTTTTCTTGCCCGGCCCGCCGCGCTGGAACGCGCCCCGGTTCGCTTCTTTGCTTGTGCGAAGGCGCCGTGAAAAAGGTTCAGCGCCGAGCCCTTGCGGAACCACTCGAGCTGAGGCCCGCTGAACGAGTGATTGAGACGCAGCGTCTCCGTGGTGCCGTCCGCGTGTTTCACGCGGCACTCCACGGGCTTGCCGGGCGCCAGGCCCTTCAGCCCGACGAGGCTGATGCGATCGT
>JAHFRL010000188.1 GCA_023266235.1 Betaproteobacteria bacterium
CAAGCGGTGGAATGCCGCAAGCTTGCACTGCCGCATCTGCGGCCCGCCGGCGATTACGTGCGGATTCCATTCGAGGGCAGGTCCTTCGCCGGCATTCTGCGGCGCCCCACGGGCGCGGCGCGACCGCCGATCGTCGCCATGTGCATGGGACTCGATTCGGCCAAGGAGGAAATGGACAGTTACGAAGCCCTGTTTCTCGCGCGCGGGCTGGCGACGCTGTCGTTCGACGGCCCGGGGCAGGGCGAGTCCGAATACGATTTCGCGATTCGCGGTGACTACGAAGTCGCGGTGAAAGCGGTGGTCGACTGGCTCGAGCAGCGCACCGACATCGACGCGGGCAAAATCGGCTTATGGGGCGTGAGTCTGGGCGGCTATTACGCGCCGCGCGCGGCGGCGTTCGAGAAGCGCGTCAAGGCCTGTATCGGGCTGTCGGGCCCCTACAACTTCGGCGAGATCTGGAATATCCTGCCGGAACTGACCCGCGAAGCGTTCCGCGTGCGCAGCAAGTGCGCCACGCAGGAGGAAGCGCGCAAACACGCGCTTACGCTGACGATGAGCGGCGTTGCGCAAAAGATCTCGTGCCCGCTCTATCTCGTTGCCGGCAAACTGGACCGGCTGATCCCATGGCAGGATGCCGAGCGTCTGGCAGGCGAAGCGTCAGGCCCGGTCGAGCTGGTGGTGATCGAAGACGGCAACCACGTCGCCAACAACCGCGTCTACAAATACCGGACGCAGTCGGCGGACTGGATGGCGCAGCAGCTGGGCCTGCCCAAAGCGTGACATGGGGAATTTCATGCAGGGATTTGCCACGCGCAGCAGACGGCAAACCGAGGAGAAAATCATGTCCGTAACGAGAAAATCAGTAACAGCAGCGAGCGTGCTTTTGCTCGCAATGGGAGCCGCCATCGCGCAGGACAAATATCCGACCAAGCCGATCCGCCTGGTGGTGCCGTTCCCGCCCGGGGCGGCAAGCGATTTTCTGGCGCGCACCGTCGGCCAGAAGCTGGGCGAACGCTACGGCCAGCAGGTTGTCATCGACAATCGTCCGGGAGCGGGCGGGCTGGTGGGCAGCAGCATCGTGGCGACGGCGGCCCCCGACGGCTATACGGTCACGATGGTCGGCCAGCCGCACCTCGTCAACACGTTGATACACAAGGATCCGGGCTATCGTCCGTTCGATGATTTCGCGTCGGTGACGGAAGTCGCGTCGATGCCGAACGTGCTGGTCGTTGCCCCCAATCTGCAGGTCAAATCGGTCACCGACCTGATCGCGCTCGCCAAAGCGAAACCTGGACAGCTCAATTTCGGTTCGGCCGGCATCGGCAGCTCGTCGCACCTCGCCGGGGAGATGTTCAAGTCCGCGGCCGGCATCAACATTGTGCACGTTCCATTCAGGCTGCTCGGCGACGTATTCACCGAGATGCTGGCCGGCCGCGTGCATCTTTATGTTTTTCCGTTGCCGGCGGTGATGCCGATGCTGCAACAAGGGAAACTGCGCCCATTGGCGGTTGCGACGCCCAAGCGCGCGGTGGCCATCCCCGATGTCCCGACCATGGCCGAATCGGGGCTGCCCGCTTACCAGTCGGACAGCTGGTTCGGCATTTTGGCGCCGGCCAAAACGCCGCGTGCGATCGTCGCGCAGTTGAACAAGGACATCATCGCAATCCTGCGTGACCCTGCAATCAAGGATCGCATGCTGGCGCAAGGCGCGGAACCGGTTTTCGGCACGCCGGAGCAGTTCTTGAAGCTGCAGCGGGACGAGTATGCGCGGATCCGGAAACTGGTCAAAGACATCGGGATCGAGCCCAGATAGACGCGTATCCTGCCAACGACAACGCAAGGAGACAAGATTTGAGGGTTAATGGACACGGCAACTAAAGCAATAGACAAGCGCGTCGAGATCGCGATCCGCGCCTGGTCGCCGCGATTCGTCGCGAGTGGCGTGCCGCTCACCGATTTCGAAGAGGTCACCGCGGGCATTACGCGCTGGGACGAGTGGTGTGCTGCGTGGTCGGCGCGCGCCGCGATGCATGAGGAATTCGGGCGCCGGGCGCTCGCCGACGGATTCAATCTGTCCGCCGGCGAGCATCTCACGCGCGCCGCGCTGTGCTATCACTTCGGCAAATTCATGTTCGTGCACGACATTCCGCAGATGCAGGCGGCGCATCTGAAAACCGTCGAATGCCGCCGGCTCGCGCTGCCGCATCTGCGCCCCGCCGGCGAATGCGTCACGCTTCCGTACCAGGGCAAGATGCTCCATGGCATTCTGCGCAAGCCCGCGGGTGCGGCGCAGCCGCCGGTGGTGGTGATGTGCGTCGGTCTCGACTCGACCAAGGAGGAAATGGACGTCTACGAAAACATTTTCCTCGCGCGCGGCATCGCGACCCTCGCGTTCGACGGGCCGGGGCAGGGCGAGGCCGAGTACGAGATTCCGATTCGCGGCGACTACGAAGTGCCGGTCAAGGCGGTGATCGATTACGTCGAGACGCGCAGCGACCTCGATGCCGCGCGCGTCGCGGTCTGGGGCGTGTCGCTCGGCGGTTATTACTCGGCGCGCGCCGCGGCGTTCGAGAAACGCCTGAAAGCTTGCATTTCGCTGTCGGGACCGTACAGCTGGGTGGAGATCTTCGACGCCCGCAACGAACTCTCGCGCGAGGCGTTCAAAGTGCGCAGCCACAGCAAGACCATGGAAGAAGCGCGCGCGAAAGCCAGGACGCTGACGCTGGCCGGCGTGGCGAGGAACATCACGTGCCCGATCTATGTCGTCGGCGGCGAACTCGATCACCTGACGCCGCCGCACAATGCCGAGCGCATCGCGGCCGAAGCGTCGGGACCGTGCGTGTTGCAGATCGTGAAGGGCGGCAATCACGTCGTCAATAACCGGCGCTACATGTATCAAACGCAGACCGCCGACTGGCTCGCGCAGCAGTTCGGCCTGCCCAAAGCCTGAACGGAGGAGGACGGTGATGAGACGCATAGGGTCGAAATGCGCGGCTTTCGCCGCCTTGGCGCTGTCATTGCCGGCGCTCGCCGTCGATCCGGCGGCGAACTACCCGGGCAGGCCGATCCGTGTGATGGGCCAGGGCGTGGGCAGCACGGCGGATTACCTGTCGCGCTACCTCGGCCAGAAGCTGACCGAACGGTGGGGCCAGTCGGTCGTCGTCGACAACCGCTCCGGGGCCGGCGGGACGATCCCCACCGATATCGTCGCCAAGGCCGCGCCCGACGGTTACACGCTGGTAATGGGCCACGCCGGCACGCACGTCAGCTCGGTGTCCCTCTACAGGAATCTGCCGTACGACCCGATCAGGGATTTTGCCCCGATTACGCGCGTGACCAACGGCGTTACCGTGCTGGTGGTGCATCCGTCGGTCCCGATCGCAAGCGTGCAGGAGCTAATCGCCTACGCGAAGCAAAAGGGGAACATGAACTACGCATCGGCCGGGCCGGGAACGATCAGCCACCTGACGGGCGAACTGTTCAACCAGGTAACCGGCCTCAAATTGACGCATGTTCCGTACAAGGGCGCCGGCCAGGCGCTTACCGCGCTGCTGAGTAATGAAACCCAAGTCTCGTTCCTGTCGCCCATCACCGCCCACGCACAGATCAAGTCAGGCCGCGTGAAAGCGCTTGCCGTCTCGAGCCCGACGCGTTTTTCCGGTGCGCCGGAGATCCCCAGCGCGACCGAGGCGGGCATTCCGGGAATGCAGGCATTGCTGTGGTTCGGCTTGTTTGCGCCGGCCAACACGCCGCGGCCGATCGTGATGAAGCTCAACCAGACGGTCGGCGATATCCTGCGGCAGCCCGAAGTGAAAGAGGCCATTCTCAGGCAGGGGGCGGAGGTGGCGCCCTCGACACCCGAGGAACTGGCGGCGTTCGTCAAGAGCGAGCTCGCGCGCTGGACCCCGGTCATCAGGACTGCCGGCATCAGGGCCGACTAGGAGAAATGAAATGGACACGGCAGCGAAACAGAAAGATCCGCGCGTCGAGGCGGCAATTTCGCACTGGGCGCCGCGCTTCGTCATCAACGGCGTGCCGCTCACCGATTTCCAGGAAGTGACGGCGGGCGTCGAGCGCTGGGAGGATTGGTGCTCCGCCTGGTCGGCGCGCGCGGCGATCCATGAAGAGCTCGGGAACCAGGCGCTCGCCGATGGCTGCAAGCTCTCCGCCGGCGAGCATTTCACGCGCGCCGCGGTGTGCTACCACTTCGGCAAGTTCTTGTTCGTCAACGACATGGCCCAGCACCAGGCAGCCCACAGGAAAGCCGTCGAGTGCCGCAACAAAGCGCTGCCGCTGCTTGACCCGCCCGGCGAGCGGGTCGCGATTCCCTACGAGGGCAAGCAGCTTTACGGCAACTTGCGCAAGCCTAAGGCAGTCGCCAGGCCGCAACCAGGTGTCCGGGACTCATCGGACACCGGTCGTCCTCCGGTGGTCGTCATGTGCATGGGGCTCGACTCGACCAAGGAGGAAATGGACGATTACGAGAACCGCTTCCTCAAGCGCGGTGTCGCGACGCTCGCGTTCGACGGCCCCGGACAGGGCGAAGCCGAATACGATTTTCCGATCTGCCCCGAGTATGAGAAGCCGGTGAAAGCCGTGATCGATCATTTGGAAACGCGCGGCGACATCGACCGCGGCCGCATCGGCATCTGGGGCGTGTCGCTCGGCGGTTATTACGCGCCGCGCGCCGCGTGCTTCGAGAAGCGCGTCAAGGCGTGCGTCGCGCTGTCCGGCGCGTATCAGCGCTCGGGCAGCTTCGAGGGGCGGCCGGTGATCAACGTCGAGGCGTTCCGCGTGCGTTCGCACAGCGCCAACCTTGACGAAGCGGGCAAGGTTGCGCTGCGCATGTCGCTCAAGGGCGTGGCGAAGAACATCACCTGCCCGATCTATATCGTCGCCGGCACCAACGACCGGCTGACCTCGCCCGATGAGGCGCGCAAACTCGCGGCCGAAGTGTCGGGCCCGTGCGTGCTGTCGGTAATCGAGGGCGGCAATCACGTCGTCAACAATTACTGGTACCGCTACCGCGACCAGACCGCCGACTGGATGGCGGCCCAGTTGGGCGTGGCAAAACGCTGAACCGGAAATATCAGGAGATTGGCATGGCCCGCAAACGCAAGGCAGTCGAACCCAAAATAGTGAAAGCCCCCGGCATCGATCCCAAGCGCCGCGTGAGCGCTGCTCCGGACGGCCTCTACGATCCTGCCGATCCGGGCCATCGCTGGGAACGTCCGCTGCAGGCGCCGGGCCGCATGCAGGTCGATTTCGAGGAGCGCGTCGATTTCCGGCGGTTGCACGAATATCGGCTCGCGCGCACGCGCAACGCGCTCGCCAAATCGAAACTCGGCGCGCTGCTGGTATTCGACCAGTACAACATGCGCTACATTTCGAGCACGGTGATCGGTGAGTGGGCGCGCGACAAGCTGACGCGCTGGTGCCTGCTGACCGGCAACGGCGAGCCGTACGTGTGGGATTTCGGCTCGGCCGCGCGCCATCACAAGCTGTATGCGCCGTGGCTGCCCAAGAACCACTGCCTGGCCGGCAATGTGGGTCTGCGCGGCGCGATCAATCCCCGCGTCGGCCTGTTCGAGGCGGCGGCGAAGGAAATCAGGGATATCCTCGTCCAGGAGGGGGTCGCCGACATGCCGCTGGGCATCGACGTGGTCGAGCCGCCGTTCCTGTTCGCGCTGCAGAAGCTCGGGATCAAGGTGCAGGATGGGCAGCAGGTGATGCTCGACGCCCGCGAAATCAAGAGCCACGACGAAATCACGCTGCTCAACATGGCGGCGGCGATGGGTGACGGCGTGTACCAGGATATCTTCGAGGCGCTCAAGCCCGGCGTGCGCGAGAACGAGATCGTCGCGATGGCGACCAAGCGGCTCTACGAGATGGGCTCGGACTGCGTCGAGGCGATCAACGCCATCGCCGGCGAACGTTGCAGCCCGCATCCCCACAATTTTACCGACCGCATGATACGTCCGGGCGATCAGGCCTATTTCGACATCATCCAGAGCTACATGGGCTACAAGACCTGCTACTACCGCACATTTACCGTGGGCAGCGCGACCGGGCCGCAGATTGACGCTTACCGGAAGGCGCGTGAATGGATGGACCGGGCGATCGAACTGCTGGAGCCCGGCATCACTACTGACCAGGTCGCCCTGGCGTTTCCGAAATCGACCGAGATCGGCTTCGAGACCGAGATGTCGGCGTTCGGCCTCAACTTTTGCCACGGTCTGGGGCTGGGTCTGCACGAACGGCCGCTGATTTCGCGGCTCAATTCGCTCAAGGACGCGTACGAGCTGAAAGCAGGGATGGTATTTGCCGTCGAAACCTTCTGTCCGGCGACGGACGGCGTGTCGGCGGCGCGCATCGAGGAGGAAGTGGTGCTGACGCCGGATGGCGCCAAGGTCATCACGCTGTTCCCGGCGCAGGAATTGCCGATAGCTAACAAATACTAAAATGCGTGAGGCGTGAGGGGTGAGGAGTAAGGCGGAAACCCGCCGCCGCTTGAATCGCCTCACGCCTAACGCCTCACGCCTCACCGAGGTGAAACCGATGGATACAAGCGCTAAACGCAAGAAATCGCCGCCGCCGGTCCCCGACATCGGCCGTGAGACGCGGCTCGCGCTCTACCGCATGCAGCTCGAGCTGCGCTACTGCGAGAAGCGCGCCTACGATTTGTTCCTGCAGAACCTGATCAAGGGCACCAGCCACCTGTCGCTCGGGCAGGAGGCGATTGCCGCGGCATTCGGCGTCGCGATGCGTGCCGACGACTGGACCTTCTGCACTTACCGCGGCCACGCCCACACGCTTGCGCGCGGCGCGTCGATGGCGGGCGTGCTCGGCGAACTGATGGGGCGCCAGTGCGGCCTCTTGGGCGGCAAGGGCGGCTCGATGCACCTGACCGACGTCAAGAAAGGCGCGATGGGATCGTACGCGATCATCGGCGCGCACCTGCCGGTCGCGGCCGGCGCCGCGTGGTCGGCGCAATACCGCGGCACCGAGCAGGTCGCGGTGTGTTTCTTCGGCGACGGCACCACCAACATCGGCGCGTTCCACGAAGCGCTCAATTTTTCCGCGGTGTGGAAGCTGCCGGTCATATTCGTGTGCGAGAACAACCTGTATATGGAGTACACGCCGATCAGCGCGGTGACCGCG
>JAHFRL010000058.1:0-5291 GCA_023266235.1 Betaproteobacteria bacterium
GTCCGGGGACACCTTTTTACACACTGGCCCGCCTGGACGCTCACATGCTGACGCTCCACAAGGTGGTTATTGATCGTCTGGCGGTGCGCCCACCGCGACAGGAGCGCAGCGTGCGAGAGGTAATGCATACCGCGATGGAAAATGCCGGCGTGGCGCTGAGCACCCTGGGGGGTAGCATTGCCCTGGCCGCTGGCATCGCGCCCTGGGTGGTGGAGAACCATGTCTTGATTTCCGCCGTCGTGGGTGTCTGCGGCCTCTTGGTCGGCGTGTGTGGGCTGCGCATCCAGATCAGGCGCGATGCACGCGATGCGGCCGCCATTGCGGCGACCGAAGCGCGCGAGCGTGAAGCCCATGCGTTGCGCGTGGCGGCTCACGAAGCGCGGATGCTGATTCTGCAGGCGGGCTTGGCCATCCCGCGCGCCGGGGAGACATCGCATGCGGATGATTAACACGCTCATCATTCATTGCGCCGACACCTACGCGCGCATGGATATCGGTGTGCCGGAAATTGATCAGTGGCACCGGGCCCGGGGGTGGAACGGCTGCGGCTATCACTTTGTCATTCGCCGTTCCGGCCAGATCGAAAAGGGTCGCCCGGTGGCGACCGCCGGTGCGCACGCCAAAAATCACAATGCCGAGAGCATCGGCATTTGCATGGTGGGCGGCAAGGGCGACGACAACCGACCCGCCGACAACTTCATGCCAGAGCAATGGACCGCGCTGAAAGCCCTGGTGCTGGAAATGCATGAGGAATACCCCATCGAGAGCATCATCGGCCACCGCGATGTGGAGCCCTCGAAGACGTGCCCGAATTTCGATGTGGCGGGATGGCTGCATCTTTACCTTCCGGGGCTGGGCCATCCGTGAACAAGGACGGCTGGCTTGACCTGGCCGAGGTGCTCGACGCGCTCCGGATCTTCCCGCGGCTGATTTTGTTCAGCGCGTTTTGTTTCACGGCCTGGTACGCCTGGTACGCATTGTCACTCGCGGTCAGTGTCATCCAGTCGGCCGCTGACCCATCGCTCGCCAGCGGCATCGTGGGCGGCGCCATCGGCATCACGGTGCCGTTTGTGGGCTCGATGTTTGCCAAGGTCGCCGACATCTACATGAACACCGGGCGCGAATGGAGCCGCCGACCGCCCAGCGAACCGCAGTCTGGCACGCTCACAACCACCCAGAGGGTGACGCCGTGAGCGAGTTCCGCCCTCGGCAGCTTGAAGCCATCGCATCATGGGGCCTGAGTGAGCATGCTCCGAGCGCGCAGATTGTTGCAGACGGACTGCAGCGTGCAGCCCTTGCATCCTGGCGGCGACGCGGCGAGCAATTGACGAGCGTGCAAATCTATTCCGACGGGAGCTGGCGCACCACGGGGGCCATCACACGGGATCAGGAGGCGTACTGCATGGACCTGCTGAGACAGATTACCCGTCTGCTGCCGGGCTTGAGGCTGCGGATTGCTGGGGGTGATGCGTGATGTACCTGAGGCTAGGCGTTGTCGCCGCGCTGCTGGCCCTCGGCTGGGGTCTCTATCACCAGATCCGGGCAAATGGCGCGATCAAAGCGCAACTGGTGTCCGAACAGGCCGGCGCCGCACTCAACGCCGAGAAAGCCAAGAGCACCATCACCGCGCTCAAAACCGATATGGAGCTACGCGATGCGATCAGCAACAGCCTGCAAATTGCCCGCAACCGGGTGGACGCGAAAAGCGCGCGCCAGGCTGCGGCCATCAATACCGTCTACCGCGAGCCAGCGGTGGCGCCCTGGGCGGCCACTGTGCCGCCTGCTCGCGTGCGCACTGCTGTCGCCGCTGCTCTTGAGTGCCTGTGGCAGCCCGGCCCCGAAACCGGCGCCGGAGACTGTGCGGGTGCTGCCGCCGGCGGAGCTGACGCAGGATTGCCCGCGCCCGGGGGTGGACATGAGTAGCAACGGCGCGCTGCTGCAATCGCTGATGAGTTGCCAGGGCCAGATCATCAAGTGCAACCTCGATCGCGCCGCATTGCGGCAGTGGGCGGGCGCTGCAAAATGACGGAGCGTTCTGGCTGCGCCAGCCTGCCACTGTTCAGCAAAAGCGAATTGGCGGTGCTGTTCGGCCTGCATCGCAACACGATCACCCAGCGGTTGCGGAACATCAAACCCGATGGCGCACATGGCTGCCACGGGCGTTATGCGTTGCCCACGGTCGCTATACATTTATGCCCGCTGCCCGAGGTGGAGCACGATTTACTTGCGCTGTTGGCGCAGCGCGCGCGAGGTGAACACTGAGCATGATCCTGTGGGGGTATGGCGAGCAGTGACGGCCGACAATCGTTGCCCCAGTTCAGCAAATCGCAACTGGCGCAGCTCTTCGGGGTGCACCGCAACACGGTGACAGCGCGCCTGCGTGACGCCGTGCCCGACGGGTACACGCACAAGACCAATGCCACCTACTGCCTGCCGACCGTCGCACACCTGCTGATCGACACGAACGCGATCCTGGCGAGCAGCCCCGCCGCCGATCCGGAAAACATGCCGCCGGACATGGCCAAGGATTACTGGGATGCGCAGCTTAAAGAACAGCAATTCCGCCAGCGCGACGGCGAGCTGTGGCGCGATGCCGAAGTGCTCGATGTGTTCGCGTCGGTGTTCAAGCCGCTTGCCAACAAGGTCCGCTCGATCTCCGACGCGGTCGAGCGCCGCGCGGCGCTGACGCCAAAGCAGGTGATTGCGGTACAGGACGCCTGCGACGACGCCCTGCGTGAAATGTACGACGAGGTGGAAAAAGTGGTGGGCGGCATCGCCCTGGACGCGGAGCCTGCGGATCCATGAGCGCCTACCGATCCATCGGCGCCATCGTGCTCGACGCAGCCCGCGTGCTGCTACCGCCGGACCGTTTGTCGGTGAGCGATGCCGCCGCCAAATACCGCTACCTGAACAACCCGGGCGCCTACGTCGGACCCTGGCGCAACGAGACCGTGCCCTATCTGCGCGAGCCGATGGACACGCTGGCCAGCCGGCAATATCGCGAGTGGGTGTACGTCAAGCCGGCCCAGTCGGGCGGTACCGAATGCGCGCTCAATCTGATTTTGCAGACGATCCTGCTGAACCCGGCGGATATCCGGTTTTACGAAAAGACCGAAAGCGCCGCGCGGGATTTCTCGAAGGACAAGCTGGCCAAGTTGTTCCGGTATTGCCCCGAGGCCAAGGCCGAGCTGCTGATCGGCAAGAAAGGCGACACCACGCACACCAAGTATTTCCGGGCCGGAACGCACCTGCGGCTCAGTTGGCCATCGGAAAACGAGCTGGCGGGACATTCCACCGGAATCAACTTCCTGACCGACTACGACCGCATGTCGCAGGACGTGGGCGGCGAGGGTTCGCCGTTCAGCCTGGCGCGCATGCGCAGCACCAGCTTCGGCAGTTTCGCCATGACGGCGGCGGATAGTTCGCCCAGTTTCCCGGTACAGGATGCGAGCTGGCGCTGCCCGCGCGAGACGCCCCACATGGGGCCGCCGTGCGGCGGGATCATCACGCTCTACAACGAAGGCGATCGCCGCCGCTGGTATTGGCCCTGCCCGGAATGCGGCGCGTATTACGAACCGTCGTTTCGGCTGCTGGTGCCCGGCGATCATCCCGAGCCGGCGGACGCCGCGCGCGGGGTGGTGATGGCCTGCCCGAGCTGCGGATTTGCGACGCCGCCCACCGCCAAGCACGAGATGAATCTGGCGGGGGTGTGGCTGCGCGAGGCCGACCTGATCGGTCTGGCCGGGGGTGCGGCCTTTGTCGGCAAGGCCGCGACCCGCAAGAAAGCCTGGCGCATCGCGCTCGACAAACCCGAGGCGTACAACACCCGGGCGAGCTTCTGGCTCAAAGGCCCGGCGGCCGCTTTCCAGAACTGGGAAGCCATGATGGCGAAGTGGCTGAGCGCGCAGCGCATCTACGCCGCCACCGGCGACGATGGCGCGCTGAAGGGTACCGTCAACACCGACCAGTGCGAAGCCTACAGCTCGCCGCGCACTACCACCGATCGGTCGGCGGAAGAGCTGGCCGAGCGCGCCGAGGTGCTGGGGGACCGCGTGGTCCCGACCGCCGTGCGCTGCCTGCTGGCCACCGTCGATGTGCAGCGCAACCGTTTCGAGGTGCAGGTGCACGGCGTGGCGCCGGGTGGCGATTTGTTTATCGTCGATCGCTTCGCGCTGCGCAAGTCCACGCGCATCGATGCCGACGGGCACCCCTGGCCGGTGCGCCCGGCATCGCACGAAGAAGACTGGATCCTGATTACCGAGCACGTCATCGAGCGCACGTACCCGCTCATGGATGGCAGCGGGCGACGGATGGCGATTCGCGCGGTCGGTATCGATTCCGGGGGTGAAGCGGGCGCCACCGAAAAAGCCTATGCGTATTTCCGCAGGCTGCGCAAGGAAGGGCTGCACACCCGCGTCCGGCTGCTCAAGGGCGGATCGACACCCAACGCGCCCAGGGTGCGGCTGTCGCACCCTGACAGCAACCGAAAGGATCGCAATGCGGGCGCGCGCGGCGAAGTGCCCGTGCTGCTCCTCAACGTGAACATGCTGAAAGACGCGCTCGATGCGCGCCTCGATGTGCAGAAAGCCGGCGATGGGATGATCCACTTTCCCGATTGGCTGCCGCTCGATTTTTTCGCGGAGCTGTGCGCCGAGACCCGCACGAAAAAAGGCTGGGCGAAAATCGCCGGCCGCAAGAACGAATCGACCGACCTGCTCACCTACGCCCTGGCGCTGCTGATCGACCTGAAGCTGGAAACCATGCCCTGGGGCAAACCCTTCCGCTGGGCCGCGCCGTGGGACACGAACCCGCTGGTCACGGCACCCGCACCGGCAGGGGACGCCAAGCCCGGCGACAGCACGCGCACGAAGAAAGCCACCATGGCCGAGTGGGCCAAGCGGATGGGATGACCCTCCGCCGCGCCCCGGACCAACCCGCTTCGGCGGGTTTTTTTATGCCCCAGTTTCGCTCCACGAGGTACCCATGCCCCTGACGACAGACGAACAGGCACGCCTGACCAGCCTGACGGCGGCGCGTGATGCCATTTTGATGGGGCAGCGCGTGGGCAGCTTTCGGGATTCCGACGGGATGCAAACGAACTATGCCGATATGAGCGACGCCGACAAGCGCCGCCTGTATGCGGAGATCGACCGGCTGCAAGCGCTGGCGGCTACGCAGCGGCCCCGCGGGCCGGCGAGGGCAATGTGGTGAGCGCCGTGACGGTCACTGCCGCCGACGAGGTAAAGGCCCTGTTCGGTCCGCGCGGCGAAGTGCTGCGCCGTTTCAGCACC
>JAHFRL010000058.1:5391-7965 GCA_023266235.1 Betaproteobacteria bacterium
CTACGCAGCGGCCCCGCGGGCCGGCGAGGGCAATGTGGTGAGCGCCGTGACGGTCACTGCCGCCGACGAGGTAAAGGCCCTGTTCGGTCCGCGCGGCGAAGTGCTGCGCCGTTTCAGCACCGCCGGCGCGGGGGTGAGCGCGTTCAACGCCACGCGCCCGGCCGGCACCGAACTGATGCGCTTTGCGCCCAGCATGGCGTCCGCCGATGGTGATCTGCTGCCCGAGAAGCGCGAGCTCGACGCCCAGGCGCGCGACAACGTGCGCAATGACGGCTATCTGTCCGGCGCGCGTCAGGTTCACGTCGACAACGTGGTGGGCAATCAATTCCGGCTGAATGCACGCCCGAACTGGCGGCTGTTGAGCCGCATCAATCCGGCGCTCGACGAAGCCTGGGCCGAGGAATTCGCGGCCACGGCCGAGGCGCGCTTCAACAACTGGGCCGAGGACGAAACCAACAACTGGCCCGACGCGCAGCGCATGCAGAATTTCACCGGGCTGGTGCGCATGGTCGCCATGCAGTTGTTCGATGTCGGCGAATTCCTCGCCACCGCCGAATGGCTGAACCGTGGCCCGTACCGCACCGCGCTGCAGGTCATCGATCCGGATCGGCTCTGCAACCCCATGGGGGAGATCGACGGCCCCGGTCGGCGCCGGGGGGTGATCCTGGGCCGACGTGGCGAGCCGACCGGGTATTCGATCCGCGTCAGCCACCCGGACGACACGCTGGGCTACAGCACCAACCAGTTCATCACCAAGGTCATTCCGCGCTATCGGCCCTGGGGCCGGATGCAGGTGATCCATTTGTTCTCGCGCGAGCGCCCGGACCAGAACCGCGGCGTGAGCCGGCTGGTGGCGGTGTTGCGCAACGTCGACACCACCCGGCGCTATTCCGATCTGGTGTTGCAGAATCTGGCGGTGGGCGCGATGTACGCCGCGACGCTTGAAAGCGACCTCGACCGCGAAATGGCGATGAGTTACATCGGTGTCGACAACCCCGACGGAACCACAAGCGAGGTGAACTACTACGACTGGATGATGGGGCAGATCGCGACCTACAGCGAGAACGCCCGGCTGCGCATCGACGGCGTGAAAGTTCCCTATTTGCCCATCGGCACCAGCCTGAAGATGAACACCGCGCAGAACTCGGGCGGCATCGGATCGGATTTCGAAGACAGCCTGATCCGCAAGGTCGCCGCCGGCATCGGCATGAGCAAAGAACGCTTCATGCGCGACTGGAGCAAGACCAACTATTCCAGCAGCCGCGCCGGATCGCTCGAAGACTGGAAGTATTTTCTTTCCGTCCGCCGTTTCGGCCCGCATCGCTTCGCCAGCATTGTTTACCAGCTGGTGCTGGAAGAGATGTGGTACCGCAACGAACTGCCGATGCCGCGCGGCGCCCCGGATTTCTGGGAAATGCCAGCGGCCTATGCGGCCTGTACCTGGCGCGGTGCCGGGCGCGGGCAGATCGATCCGGTGAAAGAGACCACCGCCAGCGTGATGAAAAACGAAGCGGGGCTGTCGACGCTGGAGCGCGAAGTGTCGGAACTCAACGGCGAGGACTGGCGCGACGTGATCGACCAGCGCGCCCGCGAACGTAAATACGCCGCCGACAAGGGGCTGCCGGCGATGAGCCTGTCGATCTCCGCGACCAGCGCCGACAACAACCCCAACAACGATCCGAGCAACCCGAACGATCCCAACAACGCCAACGGCAACAACGAAGGCATGAGCGGGATCACGACGCAGGTCCATCTGACTTCTATCCCGGCCGCGAAACCGCGCGTGCGGGTGGCTGGGGTGCGTGCGTGAGCGCCCCCGACAACACACTGGAGCACTCATGAACCACGACGCCCTGCGCGCCATGGCGGACCGCCTGAATCTGGCGCCGCTGCTGCTGTCCGATGTTGCGGCCCGCAATCTGCGGCTGCTGCGCCATGCCCGGTTCGAGCCCGATGCGCGTGGCGAGCCGGCCGCCAAACAGCGCGTCGATAGTTATGGCATGGACGCCATGGGCTGTGATCGCCCTTACGAAGTGCTGGAAGGTGGGATTGCCCTGGTGACGATCAGCGGCACCTTGCTGGCGAACTACGATTATTCCGGCTCCTATTACACCGGCTACGAATCGATCGAGACCCGCATGGATGCGGCGCTCGAAGATCCCGAGGTGCTGGGGGTGGCGCTGCTGATCGACAGCCACGGCGGCGAGGCCGCCGGGTGCTTCGAAACCTCGGACCGCATTTACCGGGGCCGCGACAGCAAGCCCATCTGGGCGCTCGCCAAGCACACCGCGCTGTCCGGCGGCTATGCGCTGGCATCGAGCGCCGACCGCCTGTATGGCACGCCATCCGCGCGCCTGGGCAGTATCGGCGTGGTGGTGGTGCACATGGATGTCAGCGGGGCGCTGGATCAGTTCGGCGTTGCGGTGACGCTGCTCTACAGCGGTGACCACAAAGTCGATGGCAACCCGTTCCAACCGCTGCCGCCCGCCGTGCGCGCGCGTATCCAGGCCGACCTGGACGCCACCCGGCAGACGTTCGCCGGCGCCGTGGCCCGCAATCGGGGCCTGGGCATCG
>JAHFRL010000058.1:8065-25631 GCA_023266235.1 Betaproteobacteria bacterium
GTCGATGGCAACCCGTTCCAACCGCTGCCGCCCGCCGTGCGCGCGCGTATCCAGGCCGACCTGGACGCCACCCGGCAGACGTTCGCCGGCGCCGTGGCCCGCAATCGGGGCCTGGGCATCGCGTCGGTGCTGGCCACCGAAGCCGCTGTGTATCGCGTCGAAGAGGCCGTGACCTTGGGTCTGGCCGACGGCGTGCGCGATACCGATACCTTTTTCGCCGAGTTCCGCGCGTTTCTGGAGACTCAGCAAACCGAGCAAACCAACCGGGGTTTCGTCGCCATGTCGGCGGCGGCCCCACTTCAACCCAGCACGACAGGAGTGCAACCCATGACCCAGCAGACCAAACCGGGTGAGGCGGCGCCTGCCGTTGCCCAGGTAACTACCCAGCACGATCCCGCCGCGCTTGCGGCAGCCCGCACCGAAGGCGTTGTGGCCGAGCGCGAGCGCGTGGCCGCCATCCTCGGCAGCGAAGAAGCCAAGGGCCGCGACGAACAGGCGCAATTACTCGCCACGAAAACCAGCGTGTCCGTGCCCGAGGCGCTGGGCATTCTGGCCGCGAGCCCCGTGGCCCGCACCGGATCGCCCCTGGATGCCGCGATGGCCGCCGGTGGCCCGAACGTTGGGGGTGGGACTGGCGACGATCCCGCGCCCGCGCAGCCGCTCATCAACAGCGCGGACATTTACGCGCGCCGCGCCGCCGTCACCAAGCACTGAGCGGGCCGGCAAGGCCGGCGGGCTCTCCCACACTTTGTAGAGGATTACCGACATGACGACTTTTACCGAAGCCCTCCACCCGTTTGAATTCCTGTATTCGCAAGCCAATGGCTCGCGATCGCTCGAAAACATCACCGTGATGGATGGGCAAAACCTGCAAGCCGGTGCCGTGCTGGGCCTGGTTGGCACCGGCGCTGCTACCTCCGCCGCCAAAGCGGGCGGCAATACCGGCAACGGCACCATGGGCGCGGTCACCGTGGGCGCTGCCGCGAAGGTGGGCGCCTATGTGCTCACCATCACCGCAGCCGCCGCCAATGCCGGGACGTTCTCGGTGGTGGATCCGGATGGCGTGGCGCTGGCGAGCGGCACCGTCGCGGTGGCGTACTCGCAGGGCGGGCTGAGTTTCACCCTGGCGGATGGCGCTACCGACTTCATCGTCGGCGACGGCTTCGTCATCACGGTCGCCTCGGTCCCCGGCAAGCACGCGATCTACAACAACGCGGCCACGAATGGCACTCAGGCCGCGGTGGGCATTCTCGCCTACGCGACGGACGCCACCGCCGGCCACACCAAAGCGGTGATGGTTGCCCGCGATGCCGAGGTGAATGCCGGGATGCTGGGCTGGAACGGCCAGGACAGCACCGCCATCACCGCCGGCACCGCGGACCTTGCGGCGCTCGGCATCCTCGCGCGCGCCACTTATCCCTGACGCCAACCCAGACCCGCAACAAGCCCGCTTCGGCGGGCTTTTTTTATGCCTAAATTCAGGAGTACAACCCCATGTTGAATATTTTTGCCAATAACGCTTTCAGCGAGGTCCGGCTCACCGCCGCGGTGAACGAACTGCCCTTTGTGCCCGGCCGAATCGGCAGCATGGGGTTGTTCCAGGAAGACGGGATCGATACGACCACGGTCGCCATCGAGAACATCAAGGGCACCCTGCGCCTGGTGCAAACCAGCCCGCGCGGGGGTGTCGGCGTGCTGCACACGCCGGATCGCCGCGGGTTTCGCAATCTGAGCACCGTGCATATTCAGGTCAATGACCACATCCAGGCGGACCAGGTTCAGAACGTGCGCGAGTTTGGCCAGGAGCAACGCCTGGAGACAGTGCAAGCCAAGATCAACCAGCACTTCACCGAGATCTTCCGCAACATCGACGCCACCATCGAGCACCTGTATCTCGGCGCCCTCAAGGGCCAGCTGCTGGATGCCGACGGCTCGTTGATCTACAACCTGTTCACCGAGTTCGGGGTGACGGCTGCCGCGGATGTGGACTTCGTGCTGGGCACCAGCACCACCAACATCAAGAGCCTGTGCAATACGGTCGTGCGGGGGATCGCCGACAAGCTCGGCGCGGCTCCCATGGGTGGCGTATATGCGCTGTGCGGCGATACGTTCTACGACAAGATTTCGACCCATGCCGAGGTGCGCGAGGCGTATTTGCGGGCCCAGGAAGGACTCTACGTGCGCGAAGGCGCGGCCGTGTACGACCGCTTCCAATACGGCGGCATTGTGTTTGAGAACTATCGCGGATCCGTGAACGGCACGCCGTTCATCGCTGCCGACGAGTGCCGGTTCTTCCCCATCGGCGTGCCCGGCCTGTTCCGCAACTGGTATGCGCCCGCCGACTATATGTCGACGGTCAACACCATCGGCCTGCCGCGTTACGCCAAGGTGATCCCGGACCGCGATGACAAAGGCGCGGAAACGCAGTCGCAATCCAACCCGCTGCCGATCTGCACCATCCCCGCCGTGCTGCGCCGCGGCTACACCAGCAACTAAGCCCAGCGGCGCCTGACTGCGCTGCATGGCTGATACAGCCGCCGGCCCCCAACAGGACCGGCGGCTTTTATTACGCGAATACTCCCCGGAGACAGCCTCATGACGGACAAATATACGGTTATCCGCGCTTTCAGTCGGCCCGAGCCGAGTGGCGTGAAAACCTACGAGGTCGGTGCGTCGGTGACGTTCGACACGCCCGAGCAGGCGACCTACCACGTCGATGCCGCATTTGTTGTGGAGGGTGCGCCGTTGGCATCCGGCAAGCCAGCGCGCGGCCGCAAGCCCCAGGCCGTGACAGCACAGGATCCCGATGCGGACGGTGACGGCGATGACGCCGACGCCACCGACGACGACGAATGACCGACCTCAACACCATCCGCGCCCGCGCGCGCGCCGATCTGCATGCCCATGCGGCGGTGGCGGCGTCGTATCTGCCGCCCCTGGGCCCGCCCGTGCTGGCGGTGCATGTGCGGGTGCAGCGGGATGCGTTGCTGGTCAGCCAGGGCGGCGGCACCTTCGAGCGCATCCAGTTGGAGTCCGACCAGGTGACGCTGGTGTTTCAGCGCGCGGAACTGGATGCGCCCGCGGTGGGCGCCACGGTGACCATCGCCGGCACCGGTGAGAGTTTCACGGTGGTGCGCCTGCTGGCACCCACCACGCTCGAAGCGCGCGCCATCGTAGAGCGCGTTTAGCCTGGAGGCAGCATGGCCTTTTCGATGACGGTGACCGGCCTCAAGAAGTTCGAGCGGTTTACGCAGAAATTGCCGGATGTGGCCCGCAAGGCCGCCGCGCTGGCCATCAATACCAGCGCCCGCAATGCACGCGCGCAGGCCAGCAGGTTGATCCGTCAGCAGGTGGCGTTTACGACAAAGTATCTGAACGAGCCGGAGCGGCTGTTTGTCGGTCCGTTTGCAACGCAGGAACGGCTGGTGGCGGTGCTGCGAGCGCGCCAGCGGCCAACCATGCTCGCGCGGTTCGGCAAACAGGCCACCCGCAAGGGCAAGCCCGCCGGGGTGCGCGTGCGCGTCAAACCGGGTGGTGCTTCAAAAGTCATCCGGCAGGCGTTTTTCGTGCGTCTGAACAGCGGGAATCTGGGGGTTGCGGTGCGCGCAGATCTGGCCGGGCAGTTGGGCCTCAGGCGCCTCGGCCTCGACAGCAGTATCAAGCCCACCGGCAGCCAAAAAAAGGGCCGCTACATCGTGCTCTACGGCCCCAGCGTCGATCAGGTGTTCCGCACCGTAAAAGACGATATGGCGCCGGGCGTGAGCGCGTTCACTGACAGCGAATTCAGGCGGCAGTTCGCCCGCCTGGCGAAATTCAAATAGGGGGCGGCATGTCTGTGCGGTTGCAAATCATGCAGGCGCTGACCGCCGAACTGGCGGCCATTGCGCCGAGCGCCTATACCAACACCCTCGCCGGGCACGTGTATCGCGGCAAGCCAGCGTTCGGCTATGAGCAGCACGGTTTTGCCTTCGTGACCATGCTGGAGCCGAGCGAAGTGCGCGACATCCTGGCCGCCGAGGGCTTCCCCGACCGGCGCGCCGGCAACTGGCGGTTGTTGCTGTACGGCGTTACCGCCGGCGTGAGCGATCACGACAACCCGACCGACGCCGCCTATCTGCTGCTGGCCGATCTGCAAAAGTGCATTGCCACCATCAACAAGGCGGGCCGCGTTGCCGGGCGCACGCCGCGCCCGCTGGGCGGGCTGGTCACTGGCCCCATTGAACAGGGCCGGGGGGTGGTGTTGTCGCCCGATAAAGAAGACTCCCGCCCCACGGCAGTCTGTGTGCTGCCGCTGGACATTCCCCTGATCGAGAACCTGGAGAAGCTGTAATGGCAAACACCCCTGACGGCGAGACCGAAGCGGCCGTACCAAGTGAAGTGTCAACCGCCGGCGCCCTGATCCTGAAGCAGCCGGTATTCCACTGGCAGAAAGACGCTACCGGCCAGCCCGTGCTGGTCGAGCTCGCCCCGGGCGATCCTGCGCCGGACTCCCTTAACCCAGCACAAATCGAGGATTTCCGCGCCCGCGGGATTCTCTGATCCGCCTGCCACGCGGCAGGCAATAACCCGGTCCGTCCGGCGCCCGTAACCCACCACTCAATCACCGATTCATCCCCCTGCCAGGAATGCCCTCGCGGGCAGGCCCCGGCGTGCCCATGAGGAAACTGCAATGGCCCAGAGCATCTACGTCACCGACGACCTGGTGATCCCCCGCGGGATTGTGTATTTCGACCCTTTCGACACCAGTGGCGCCACCACCGGGGAGATTGATCTGGGCGAGACCGGCGGCGCCACCATCAGCCCCAAGACAGAGTCGCTCGCCTATTTCTCGGCGCGCAGCAAACTGCGCCAGCAGACGCGCGACGTGCCCACCAGCATCGCGCGCACCTTTGCGCTCACGCTCGACAACATCAGCATGTCCAACCTGGGCATGTTCCTGGTTGCTGATCTCAGTGTGGTGACGCAAACGACAACGCCGGTGGTCGCGGAGCCCTTCACCGCGCTCAAGGGCCGCACCTATCAGCTCGGCGGACTGACGCCGAAGCGCAATGTCACCGGTGTGGCGGTGAAAGTCGGCGCCACCACCTATGTGCTTAACACCGATTACACGCTCGATGCCGCGAATGGCCGCGTGACCGTGCTGACGACGGGGTCCATCGCTGACAACGCCGCCATGACCGTCGATTACACGCCCGGCGCCGAAACCCGCAACCGGCTGATTTCCGGCACCACCCCGAAAATCGGTGCACTGCGCATCGTGTCGGATGCGGCGGAAGGCAAAAACAAGCACATCTTCATGCCGAAAGTCATCATGAAGCCGTCCGGCGACCTGCCCGTGATCGCCGCCGACGATGCCTGGCAAAAGATGGCCTTCGAGGTCGGCATCCAGATCAAAACCGGCTTCGCCGCGCTCTACGTCGACGATCAGGCGATCGGATGAGGCCGCCGCGTAAAACGCCGGCTGCGCAGCCGGCGCAGGAGCCCACGGCGGCGCTGGAGATTCTGCACCCGGAGCGCACCGCCACCATCGCCGGCCGCGAAATCGTCGTGCGCGAGTACGGTTTCGTGGAGTCGATGCGGCTCCACGAACTGATCCAGCCGATCCTGGCGGATTTGCGCACCGCGGTGGAGGCGGGCGGTGTTCCCACGCTCGACACGGTGCTGGGGGTGCTGGCCGGGCACAGCGATGCCATCGTGCAACTGCTGGCGCGCGCGGCGGATGTCGAACCGGAATGGGTGGCAGGCCTGAGCTCGCCCGATGGCGAGGCGCTGCTGTTCATGTGGTGGGGCGCCAACGGCCCTTTCTGGTTGGGCGGTGTGGTGAACCGGATCGCGGCCGAACGGATCGCGGCGCGGATCGCGGCACGTCCGGATGGGCCGACATCTATGCCGCCCTCATCGCCCACGGACACGGCGACGTCGCTGCAATAGGTCGCCTGACCGAGCGTCAGATCCTGCTGTTTTATGGCGCCGCCTGCCGCCGTGAAGCACAGGCCCGCCAGGCTCGCATTGTTGATGTCAACGCCGCGCAAAGCGGTGGCAAGAGCGCCCGCGACCTGCTGGCGGCACTGGATCGAGCCTGACTCTCCCCGATTGACTCTCCCCTATTGACTCCCACGCTGGATGCTGCCCATGGGCAATAACTCCGATATCACACTGCGCATCCAGGCGGACATTGCCCAGGCGCAGGCCGAGCTGCGCCGCATGAGCGGGACCATGGGCACTCTTGGCACTGCCGCGGAGCGCACCAGCGCCAGGCTGGCCAGCTTCGGCACGGCCCTGAAAGGTCTGGCCGTCGCGGCGGGCGTTGGGACGGCCCTGCGCGCCATTTTCAGCGCCACCATCGAGTCCGAAAACGCCCTGGCGCAACTCGACGCGCGCCTGAAATCCACCGGCGGCGCGGCGGGTTTGTCGCGCGAGCAGTTGATAGCGATGGCCACCTCGCTGCAGAACGTCTCGACGTTCTCCGACGAGGCGGTGCTGGGTGCGGAAAACATCATTCTGCGCTTTGGCCGCATCGGCAAGGAGATTTTCCCGCAGGTGGTCAAGGCGGCGCTCGATGTCAGCGTCGCCACGGGCAAATCCCTCCCGGAAGCCGCCGAGCTGCTGGGCCGCGCGTTCAACAATCCGGTGCGTGGCATTCGGGCGATGGAACAGGCCGGCGCGCATTTCACGGTGGCGCAGAAAGAACAGATCAACGTCATGGACGAAAGCGGGCGCGTCACCGACATCCAGCGCATGTTTTTGGAGAGGCTGGCGGTGGCCTCTGGCGGATCAGCCGAGGCGTTGCGCGGAACCCTGGGCGGTGCCTTGGCGGCGCTCAAAGTCGCGTTCGACAACCTGCTGGAAGCCGATACCGGGCCGTCTGGCCTCACAAAAGACATTAACGAACTCATCGCCACGCTCAATGATCCAGGGACCAAGCAGGGCATGCAGGGGTTCGTGAACCTATTGCTGTCGATGGCGGGAGGGGTTGCCAAGGCGGCAGCGGCGGTCGGCGGTTGGTCCAGCGTCTTAAAATCCACTGTCATCAACCCGGCGCTGGGCATTGATCCTGCCATCGGTGATTTCCAGCAATTAAATACCGAGATCGAAGAGACCAAAAAGCGGATAGCGGATCTGCAAGCATCGCAAAAGGTGCCGCTGTTCGGGCTGACCGTATCCGATAGCGAAATCCAGAAAGCCCAGGATCGGCTGGCGCATCTGAATGATCTCATGAAGCAATCGCTGGCAGATTCCGCCAAGGCCGCCGGGGGTGGGAAGCCTGCGGCTGGGGAGGCTGGCGCTGCCGGCGCGGATGGTGGAGCCCCGCCGCCCGAGATCAACGCAGCCTATGACAAATTGCTGGCCAAGTTGAAGGACCAGGCCGCGCACATGTCGCTGATCGGCGAGGCGGCCAAGGTCCGCTATGCCATCGAGCACAACGAACTGGGCAAACTCGAGCCCGAACAACAAGCGCTGCTGTTGAGATATGCGCAGAGCATCGACGCTCAGGAAGCGGCGCTGTCGGTAGATAAAAAAGCCGCGTCGGCGGCTGACAAGCACAACGCGATTGTGCAGCAAGTGATCTCGTCGCTCGAAGAACAAGCGCGTGTGATCGGGCTCGTGAAAGAAGAGCGCATCGCCGCCGCAGCCATCGACGCTACCGACAAACGCCTCGCCGAGCAGGGCATCAGGCTCACCGAGCAAGAGCGCGATGCGATTCATTCGCGCAGTCTCGCCGCGCAGGAGGCGGCGCGCGTACAAGCGGAATTTGAGCAGATCGTTGACGCCGCGACGGGCCCAGCGCAACAGTATGCGGATCATCTACGTGCGGTGACATTGGCGCTGGACCAGGGGCTGATCAGCCAGCAGCGATACAACGCCGAACTGCGCATCGCTCGGGAAAACTACGCTGCGCAGGCGTCACCGCTGGAGAAGGTCAATAGTGATATCGATCAGCAGATCCGCTTGCTGTCGCTATCGGCTGATCAACGCCAGATCGAGAACCAATTCCTCGCGCTGCAAAATGATCTGCTGCAGAAGGGCATTGATTTACGCACCGATGAAGCGGCTGCCGCACAACTGCGCGGCCGATTGGTGGAGCAGAAGAACGCGGAGGCCGCCGCTCAGAGTCGGGATCAGACACAATCTATCGCGAAATCTCTGCCGGGTGCCGACCCCGCAAGGGACAAACAGCAGGTTTTCGCGGGCGAGCTGGCGCGCTTGTGGAGTGACACACAAGGGCGTTTGCTGGCCTTGCAGGGCCGGCTTTATGCGCTGACCTCCGCTTTCCAGGCGGGCGGCATCACTGCGGCGTATTTTACGAATCAGATCGCACGCCTGAACGTGGAATCTGCCGCGACGCTGAATGAACTGGGGTACGGCAACGGCCTGACGGTTGTGGTTGAAGCGCTGGGCAAAGTGCTTGGTGATTTCAAATCGATGGAATCGAGTCTCGCCAACATTCTCGGGACCGCGCTGAATGACTGGGCAGACGGGCTATCCAACGGCATCGCGAAAGCCGTGATTCAGGGCGAAAACCTCCGCGACGCTCTAGCGCAGACCGCACAGAATGTCGCGACCGAAATGCTGTCAGGACTCATCAAAATGGGAATCCAGATGGCGGTAAACCGCCTGCTGGCCAGTCAGATCCTGACGGATACCCTGGCCACGCAGGTGGCGGCGGCCAGCTCGGCAGCCTCGTCGTGGTCTCCTGCGGCCTCATTTGTTTCAATGTTCGGGGGCGCGTTCGCGGACGGCGGCCATATCCGAGGCCCAGGCACCAGCACCAGCGACAGCATCCCCGCGCTGCTCTCGGACAACGAATTTGTCACCCGCGCCGCGGTGGTTCAGCAGCCCGGCGCGCTCGGCTTTCTGCACGAATTCAACCGCCGCGGCATGCATGCACTGGAACATTGGTCGCGCCACGCCACCGGCGGCCTGGCGGGGTTCCCCGCGGCGGCGTTTGCACTGCCGGCCGACAGCGCACCCAGCGCACGCGGGCGCAAACAAGCCGGCGGCAACACCCGCATCCTCAATTTCGTGGACAAGGAAGAGCTGATGCGCGCGGTGATGAACACGCCCGCCGGCGACAAGTTCGTGATCAACGCGGTGCTGCGCAATCGCGGCGCGCTGGGGCTGAAATAATCCCATGTCGCACCCATCGCCCGCCGCCGTGTTCAGCGCCGAACCCAACACCGATGCGCCACTCGAAGAAGCGCTGGAGTGGCGCACCGAGCTGTTACCGGCGCGCGACGGCACCGAAAACCCCTCGCAGTTGCGGGCCAAGCCGCGCCGCACGCTGCGGTATCCGTTTTACCTCGATGGGGGTGGATTCCAGCGCCTGGACGCGATGCTGTTCGGCCAGCAGCCGACCGCCGACTGGATTATCCCCGTGTGGACGGATCAGGCAGCGTTGGCCACGGGCGTGGGCATTGGTGCGGCCGCGCTGACACTGAGCGGGTACACGGGCCTGGCTTTCAGCAACGGCGGCCTGGTGATGCTGTGGCGGGCGGCGGACGATTACGAGGTGCGGGATATCAGCACCGTATCCGGCGCCACCGTGAATCTGGCGCAGAACACCACCAAGGCGTGGGCGGCGGACACGCTGGTGACTCCCTGCGTGTTCGGCGTGCTGGGCGATTCGCTGGATCTGGAGCGCATCACCAGCACCGTGCTGAGCGGCACGGCGGAGCTTGCCATCGATCCGGTGCGCGACACGCCGAACCTGCCCACCGCAGCGGCGCCCGCCACCTACAACGGTTATGAGCTCTACGCCACCGAGCCGAACTGGGCGCAGGCGATCCCAACCAGTTGGCTGGCCTCGGCGGATGTGCTGGACCCCGGCATGGGCGGCTGGTCGAAGCTGGCGCGCCGCGCCTACGGCGAGCAGGTGCGCGCCTACCGGTGGTTGTTCGAGACTCGCACGGATATTCAGACGTTTCGGGCGTTCCTGCAGCGGCGCCTGGGCAGCTTTGTGCCGGTGTACCTGCCGACCTGGGATGCCGATCTGGATCTGGTGCAGACCATCAATCCCAGCGACACCACCGCCAAATTCACCGACACCGGCATGACGCAGTTCATCGCCGCCCACCCGGCGCGCCAGCACATCATTTTCCAGTTCAAAGATGGCAGCAGCCTGGCGCGGCAGGTGAGCGCACCGACGCTGAACGGGGACGGCACCACCACGGTGACCATCGCGGCGCCGGGCATCACCATCGCGCCGAGTGCGCTGGATCTTGTGAGCTATCTGCCGCTGTGGCGCATGGCCGACCAGGTGGCGCTGCAATGGCATTCGGCGGCGGTGATGGCGTGCGATATCAAGTTCCGCGCCGTCAAGCCCTGATCCGCAAAACCTTTCCCTGTTTCACGTGAAGTCCTGACCTCGGAGCCGTGCATGGCCGTGTCCGTCGATCTGTTCCAAGTGGTGGTCGGCGCCACCACCTACCGCTGGACCAGCGGCGACACCGCCATCACCTATGCCAGCAATAGCTATCCGCCGCTGCCGAGCGCGCGCACCGAGATCCAGCAGAGCGAGGAGCTGGGCCAGGACGGCATCAAGATCACGCTGCCGGTCTCGCATGCGCTCGCGCAGCTCTATCTGACCGCGACGCCAGACGTGGATTCCGACATCACGCTGTATCGCCAGGACGCCAGCGGCACCTATGTGGTCTGGAAAGGGGGCGTTGGCGGCGTATCCGCGACCGACAGCGAAGCCACGCTCACCGGCGAAAGCCTGTTCAAACAATTTCAGCGCAACGGCCTGCGCGCGCGCTATCAGAAAAACTGCCGACACAGCCTGTATTCCGGCGGTTGCACGCTCAACAAGGCGAGCTTTGCGGTAGCCGGCACCTGCACGGCCTTCAGCGGCAACACGGTGACGGTGACAGAAGCCGCGTCGCAGCCCGATGGTTATTACGTGGGCGGCATGATCAAGTCGGCGAGCGGCGCGCTGCGCACGATCGTCGGACACGTCGGCAGCACGCTGACGCTGTTCTGGCCAATCCCAGGCTTCACCACCGGCGCGGTGACGATCTACCCGGGCTGCGACCGCACGCTCGCCACCTGCAAGGCGCGCTTTGCCAATCAAGTCAACTACGGCGGGTTCCCCTGGATTCCCAGCCAGAACCCTTATGGCCCCACGGGGGCGCTGTGAACATGAGTCCGCAGGAGGTTTGACCCATGTGGCCACAACTGTTAATTGTCGTCGCGTTGACCGTGCTCAGCGCCATGCTGGCGCCGAAGCCGCAGAACCCCAAGCCCGGCGGCCTGGGCGACATCAAAGTGCCGCAGGCAAAAGAGGGCGACAGCATCCCTGTGCTGTTCGGTACCCGCGATATCGCAGCGCCCAACGTCGTCTGGTATGGCGATCTGAAAACCGTCGCGGTCAAAGCCAAGGGCGGCAAAAAATGAATGATACCCCGCCGGTATTGGTGTCGATTCGGCACGCGCGCGCATTGCAATACTGCTGGAAGGGCGTCCACCCGTTTTTGCTGCGACACGGCTGGACCGATGCGGATATCCGCCGCTTTGTGCTGCACGGCGTGGAGCCTGAGATGCTGGAGCGCACGGGCGATGCCCAGGCCATGGCCATAGTCGCCGAGGCGCGCGCCGAGCACGCCCGGCTCTATCCGATCGAGGCCGGCGCATGAGCGGGAGTAAAAAGGCCACCGTCGGCTATAAATACTACCTGGGCCAGCATTTGGCGCTGTGCCACGGCCCGGTTGACAACTGCACCCGCATCCGCTTCGACAAGCGCACGGCGTGGACGGGCGTTTCGACGGGCGGCCGCATCGATGTCAGCGCGGAAAACCTGTTCGGCGGCAAAAAGCGCGAGGGGGGTGTATCCGGCGCGATCGATCTGCTGATGGGCGGCCCCAGCCAGGCCCAGAACGATTACCTGCAAGCCCAGCTCGGCACCGACATCCCCGCGTTTCGGCAAGTGGTGTCGATGGTGCTGCGGCAGTTTTATCTGGGGATGAACTACTACCTCAAGGCCCCGGATTTCCGCTTGCAGCGAATCCATGTGCTGCAGGATGGGACGGCGCAGTGGTATGACGCGAAGGCGGCTATTGCCCGGAATCATTACACCCTCCTTGTCGCCACAACGGACGTCTGGAAATACAAGGTGGTCGAGGCGGTCGATGGCGGGTCACAGGGGCAGCCGTCTGCCTATATCGCGCCATCCTACGATGATTCGGCCTGGTCTCAGGCGGTGGGGCCATTCAGCAACAGCGCACCTCCGGGCACCAATGTGCCGACCGGTTCGTCCGGCCGCGGTATCTGGTTGCGCCGGCGCATTCTGGTAACGGATGATCCGGCGAACATCGGCAACATCACCATCACGTTCGCGCACGATGATGGCGGGTGGTGCTGGTGGAATGGCACCTTGGTGGCGAGCTTTACGTCGGTGGGCACCAGCACCGTCACGATACCGTCCTCCAGCGTGCTTGCCGATAATACCGTGGTATTGCAGGTGCTGGATTCAGTGCCGACGGGGACGCCCACGGGAATAACGGCATCCGCCGCCCTGAGCAATACCGGGAGCACAGAACAAGACCTCAACCCCGCCCACATCCTGCGCGAATGTCTCACCAACACCGTCTGGGGCAAGGGCAAGTCCGCCACGTTGTGCCCGGATGCGGTCTGGCAACCGGTCGCTGATACGCTCTACAGCGAAGGCATGGGAATCTCGATCCTGTGGGATCAGGAAACCGCGCTCGCGGATTTCATCGGCGAGATCGAGCGCCACATCGAAGGTCGCCTGCGCGTCAACCTGCGCACCGGAAACTACGAGCTCAAGTTGATCCGCAACGACTACACCGTCGGCAGTCTGCTGGTGCTCAATGCAGCCAACATCGATCGCGTGGAGGAGTTCAACCGGCCCGGCGTCCGGGATCTGATCAACAGCATCACAGTGAATTATTGGGATGCCACGACCGGCGACATCGCCACGCTGTCGGTGCAGGATATCGCCCTGGTGCAGGTGATGGGGGTGGAGAACCACACCACCATCGAATACCCGGGGTTCACCAATGCGGCTGTCGCGGGCCGGGTTGCCCTGCGGGATCTGCGCGTGCTGGCCACGCCCAGGGCGCATTGCACAATTTACGCCAACCGCGTGGCGGCTGATCTCAATATCGGCGATGTGTTCACGCTGGTGTGGCCAGAATACGGCCTGAGCGCGGGCACGGTGATGCGCGTGGTTACCATCGCGTTTGGCGATGGTCAGCGCAATCAGGTGCGCATCACCTGCGTGGAGGATGTGTTTGCCATGCCCACCGTGGGGGTGGTGGCGCCGACGCCCGAGGGCTGGACATCGCCGTCGCCGGTCGCCACCGCATCACCCACCCGCTTTCCCATCGAAGCGCCCTATTACGAGCTGGCCCAGATTATGGGCGATGCCGCCATCCAGAACGCGCTGACCACCAACGCCAACGCCGCGTGGTTCATGCTCGCCGCGCGCCGCAGCGCCGGGGCCATCAACGCGGATCTGTATACCGATGCCGGCGGCGGGTACCTCGAGGCCGACACCTTCGATTTCTCGCCCAACGCGCTGCTGAACGGCGCGGTGACGATCACGCAAACGGTATGGCCGATCACCAGCGCCGAGGACTGGGCCGAAGTGGTTATCGGCACCCACGCCCAGGTCGATAACGAGCATGTGCGCATCGATGCGATCAGCTCCACCAGCGTCACGGTTGGCCGGGGTTGCCTCGACACGGTGCCGGCCACCCACGCCAGCGGCGCGCGCATCTGGTTCTGGGACGCCTACTCCGGCAACGATCGCACTGAGTACGTGAGCGGCGAGGTCATCAACGCCAAGGTGTTGCCCACCACGGGCCGCGGGCAGCTCGCCATCGCCGATGCGCCGGTGGATAGCCTCACGCTGTTCGGGCGCGCCAATCTGCCGTATCCGCCGGGCAACCTCAAGGTCAACACCGTCGCGTACCCGGACACCATCACCGGCGCGCTGGCGCTCTCCTGGGCGCATCGCAATCGGTTGCAGGAGACCACGCCGACCCTCTACGATACCACCTACGGCGATATCGGCCCGGAGGCCGGCACCACCTACACCCTGCGCCTTTACGGTCAGGCCGGCACCCTGCTGCGAACCGAGACGGGACTGACGGGGGCCAGCTACAACTGGGCGGCGGAGGTGGCGGACTCGGGGATTATCGGGCCGGGGGAAGACCCGTACTGGAACAATGTGGTGGCGTTGCTGCACATGGATGGCACGAATGGCAGCACCGTTTTCACCGACCAGAAATCCCACACATTCACCGCCACCGGCAACGCGCAGATCAGCACGGGGCAGAGCAAATTCGGTGGGGCGAGTGCGCTGTTCGATGGCACGGGGGATCTGGTGTCGTCGGCCGATCATGCCGACTGGGCGCTGGGCGCCGGCGACTGGACAATCGAGTGCTGGGTGCGCCCGGCGAGCACCGCCGCGCAGGGGCTTATCCTGCATAAACGCGCGAGCAATGCGGTTCAGGGGCCATTCGGCATTTATATGGATGCGGGCGGCAAGGCGGGGTTTCTGATCTCCGTCAATGGCAGCACCTGGGGCGTCAATATCCTCACCGGCACGGGTATTTTCGTGGCCGGCACCTGGGCCCACGTCGCGTTCTGCCGCTCCGGCAATAATTACTACGCATTCGTGAATGGGTCAGTGGTCGGCACCGCCAGTCTGGCCGGCACACTATTTGCCAATACTGCGCCGCTCTGCATCGGCGCGAACGGCGATGCGAGCGTATCGTTCAACGGCAACATCGACGATGTGCGCATCACCAAGGGCGTCGCACGCTATACCGCCGCGTTCACGCCGCCGGCAGCCGCATTCCCGAACAGCGGCGGCACCGGCATCAACGGGCAGGTGCGCGTGCAGTTGGAGTCCGTGCGCGCGGCGCTGACGAGCTGGCAGCGGCACGATTGGACCGTCAATCGCACGGATCCCTGGTGGGCCGATGTGGTCGCGCTGCTGCGCCTCGACGGCACTAACGGCAGCACCACGTTCACCGACCAGAAAGGCCACACATTCACCGCCACCGGCAACGCGCAGATCAGCACGGGGCAGAGCAAATTCGGTGGGGCGAGTGCGCTGTTCGATGGCACGGGGGATCTGGTGTCGTCGGCCGATCATGCCGACTGGGCGCTGGGCGGCGGCGACTGGACAATCGAGTGCTGGGTGCGCCCGGCGGCGCTGGGTGCGGCAATGGAATTGGTCACCAAGCGGCTCAACAATACCCAGTACTCACCGTTCGAGCTGTATATCAATGCGGCCGGAAAAGCCGGTTTTGCGATCAGCACCAGCGGCTCGGCGTGGGCTGTGAACGTGCTGAGCGCGGGCGTGGTGTTTGCGGCGGGCACCTGGGCGCATGTGGCGATGTGCCGCAAGTCGGGGACGGTGTACTGCTGGGTCAACGGGGTCTCGGCCGGCAGCGCAGCGATCAGCGGCTCGCTGATGGTCAACACGCAATCCCTCTGCCTGGGCGCCAACGCCGATGCGTCCGTGTCGTTCAATGGCAACATCGACGCGGTGCGAATTACCAAGGCGCACGCGCGCTATGTGGCAGCGTTCACGCCGCTGAACAAAGCCTATCCGGAGGGGTGACGACCAGGGTCTCGCTGAGGTGCTGAATGGGCATGCCGCGCTCGGGTACCAGCCCAGCAGGCGCTTCCCCGGCGGGCAAGTGGGCAAAGCCACGTAGCGGCGCTGTGCGCCGTCCTGAGTCAGCCGGCCCGCCGCTCGATCGCCAACACCTCACGCGCCGCCGCGGGCGGCACCAGCACCGTGACCACTACCCAGTCCGCCGGCGCGCCCTGCTCGGTCCTCATCGCGCGGGCAATGGCGGCCACTTTGGCGCGCACGGTGGCGTCCGCGACGCCCATCTGCCGCGCTACCTCTGCGGGGCGGATGCCATCCACCAGCACCCGCCGCGCCATCTCGCGCCCGGCGGGTTTGAGCCGGGTGAGCGCGGCGATGCGGCCGAATTCAGTTGGTGTCATTGGGCTCTGCCATAGACAGGGTGAGCCCCGCCTGATACCCGCGCCCGAGCGCGGCGCGCATCGGATCGGTTGACGTGGCCGCCGACAGCCACAGCTCGTGTTCCGCTTGGCTGCCGAATTGCTCGCCGTGGTGCGCGCGGCGTAGCCCGCGCCTATATCCAACCCACCACTCTATGCGGATCGGATCGGGCTCGACACGTCGCAGCGTGTCGGCCCGGCGCATCAGTGAGGCGAAACCGCTCACGGTCTGTCTCCGTCGATCACGCTGAATTCGCGACGCCGCTGATTCGGCGTCGGTTTGGTCACGTCGCAGACTACCCAATCGAGCAGCGAGGACAGGTTTTTGTCGTGATTGTAGATTTTCACAACCTCATCCCACAGCCGGGTCCAGTTGGTCTCGTTATCTGGCGACCACCACACCGGCAGGACGTTGTTGCCAGGGGTCAACCACGGGCCCTCTCGTCCGGATATCGGGCGGACCTGTATCGACAGGCTCTGCGGAGCGAGGTGGTTTTTAAGGCGTGCGCGCGCATTCTCCAATCTCGCGCTGGCGCTCCACACCAGGTTATCCCACAGGCGCTCGATCTCGGCCGGCGATTTGCCGCGCTCGATCCACTGCGCAATCCGGGCGGCGCGCGCCTCGTCGGTCAGCCCGTCTGCAAGATGCGTTTTATATTTGTTGAACTCGGCCGTCGCCTCGAAATAGCCGGGTCGCTGGGCAACGAGCGCCCCGAACTGCCGCCAGGCGCGGTGACAGCTGCGCTTCAGGCTGCTGGGATCGGCGGCGGTAAACTCTACGGCCGCCGAGTGGTAGTCGGACAATCTGATAACAATTTGCATTGTCGGCCTCTCAGCAGCAGTCGTCGCAGCGACCGCTGCCCGGGTTGGTCGAAAACGGGTAGCTGCCACGGCTGCCGGTTTGTCCGCAGGACCGGCAGCGCATACGGCTAGAAGCGCCGCTGGCGCGCTGCGTTGCCTGGCGGGCTGCCACAGCCATCTGTTGCGTGGCAGCGATCCCGGCGTCGCGCAGGCAGTAGGTGCTGACCTCGCCCTGGCTGAACCCAGGATTTTTACCGGACGCGAGCTGCTGGCGAATTTCGTCCACGGTGACGCTATTGAAAGCCGCCGCGCGCGCGATAAATTCCTCTGTGCGGTCGCCACAGGGTGCGTAATGAGCTCCGATCGAGGTGTACCCGACCAGATATTCAATGCCGGCCGGCGCTTCAACAGCAGGGCATTCGGCGTGCGTGGAACCGACGCTCTTTTCCCAATTGATTTCGGTACCGGCCGGGAACGATTGTCCGCACCGGACGCAGGTGCCAGAGTATTTTGCTGAGATGGTCATTGTTAATTCCTCACCAGGCTACCGGCTGGTGGCGGTGTGGCTCACTGCCACGACTCAAACAATACGCGCATCAATCGGTAAAATCAAGCCGTTTAATCCAGCGGTTTAGGGTTTCCGACGAACGGTCACGCACCAGTTCAAGCACCTCAGCAGCAGATCCCGCCAGGTCGGCCGGGGGCCCCGGCCGCGGGTCCTTCCCCTGCCGACAGGCCCACCGCGCAGCACGCTGAG
>JAHFRL010000001.1 GCA_023266235.1 Betaproteobacteria bacterium
TTGCTTGGTCTCTTGTGCCGCTATTGGCACGCTTGTTTTGGCGTCCGCTTGTTTCATGGTGGACGCGATCTTTACGCCACCAGGTTAACTCCGCAAGAGGGTACTGGTCGGACTATTACGTCTCTATGCTCAGGTCGCAACTATGTGCAGATGGTTGAGTGCGGATGCCGCTGGTCCCTCTGGCGGCGAGACTTCGGGACCAGCGAAGTCTGCGCATAGTTATAGCGTCTGAAGGAATCGCATAAGCGAGTCGGAAGCTTTGTAGCGGCCCTTCTTGGTATCGGGTGCCTCCAGCCTCGCGAGGGCCTTTTCTTTCATCGTGAGGTCGGCCTCGACGTAACGGTGGGTTGTTGTCGTGCTTTCATGGCCAAGCCACAGTGCGATCACGTTGAACGGTACCCCCGACTGCAGCAGGTGCATGGCGCTGGTATGACGGCTACGTCTTGCGCGACATAGGCGCCACTATCTACCCTTCCTGACTATGTCTTGTGAATGGCGCGCGCGGTCTGGCATGACGCAATTTCGGTGGTTACGCCGCGCAGCTGCCGCGCGCTTGCCCGACATAGTCTGGCGACCTACAGGCTGTTGAGAAAGTCCATGAGTTGATCGCTGGGTTTGTATCGACCCGGTCGCCCGTGAAGGGGTGTGGCTTTGGCCAGCGCCTGCTCCTTCATGGCCAGGGATGCGTCGAGATAAATCTGTGTAGTCTCGACGCTCTCGTGCCCGAGCCACAAGGCAATCACCGAGCGGTCCACGCCCGACTGCAGAAGGTCCATGGCCATGGTGTGCCTCAAGCGGTGGACGGTGACGCGCTTTTGTCGCAGCGAAGGGCAAGCCTTGGAGGCCGTGATTCGGTGCTTGTTCAGCATGTATTGAACGCCATGGACGCTCAGACGTTCACCTTTGGCGCTGGGAAACAAGACCTGTCCGTCGCCGCGCTGTCGCTCCCGCAACCAGGTGGTCAAGACGGCCTGGGTGGGCTTGGCCAATGGCGTACAGCGCTCCTTGCGGCCCTTGCCGACCACGCGCAGGTGCGCCCCTGTTCCGAGGACGAGATCCTCTCGCTTGAGCCCGGTCATCTCGGACAGCCGCAAGCCGGTCTGCACCGCGACCAGCATGAAGGCGTGATCGCGCCTCCCGGACCATGTGTGCCGATCCGGAGCAAGTAGCAAGGCGTCGACCTCCGCGCGGGTCAGAAATGGGACCAGGGTACGCGCGTGGCGTTTGCTGGGGATGGCCAGCACGCGCTGGATTTGCGCGGAGTGCGCCGGCGCTTCGAAGGCCGCAAAGCGAAAGAAGGAGTGGATCGCGGTGAGGCGCAGATTGCGGCTGCGAACGCTGACACCGCGCCGCTTCTCCAGGTCATCCAGAAATGCCACGATCAAGGGCGCATCAATCTCCTCGAAGCTCAGGCGTGACGGCGGTTTATGCAGCCGCTTCTCGACGAACTTCAAGAACTGGCGGAAGGTGTCGCGATAGGAACTGATGGTGTGCGCACTGGCCTGGCGCTGCTGTATCAAGCGCTGCGTGAAGAAGCGTTCCAGCAGCGGGGCAAAGCTGGCAGGATGGATCATGGCCGCCCCTCCCAGCAGTGTTCGAGGCGACGGATGGCCTCACGCATCAGCTCGGGGGACCCGTTCAGATACCACTGCGTATCGGCGACGTGCACATGTCCGAGATAGGCCGACAGCACCGGCAGAAGGCGCTCGGGATCTTGGTCGCGTTGGTACCAGCGCACGAGCGTATTCGTTGCGAATCGATGACGCATGTCATGCAGGCGCGGCCCGTGGCTGTCGCACGCGCTGCGAAGGCCGATCTGCCGCGACAGCGCATAGAAGGTCCGATGCACCTCCGCGCCATCCAGGCGATTGCCCCGGTTCGAGACAAACACATACGCCGACACCGGACGGTCGACCCAATGGTGGCTGCGCTTGGCAAGGTACTGCCTGAGCACCTGGCAGGTGGATGTGTGCAAAGGCACCAAGCGGTCCTTGCCAAGTTTGGCGCCGCGAATGGTCAGCACAGCGGAATCCAGGTCGACGTCTGGAAGCTTGAGGTTGAGTGCCTCGCTCAGTCGCAGGCCCGTGACGCTGAGCAGTCCGAATAGGCAGTGGAACAACCGCGGTCTGAGTGCGTCGCGCTTGTGACGACAGGTCATGGCCAGCGCCGCGCGCAGCAAACGGCGAATCTGTTCGTCCGAATACAGATAGGGACGAGCCCGCCGAGGTTGGAACGGCAGCAAGCCCGGCGGCGGAATCTGCGTGCGCGGATCAGTCGCGCTGCGGTAGCGGGCGAACCCGCGAACGAAGCTCAGTCGTTGCGCCCAATGGGCCGGCGTTGCATCTCTGGGCTGCTGCGCCCAGGCGAGAGCCAGCTCTGAGGTGATGTAGGCCGCGTGGCGCTGGCGCATGAAGGCGGCGAAGTCGAGCAATCCCTTGCCGGTCTCCCTGAGCTTGAAGCCCAGATCGCGCCGCATCGTCAGATATTCCTGGATGGCCTGATGCAGGGTGTTCATTGCGCACCCCGCGGCCAAGGCGGCGCAAGCTTGCGCAGTGCCTCCAGATCGACCTTCGTGTAAATCGTCGTTGTCTGCGGATGGCGATGTCCCAAGAGGTCACCGATCTCGCCGAGCGAAGCACCGCGGCGCAGCATCTCAGTGGCGAGTCCGTGACGAAACTGGTGCGCACCGAAGGTGGGGGCATCGACATCGCTGCGCTGCAGGCGATGCCGCACGATCGAGCTAATGGCGGCGCCCCCTTGGAAGGCGAACGCCGGCGCTCGCGCGCGCAGAAAGACGCACCGGCTGGTACTGTGCGGTCGGCCTCCCTTCAAATAGGAGGCGATTGCCTCACCGACGTCGGCAGGCAACGGCAGTTCGTTGCGATAGCCACTCTTGCCGTGCACGCTCAGAAGCCCCGCCTTCCAGTCGATGTCGTCGAGCTTCAAGGACGCCACTTCGCCGGAACGCAGCCCCAATCGGGCAAGCAGGAGCACGATGGCGTAGTCGCGACGCCCGGTCGCGGTGCGCCGATCGATGCTGGCCAGCAACTGACGCACTTGCTGCGGAGCGATCGCGCGCGGAATTGACGCCATCGACCAGTTGGGAACGATGGGCACCGCGGCCGCCAGATCCACATCGACCTCGCCGCAGTATCGGGCGTAACGCAGGAACGAGCGCAGCGCGGTGGTCATAAGCTTGGCGAACCTCCTGTGCAGCCGTCGCGCCTGGTGTCGAACAAAGCGCACGACATCGGCGGCGCTCAAGCATGAGAGGCTGACGGCCTTCGCGCCGAAGCGATGCTTGAGGAAGTCGCGGGCGAACCGAACGTAGTAGACGATCGTCGCAGAAGCCAAGGAGCGCTCCTGGCGCAGATACCACTCATATGCGCGGACGCAGTGCTCCACCGAAGTCGGCTCGAGCACTGCGAGCCTCTCCTCGGGAACCACCCCCTCTCGTCGCAGAAATTCCACCAAGTGCACGAGCGTCGCATGGTCACCATCCCTTGGTTGCAGGCGTCGAGCACGATACTTCAGGTATCGCGTCAGATGATCGGTGTTGATGTCATGCAGCGCCACCAGCTTCTGCCCGAGCCATTTACTGAGGCACGCTCCGAGCAGGACATGGCGGTGAATCCACTTCGCCGAATACCCCGTCGCATTCAAAGAGTCTGCAAACATGCCCAGATACGGCGCAATGGGCCCTTCCGGGACTCGCGACAGGACTACTTGGCTGTTGATGATGACCTTCATGGCGGATCCCCTTGCCCCACCGGGGCTGTGTTGAGGGATCCAAGACTATGTCGGACTTCTCGCTCGCTAACCCTTGTGCCACGTGGCCGTCGGCCATGTGCAAGACATAGTCAGGAAGGGTAGATAGTGGCGCAGCGTATGTGGGGAGATGGTCCGTCCGTCAAGCGAAGGACACTGCGGCGTCGCCGTGCTCACGGCCCGCGCGATCCGCTCGGCGACGTTCGACCGCGTCATCGGCTTGCCCCAGCGGTTGGGCAGCAGGGGCTGGTTCTTCTGCAGACCGGCAGCGTCGATCCAGCGACGGATCTCCACGACGGTTTCCCTCCAGAGCGGAACAGTGCGCTGCTTGCGCCCCTTGCCGTGCAAGCGCACCGACGGCGTGACGTCGAGTTCCAGATCGTGGACGCAGATGCCGATCAGTTCGGACACCCGGGCACCGGTGTTGTAGAGCAGCTTGAGCAGCACCCGATCCCGGCGGCCATACCAGGTTGTGACGTCGGGGGCCGCCAGGATCGCCCGCACTTCGGCCCTCGAGAGGAACCCGAGCAGGGGCTTGTCGAAGCGTTTCATCGGAATGGCCAGGATCTGCTGGACATGCAGCAGTGCCGCAGGGCATTGCACCGCGATGTACCGGGCGAAGGCCCTTACTGCGGCAAGCCGCGCATTGCGGCTACGCACAGCGTTATGGCGCTCGCCTTCGAGATGCGCCAGGAAGCCGAGAATCAGCTCCGAATCGAAGTCCCCCAGCGTCAGCTTGGCGGGCGGCTTGCCGAGCCTGCTCTCGGCATACTCCAGCAACAGCCGGAAGGCGTCCCGGTACGCAGCCACGGTCCGGGGGCTGACGGCCTGCTGCTGGAGCAGGCGCTCGGCGAAGAAGCGCTGGAGCAAGGCTGCGAACTCGGCCGGATCGGCAAGCAGCGGGTTCATGTTGGCGCTCCCTGAGCATAACGATGGAAACGCTCGGCAGCGACGGCCATTAGTTCCGGAATGCCGGTGAGGTACCAGTAGGTATCAACTACCTTGGCATGGCCCACGTAGATCGACAGCGCCGGCAGACCATGCTCGATGTCCCCGCCCTGCTCATACAGGCGCAGGGCACTGCGGACGATGAAGGTGTGGCGCAGATCGTGAAGCCGGTGATGGGCATGGTCCCCGCGTACCGCCCAGCCGAGCTGATTGCAGAGCGAGTGCAGTGCGTACATCATGCTTCGCTGATCAACGGGCCGACCGTCGTCGCGTAGGAAGAAGCGATCGCAGCACGGGCCCGGGACGAGCCGGTCCCGTAGCTGCGCATACGCCTGCAGGTACGGGGGGACGCTCACGTGCAGGGGAACGAAACGATGCTGGTGACACTTGGCGTCCCGGATATCGAGCACTCCCGCCTGGAGATCCACGTCGGCCCGTGTCAGCTTGAGCGCTTCGGAGATGCGCAGTCCGGCTGTCGCCAGCAGTCCCAGGAGGGTCCGGCAGGTGGCCGGGCGCAAGCTTCCGGGAGGCCCCAGGCGGTCGGTCGCTTCCAGCAGGGTTCGCAGTTCCTCGTCGGTGTAGATATGCGGCACGAGGCGCCGGTGGGCCGGGCCGAAGAGGTTGCGCGGGGGCACGACCGTGTCCGGATCGGTGCGCAGGCAGAATGCGGCAAAGCCGCGCAGCACCTCGATGCGGCGCGCCCAACTGATCGGACGCGGATGGCGTGAGGCGCGTGCCCAGTCTGCTGCGAGTTCCAGCGTGATCCGTTCGGACCCGCGTTGGTCAGCAAAGCGGGCAAACGATTCGAGCTGCCCTCCCTCGATGGTGAGCTGGAAGCCGAAGCTGCGCCGATAGGCGAGATACGCTTCAACCCGAGCCGCCCAGGTCGTGGCGGTGTTCATGATCCGCTCCCCGGCCAAGGCAGGGCAACGGCCCGCAGGCGCTCCAGGTCGACGCGGGCATAAACCCGGGCCGTGTTCAGATCGCGGTGGCGAAGCAAATCGGCGATCTCCTTGATCGATGCGCCTGTCTTCTGCAGCCGGGTGGCCATTGAACGTCGAAGCACATGGGTGTTGCAGAACCGATCCGCCATACCGCAGCGGACAAACGCGCGATTCATCGCGTTGCGAATGGCCGCCACACTGAGGGGGACGCTGAAAGGGGCGCGGTGGCGTACGAACAGGGTGCGGCTATCCGTCTGCGGACGCCCTTCCCGCAAGTAACGGCCAAGCGCTTCGCCGGTTCGCACCGGCAAAGGCAGATGCTGCACGCGCTGGCTCTTGGTGCGGTGGAGCATCACAACTCCCTTTCGCCAATCCACGCTATCGAGCGTCAGGTGAGCGGCTTCGTCCCCCCGCAGGCCGAGATCGAGCAGGCAGCGGGCGATGGCATAGTCGCGCAGCCCGACCGGATCGGTGAGATCGAAGGCTTGCAGGAACTGCTCGAGCTGAACGTCCGAGAGCACCTTCGGAGGGTGCCGTCGCCGCCAGTTCGCGATCGCCGGCAGCGTCGCGGACAGTATCCGGGTGTCGTCGCCCAGCATGGCGCGAAAGCGCAAATAGCTGCGCAAGCTCGTGCAGACCAGCTTGCGCGAGGCGGGCTTCCAGCGGGCGGCCAGGCCGTTCAGGAAGGCATCGATGTCCCTGCCGGCCAGCAGGCCGATCTCGGGGGAGTCACTGCCGAAGCGGCCAACAAGGAAAGCCTCTACGTGCCGGACCCGATAGGTGCAGGTCGGCGGCGCCAGGCCGCAGGTGTGGCGCAGATGATCGCCGAAGCGCTCGAGCTCGGCGGCAAGCGGGGTCGTCGTGGTGACCCCATCGTCCCCCTCGGGCAGCAAGGCCTGCAAATGGTGGAGAGCCGCCCGCACCTCCTTTACATCGGATCGGCGCGGCGCAGGACAGGTGCAAGCGGGCAAGTGATGCCGCAGGAAGCGCTCGATGAGCGCCCGGTCGATGCTCGCAGCAGTCAGCCCTTCTTCCCCCATCCAGTAGCTGAAATGCGCCAGGCAGCGCAGATAAGCTCCGAGGGTGCTGTCTGCATAGCGCCGGGTCTGCAAGGACTCGACATACGAAGCGATGTGTTCTCTCAGTGGGCCGTCAGTCAGCCAGTCTCGACGGGCAAGGCGTGCCAGGCACAGCTCGGTTGGCATGGAATTCTCCTGTGGTTAGGTTGGGGAACCATAGGAGACCACCGATTGTTATGAATAGTAGGAACAGGCCATGATCGAGCCACAAGCCCGTCGGGACTTCCGCTTCTCGCGCCGCTGGCGGCGACTCCACATAATCACGGACTGCACATAACCTCGCCCAATCGCAATCGGACGGATCTGGTTCTCGATCCAGTTATTGCAAAGGGTCACCAACTACAGCTCATCCGCAGGATGACAGTGGCCGGTTCACGATAACCCACCCATTCCATCCT
>JAHFRL010000059.1 GCA_023266235.1 Betaproteobacteria bacterium
GCACCATGCCGGCAGCAGTAAAACCCGCATTGGCCGCAGCCTGGAGCGACGATATCCTGACGCGCTCGCTCGCTGCCGCCGCAGAAACCGCGCATCACGGCCTGCCCGACAGCGCCGCAGCATGGCTCTGCGCGGCACCCGCTGCGGGCGATCATCATTTGCTGGTGTTCGTTCGGCTGTCGAACGCGTTGCACGCCGGCGACGTTCCCGCCTGGCGCGAACAACTTGCCCTGCTCGAGCGCGATTGGATGGCCCCATTGCTCTCGGCGCTGCGCACGGGGAAAATCTCAGCCATCACGCTGGTGGCCAGCAACAGCGCAAACCTGCTCGAAGTCACGCTCACGCCGTCACAGCTATGGCGGCTGTGGCGGCGCGCGCAGCCGCTCGCGAGCCACGCCGGCGCCGCATAGTCAGCCATGCCGCTCAACGTCGCCACCCGCAGCGCATCCGCCGCGTCGATTGCCGCGCTGGCCGGCGCCGGCGTACCCCCGCTGCTCGCGCGCATTTACGCCGCGCGCGGCGTCACTTCGCTGCAAGAGCTTGCAACCGATTTCAGCAGCCTCGCGCCGCTCGCCCGAATGCACAACGTCGAGCGCATGGCGGCGATCCTCGCCGACGCCATCGCCGCACGGCAGCGCCTGCTGATCGTCGCCGACTACGACTCCGACGGTGCGACCGCCTGCGCGGTCGGCATGCGCGCGCTGCGCGAATTCGGCGCCGTGGTCGACTACCTGGTGCCGAACCGCTTCGAATACGGCTACGGTCTGACGCCCGAGATCGTCGATCTCGCCAAAACACTGAAAAACCCCGACATCCTGATCACGGTAGACAACGGCATCGCGAGCGTCGACGGTGTCGCCACCGCCAACCGGCTCGGCATGCGCGTGCTGATCACCGATCATCACCTGCCCGGCGCAACCTTGCCGGATGCGCTGTGCATCATCAACCCCAATCAGCCGGGATGCGGCTTTCCGAGCAAGCACCTCGCCGGCGTCGGCGTGATGTTCTATCTGATGCTCGCATTGCGCGCGGAACTGCGTAAGCGCGGTGCATTCAGCAAAGCGCACGGGACTGAGAGCGAAGCAAAAGAAGGAGTTCCCGCCTCTCGCCTCCCGCTTCCCGCCTCCCGCCGCGACGCGGAACCCAACCTCGCCGCGCTCCTCGATCTGGTCGCGCTCGGCACGGTTGCCGACGTGGTAAAACTCGACGCCAACAACCGGATCCTGGTGCAACAGGGACTGCAGCGCATCCGCGCCGGCAAGACCTGGCCCGGAATCGCCATGCTGATGAAGGTAGCCGGCCGCAGCCTGGCCAGGGCATCGACCTACGACCTCGGTTTCGTGCTCGGCCCGCGACTCAACGCGGCCGGCCGGCTCGACGACATGGCGGTCGGCATCGAATGCCTGATCAGCAACGACCCCACCACCGCCGAGCGCATCGCGCGCGCACTCGACACGCTCAATCGGGAGCGCCGCTCGATCGAGTCCGGTATGCATGACAATGCGCTCGCGATACTCGGTGAGCTCCCGCCGCACGACGGCTACAGCCTGTGCCTGTTCGACCCCGGCTGGCACCAGGGCGTGATCGGCATCCTCGCCTCGCGCATCAAGGAGCGCCTGCATCGGCCGGTGATCGCATTTGCGCGCGGCAACGACGGCGAGCTCAAGGGCTCGGGCCGCTCGATCGGCGCGCTGCATCTGCGCGACGCGCTCGATCTGGTGGCGAAGCGCGAGCCGGGGCTGTTGCTCAAGTTCGGCGGGCATGCGGCGGCGGCCGGCCTCACGCTGCGCGCCGCCGATCTCGCGCGTTTTCGCGACGCATTCGAGGCCACGGCGCAGGCCCTGTTGTCACCAGCCGACCTCGCGCGCATCATCGAAACCGACGGTGCGCTGCCGCGCGAGCACCTGACGCTGGAATCCGCCAGACTGTTCGAGCAGCAGGTGTGGGGACAGGGATTTCCGCCCCCGCTGTTCGACGACGAGTTCAGCGTGGTGCAGCAGCGCGTGGTCGCCGACCGCCATCTCAAGCTGCGCCTCGCCAGGGATGGCGGCGAATATGAGGCGATGCTGTTCTCTCACGCCACCCCGCTGCCCCGGCGCGTGCAGGCCGTCTACCGCCTCACGGTCAACGAGTACAACGGCGCGCAGCGGCTGCAGCTTACCATCGAACACTGGCAGGAGGCATGACGCATGGTCGACCATACTATGTTCGAAGGGACCGGACTCGAGTCGCTGGCGAACTTTCTGACCAGCCTCGGCATCGGGCTGCTGATCGGGCTCGAGCGCGAGCGCAGCCCGGCCGCCAAGGCGGGATTGCGAACTTTTGCGCTGGTCGCGATGTTCGGCACGCTCGCCGCGTTCGTATCCGAGCGCGCCGCATCGCCGTGGCTGCTCGCGGCAGGGCTGCTCGCCGTGGGCGCGATGATCATTGCCGCCTATCTGCAGCACGAACCCGCCGACGGCGATCCCGGCACCACCACGGTCGCGGCACTGCTGATGTGCTACGGCCTGGGCGCGCTGGTGTGGTTCGGTTTCAGCACCATCGCGGTGATGCTCGCGATCGTGACCACCATCCTGCTCTATTTCAAGGCCGAACTGCACGGCATCACGCGCAGTCTCACGCGCCGCGACCTGGTGTCGATGCTGCAGTTTGCGGTGCTCTCATTCATCATCCTGCCGATCCTGCCGGACCGGAATTTCGGACCGTACGGCGCGCTCAACCCGCATCAGCTATGGCTGATGGTGGTGCTCATTTCGGGCGTGAGCCTGGCCGGTTACCTTGCGCTGCGCGCGGTCGGCGAGCGCCACGGCGCGCCGCTGCTGGGCCTGTTCGGCGGACTGGTGTCGAGCACCGCGACGACGCTCGTATACGCGCGCAACGGCCGCGACAAGCCCGCAGCCGCGGAGCTTGCGGTGGTCGTGATCCTGCTCGCGAACCTCGTACTGCTGGTGCGGCTCGGCACGCTGACGGCGGTGGTGTCGCTGGCCGTCCTGCCGCTGCTCGCGCCGGTGCTCGCGAGCGGGCTCGTGCTCGGCCTCGGCGGCACGCTCTATCGCTGGAAGACGCTCACCGCGGGCGACAAGCCGCCAGTACCGGAATTCACCAACCCGACCGAACTCAAGACGGCGCTCGGCTTTGGCGCGCTCTACGGCGCGGTGCTGTTGCTCGCGGCATGGTTGTCGGACATCGCGGGGCCGGGCGGACTCTACGCCGTCGCGCTGGTCTCCGGACTGACCGACGTCGACGCGATCACGCTCTCCAGCCTGCGCCTGTTCGAGCTTGGCAAGCTGAGCGCCGGCGAAGCCGTAACCGCGATCAGTCTCGCCACGCTCGCCAATATCGGCTTCAAGACCACGCTCGTGTTCGTGATCGGTGGCGTCAGTCTCGGCCTGCGCGCCGCGCAGGGGCTGCTGCTGACCGCGGTTGGCATCGGCGCCGCGCTGTGGCTGCTGTGACACCCGGGGAACGGCTGGCGGGCTCGTGTATAATTTCATGTTTATCGGGATTATGCCGTGGAAGCAGAACAACTCAACACGATCGCACGGCGGCTGCAGGACCTGAGCCAGCGCAACGCCGAGCTGCGGAGGTATCTTTGACTTCGAGGCCAAGCGAAAACGCCTCGCCGAAGTCGTCAAACTAGGCGAAGACCCGTCGATCTGGAACGACGGCAAGCGCGCCCAGGAAGTGGGCCGCGAGCGCAAGATGCTCGAAGCGCTGGTCGTCACGATGGCCAAGCTCGACCAGGACCTGCGCGACGCGGGCGAATTGTTCGCGATGGCGCGCGCCGACAACGACGACGCTTCGCTCAACACCATCGATACCGATGCGCTCGCGCTCGAGAAAACCGTCGCCGACCTGGAATTCCGGCGCATGTTCTCGAATCCGATGGATCCGAACAACTGCTTTGTCGACATCCAGGCCGGCTCCGGCGGTACCGAAGCGCAGGATTGGGCGCAGATGCTCGAGCGCATGTATCTGCGCTACTGCGAGCGCAAGGGCTTTCGCGTCGAACTGCTCGAGGAGTCCCCGGGGGAAGTCGCGGGCATCAAGAGCGCTGCGCTCAAGGTCATCGGCGATTATGCGTTCGGCCACCTGCGCACGGAAACCGGCATCCACCGTCTGGTACGCAAGTCGCCGTTCGATTCCAACAACCGGCGCCATACCTCGTTCGCCAGCGTGTTCGTCTACCCCGAGGTCGACGAGACGATCGCGATCGAAATCAACCCCGCGGATCTGCGCGTCGATACTTTCCGCGCTTCGGGCGCCGGCGGTCAGCACGTCAACAAAACCGATTCCGCGATCCGCATTACGCACGCGCCGAGCGGCATCGTCGTGCAATGCCAGAATGACCGCTCGCAGCACCGCAACCGCGCCGAAGCGATGGCAATGCTGAAGGCGCGCCTGTACGAACTGGAGCTCAGGAAGCGCAACGAGGAAAAGCAGGCGATGGAAGAGTCCAAGACCGACATCGGCTGGGGCCACCAGATCCGCTCCTACGTGCTCGACCAGTCCCGCATCAAGGATTTGCGTACCAACATCGAAATCGGCAATACCCAGTCCGTGCTCGACGGCAATCTGGACGACTTCATCACCGCCAGCCTGAAACAGGGAATCTGACCCCCGTGGAACCGAGGAAATGATGAGCGAACAACCCGTCACGCCGCCGCTCGACGAAAACCAGATCATCGTCGAGCGGCGCGCCAAGCTGAAAGCGCTGCGCGAAAAAGGAGCCGCTTTCCCCAATAACTTCATACGCGACAGGCTTGCCGGTGTACTTCAGGAAGAATTCGAGGATCGCGACCGCGACTCGCTCGACCTGAATCCGGTGGGGGTCAAGGTTGGCGGGCGCATGATGCTGAAGCGCGTAATGGGCAAGGCGAGTTTCGCCACGATCCAGGACATGAGCGGCAGCATCCAGCTTTATCTGACCGACAGTTACCCCGGCAAGGAGCAGCATGAAGCGTTCAAGCACTATGATATCGGGGACATCATCGGCGCCGACGGCGTGTTGTTCAAAACCCAGAAAGGCGAGCTCACCGTACGCGTGAAGCAACTCTACCTGCTGACCAAGTCGCTGCGCCCGTTGCCGGAAAAATTCCATGGCCTGACCGACCAGGAGAGCCGCTATCGCCAGCGCTATCTCGATCTCATCGCAAACGAAGAGTCACGGCTTACCTTCGTGTTGCGCTCGCGCATCATTCAAGCCACCCGTAATTTCTTGCTCGACCGCCGTTACCTCGAGGTCGAAACGCCGATGATGCACCCAATTCCTGGCGGCGCCTCGGCGCGTCCTTTCGTCACGCACCACAACGCGCTCGACATGCAGCTCTTCCTGCGCATCGCGCCCGAGCTTTATCTCAAGCGGCTGGTGATCGGCGGCTTCGAAAAAGTATTCGAAATCAACCGCAGTTTCCGCAACGAAGGCATCTCGACCCGCCACAACCCGGAGTTCACGATGCTCGAGCTGTACGTCGCCTATCGCGATTACCGCTACCTGATGGTGCTGCTGCAGACGCTGCTGAGCGATGTCGCCCAGATCGTGTTCGGCACCCGGGAAATAACCTACCAGGGACGCAAGATCGACCTTGAAAAGCCGTTTGCGCGGCTCACGATCGCCGGCGCGATCAAGCAATATCATCCGGAAATCACCGATGCCGTCCTCAACCACCGCGACGCGTTGATCGCCGATCTCAAACGGCGCAACATTCCCTACCGGCAGCAGGACGGCCTCGGCGGCTTGCAATTGACTTTGTTCGAAAACACCACCGAAGCCGAATTATTCGAACCCACCTATATCGTGGATTACCCGGCGGAAGTTTCGCCGCTCGCGCGCCGCAGCGACGCCGACCCGAAGCTTGCCGAGCGGTTTGAACTCTATATCGCGGGCCGGGAAATCGCCAACGGCTTTTCCGAACTCAATGATCCGGAAGACCAGGCCGCGCGGTTCCAGGAACAGGCCAAACAGAAAGAGGCCGGCGACGAGGAAGCGATGCATTACGACGCGGATTACATCCGCGCGCTCGAGTACGGCCTGCCGCCGACCGCCGGCGCCGGCATCGGCATCGACCGGCTGGTAATGCTGTTCACCGACAGCCCGTCAATCCGTGACGTAATCCTCTTTCCGCATATGCGCCCGGAATAACCTCGCGGTTTGCCGTCGCCATGAACCAGCCGTTGTGGCAGCCCTCTGCCGCGTCTGTCGCCGCGTCCAACATGACCGCGTTCATGCGCGCGGTCGAGCGCAAGCACGGCCTGCGCATCCCCGATTACGCGGCGCTCCACGACTGGTCGATCCGCGAACCGGAACGGTTCTGGCGCGAGGTGTGGACGTTCTGCGGCGTGATCGCCGCTCGCCAGGGCGACATCGTGCTCGAGCACCGCGAGCGCATGCCGGGCGCGCGCTGGTTCCCGCAAGCACGGCTGAACTTCGCGGAAAACCTGCTGCGGCGGCGCGACCACGCGACCGCCATCGTGTTCTGGGGCGAGGAGCGGGTCACGAGCAGCATTACCTACGCCGAGCTGCATCAGGAAACGTCGCGCCTCGCGCAGGCGCTGCGCGTCGCGGGCGTCAAAGCCGGCGACCGCGTCGCCGGCTACCTGCCGAATCTGCCCGGCGCCGTGATCGCGATGCTCGCCGCGACCAGCATCGGCGCGATCTGGTCATCCTGCTCGCCCGACTTCGGCGTGCAGGGTGTACTTGACCGTTTCGGACAAATCGAGCCGAAAGTCCTGTTCAGCGCCGACGGCTATTTCTACAACGGCAAGACGATCGACGTTATCGATCGTCTGACGGAAATAACCAGGAATCTGCCGTCGGTGGAAAAAGTCATCGTCGTCCCTTACACCAGGAGCGATCCCGCTATCGGCGGCATTCCCAACGCCGCCACCGTGCACGATTTCATGGCGCCGTTCAAGGCGCGCCCGCTCGAATTCGCGCGGCTGCCGTTCAACCATCCATTGTACATCCTGTATTCGTCCGGCACCACCGGCGCGCCAAAATGCATCGTGCACGGTGGCGGCGGCACCCTGCTGCAGCACCTCAAGGAACATGTGCTGCACGTTGATATCAAGCGCGGCGACCGCATGTTTTATTTCACGACCTGCGGCTGGATGATGTGGAACTGGCTGGCATCGGGACTCGCCGCCAGCAGCGCGCTGCTGCTCTACGACGGCTCGCCGTTCGCGCGCGGTGGCAACATCCTGTTCGATTTTGCCGACGCTGCGGGCATGACGATATTCGGCACTTCCGCCAAATTCATCGACGCAATCGCGAAGGCCGGATTGAAACCGGCGCAAACGCACAAGCTCGACAAGTTGCGCGTGATGATGTCGACCGGCTCGCCGCTTGCGCCGGAAGGCTTCGATTATGTCTACCAGCACGTGAAGCGCGACATCAATCTGGCGTCGATTTCGGGCGGCACGGACATCATTTCGACTTTCGTGCTCGGCAATCCGCTGTTGCCGGTATGGCGCGGCGAAATCCAATGCCGTGGCCTCGGCATGCAAGTCGAGGTATTCGACGAGGATGGCAAAGCGGTGCGTGGCGCGAAAGGCGAGCTGGTGTGCAGCGCGCCGTTTCCGTCGATGCCGATCGGCTTCTGGAACGATCGCGACGGCAGCAAATATCGCGCCGCGTACTTTGAAAAATTCCCGGCCGTCTGGTGCCATGGCGACTATGTCGAGTTGACCGGGCACGGCGGCATGATCATCTACGGCCGCTCCGACGCGGTGCTCAACCCCGGCGGCGTGCGCATTGGCACGGCCGAAATCTACCGTCAGGTCGAGCAACTCGATGAAGTCATCGAGAGCCTGGTGATTGGCCAGGATTGGCCCCCGGAAAAACCCACCGACGTCCGCGTCGTGCTGTTCGTGCGGTTGCGCGAGGGACTCACGCTCGATCAGGCGCTGACCGACCGGATCAAGCAGCATATCCGCAGCAACACCACGTCGCGCCACGTGCCGGCCAGGATCATCCAGGTCACCGACATTCCACGCACCAAAAGCGGCAAGATCGTCGAACTCGCCGTCCGCGACGTCGTGCATCACCGTCTGGTCAAGAACGCGGAAGCGCTCGCCAACCCGGAAGCGCTCGAGTTGTTTGCAAATCTTCCGGAGCTTCGGAGCTGACCAAAGATACCCCGTCTGGGTATCTTGATTGATACCCCGAGGAGGTATATGCTGCACGGCAGATTACCTGCGCTGTGCAGCCATGCCCTCTCTCGCCCCTCATACACTCGACCTCGCCGTAGAAGGCATGACCTGCGCCGCGTGCGCGGGCCGTATCGAAAAAACACTCAACCGCGTCCCGGGCGTGGCGGCAAGCGTTAATTTCGCCACCGAGAAAGCGCGCGTCACATTCAGCGCCGAAGTCAGTGCCGATACGCTGATCGGTGCGGTGCGCAAGGCCGGCTACGATGCCCACGTGCTGGCCGGTGACGATCATACGGCAGAGCAGGCCCGTCACGCCGCGCAATACCGGTACGAGTTAGGACAGTTCTGGATTGCCGCCGCGCTCACGTTGCCGCTGGTCGCGCAGATGCTGATCATGTTTGCAGGCGGCCACCAGGAATTGCTGCCGCGCTGGCTGCAGTTCGCGCTCGCCACCCCGGTGCAGTTCTGGATCGGCCGCCGTTTCTATGTCGGGGCCTGGCACGCGCTGCGCGGCGGTGGCGCCAACATGGACGTGCTGATCGCGCTCGGCACCAGTATGGCGTATTGCTTCAGCGCGGTTGTCGCGTTGTGGCACTTGCCGCAACATATGTACTTCGAAGCCAGCGCCGCCATCATCACGCTGGTCCTGATGGGCAAGTTGCTCGAAGCACGCGCCAAAGGCAAGACTTCGGCCGCGATCGAGGACCTGATCAGGCTGCAACCGAAAACCGCGCTGATCGAGCGTGACGGCGAACTCACCGAAATCGACGCCGCGGCGCTCGCGCGCGGCGACATCTTCGTCGTGCGCCCCGGCGCCGGCATTCCGGTCGATGGCGTGGTGTTGACGGGCGAGTCGAGCGTCAATGAAGCCATGCTGACCGGCGAAAGCCTGCCGGTGGCCAAAGCGCAGGGGGCGAAAGTGTTTGCGGGCACCATCAATCAGAACGGCCTGTTGCGCTGCCATGCCACCGGTATCGGCGCCGCTACCGCGCTGGCGGCGATCGTCCGCCTGGTCGAACAGGCCCAGGGCTCGAAAGCGCCGATCCAGCGGCTCGCCGACACCATTTCCGGCGTCTTCGTGCCGATCGTCGTGGCGATCAGTGCGATCACCTTTGTCGCATGGTGGGCGTGGTACGCTGATTTCACGACCGCATTGATCAACGCCGTTGCGGTGCTGGTGATCGCGTGTCCATGCGCACTTGGCCTTGCGACACCGACCGCGATCATAGTCGGTTCGGGCCGCGGCGCAAGCGCCGGCGTGCTGATAAAAAACGCGGCTGCGCTCGAGCGTGCCGGCAAGCTCGACATCCTGGTGGTCGACAAGACCGGTACGCTGACCGAAGGCCGTCCCGCCGTAACCGACGTAATCGCGCTCGGTGAGCATAGCGAATCCGAGATCGTCCGCCTCGCGGCGACCCTGGAACAGGGTTCCGAGCACCCGCTCGGCATCGCGATCCGCGAACACGCTGCACGGCTTGGCCTCGCCCCGCTCGTGATGAGCGGGTTCAATGCAACGCCCGGCCAGGGCGTGCGCGCCATGGTGGACAACGCCGAGTGGTGGCTCGGCTCACCGTCGTTTGCTGCCGCACGCAACGCCCCGGCGGGCACGGCTCAGCTCAATGCGCTGCTGACGCAAGGCAAAACCGTGGTCGTACTTGGCGCGGCAGAGCGCCCGCTCGGCCTGATCGCGATTGCCGACCGGCTGCGCGCGACCTCACCACGCGCGATCGCCGGCCTCACGGCATTGGGCATCGAAGTGATCATGCTGACCGGCGACAATGCCGCAACCGCGCAAGCGATCGCGCACGCCGCCGGCATCGAACACTACACTGCCGAAGTGCTGCCGCAGCACAAAGCGCAGCAGGTCGAGGCGCTCAAGGCGCGCGGGCGCGTCGTCGGCATGGTCGGCGACGGCATCAACGACGCCCCGGCGCTCGCCGCTGCCGACGTCAGCTTCGCCATCGGCGCCGGTTCCGATGTCGCGATCCATGCCGCCGACGTCACGTTGATGCGCAACGATCTCATCAGCGTGGTCGATGCGATCACGCTGTCGCGCGCCACGCTCGGCAAAATCCGCCAGAACCTGTTTTTTGCGTTTGTCTACAACGTGCTCGGCATTCCGCTTGCTGCAATCGGCATGCTGAATCCGGTGATTGCCGGCGCGGCGATGGCGCTCAGTTCGGCGTCGGTGGTCAGCAATTCGCTGCTGCTCAAACGCTGGAAACCCTACAGCTTCACCGCCAAGGACGCAAAGGACGCCAAGGAACAACAAATCCAGGGAAAGCATGCTTTGTGATGATTCAGATGAACGATTTGAAAGGAGTTCACCATGGAAACCGCAACTCTCAAAGTCAACGGCATGACCTGCACGGGCTGCGTCAACAGCGTGAAGAAAGTGCTGACGGCGATCGACGGCGTCCACAGCGTCGACGTGTCGCTTGAAAAAGCACAAGCCACCGTCGTCTACGACGCAGCGCGTGCCAGGCCGGCGCAATTCAAAACCGCGATTCTCGATGCCGGCTATGAAACGGTCTAGCGACGACAGGGCAAAGCATGTGGTGCAGCCGCACAAGCTGGCGCTGCTGAAACGCCTGAGCCGGATCGAGGGCCAGGTGCGCGGCGTCGCGCGCATGATAGAAACCGACCGTTATTGCGTCGATGTGATCACGCAGCTCACCGCGGCCCGCGCCGCCCTCGACGCGGTTGCGCTGCAGCTGCTCGACGACCATACCCGGGGCTGCGTGCAATCCGCGGTGCGCTCCGGCCATGGCAGTCGTGCAATCGGAGAATTGATGACGGTGATGCGCAAGTTCGCGCGTTAAACCAGCGTCAGTAATTCCAGATCTGCCACCAGGACGACGCACTCTTCCCGCCCTTGCCGGTCAGATACTTGCTGTCCGGAAAATTGGCTTTCATCACGCGCTCGGCGTCATTGCGCAAATCGGTCATGCCGAGCTTGTCGTAAGCCTGCACCAGGATCAGCAACCCCTCCTCGTTGGCGGGAGCCCGCGGATAAGATTTGAGCGCATACTGCGCGCGGTTCGCCGCTGCAACATAGGCGCCGCGTTTCATGTAGTAGCGTGCGACGTGTATCTCGTGCGACGCCAGCGCATTGACCAGATAATTCATGCGCTGGACCGAATCCGGCGCATATTTGCTGTCCGGGAAACGCGTGACCAGATCCTTGAACGCGTCAAACGCATCGCGTGCCGCTTTCGGATCGCGCTCGGTCATGTCTTGCCCGCTGAACGAGCTGGCCAGCGCCCCCAGCAGTCCCAGATCGTCGTTGAAATTTGCCAATCCCTTCAGGTAATAGGCGTAATCGACGTTGGGGTGGTTGGGGTGCAGCTTGATAAAACGCTCGGCGGCTGCGACCGAAGAAGGAATGTCCTTATCCTTGTAGTAGGCGTAGGCGATTTCGAGCTGTGCCTGCTGCGCATAGCGGCCATAGGGATACCGGGCTTCGAGCTTCTCGTAATATTTGATGGCTTTCTCGTAATTGCCATCGTTGAGATTGCTTTTCGCTTCGGAATAGAGCTTGTTCGCGGACCAGCCCTTGGTTTCGTCGACCTGCTCGGGCAGCAACCCGCATGCCGACAGGCATAGCACCAGAAATAAAGCTAAACTTAAACGCATAAATGAGTTCCGCACCAAAACCAGGAAATTATAGCGCAACCCGGGCCGCGTCAGAACGGCTCGAGCTGATATTGCCGCCGGAATGCGCGGGACAGCGATTAGACCAGGCGCTGTCGCATTTGTTGCCGGAATTCTCGCGCAGCCGGCTCGCGCAGTGGATCCGCGCCGCGCGCATCACGCTCGATGGCCGTCCGGCGCTGCCCAAGACCAAGGTGTGGGGCGGCGAGATTGTTCTGCTCTATCCCGCTCCCGATCCGGCGGCAACTGCGGCGGCGCCGGAAGCGATCGCGCTCGACATCGTGCATGAAGACGCGGCGGTGCTGGTGCTCGCCAAGCCCGCCGGCCTCGTCGTGCATCCCGGCAGCGGCAACTGGAGCGGTACCATGATGAACGCGCTGCTCGCGCACGCGCCGCATCTCGCGACGCTGCCACGTGCGGGCATAGTTCACCGGCTCGACAAGGACACCAGCGGCCTGCTGGTCGTCGCCAAAACGCTCGCGGCGCAAACCAACCTGGTGCGCCAGCTGCAGGCGCACACCGTCAAGCGTGAGTACCTGGCTCTGGTGCACGGCCGTATCGCGCGCGCTGGCAAGGTCGAAGCGCCGATCGGCCGCCATCCGGTGCAACGCACGCGCATGGCCGTAGCCGCGCGCGGCAAACCTGCCGTCACGCACTACGAAGTGCTGCAACATTTTGCGCATGCGACGCTGTTGCGTTGCCGGCTCGAGACCGGCCGCACGCACCAGATTCGCGTTCACATGCAGTCACTGGGCCATCCGCTGATCGGCGATCCGGTTTACGGCAAGAACCGCCGCAGCGCCGACCCTGCCCTCGGCGCATTCCCGCGCCAGGCGCTGCATGCCGGGCGGCTCGAGTTCCAGCACCCCGCAAGCGGAAAAACCGTCGCGTGGAAGATTCCGCCGCCTGCCGACATGCGCGAGCTGATCGCCGCGCTGCGGGCCGTAGCCAAGGCCGCGGCATGAAGGCACCGCACGACTGGATCGTTCCCGACTGGCCGGCGTCACCTCGCGTGCGTAGCCTGATCACGACCCGCAATGGCGGCATGAGCACCGGTGCGTACGCGAGCTGCAATCTCGGCTTGCGCACCGGCGACGATGTCGCCGCGGTGCGCGCCAACCGGCAGCAGCTGCGTGCCTGGCTGCCGCAGGACCCGAAGTGGCTGCGGCAGGTGCATGGAGTGCGCGCGGTCAGTGCCGATGATCTCGTCGAAATTCCGGAAGCGGACGCCAGCATCGCGCGCACCGCCGGAACGGTATGCGCGATAATGATCGCCGATTGCATGCCGGTGCTGCTGTGCGACCAGGCCGGCAGCACGGTCGGCATTGCGCACGCCGGCTGGCGGGGCCTGAGTTCCGGCGTGGTCGAAAATACCGTGCACGAACTGGGTGTCGCACCCGGGGAGTTGCTCGCTTATCTTGGTCCCGCGATCGGCCCTGACGCGTTTGAGGTCGGCGCCGACGTACGCGACGCGTTTCTCGCCGCCGATCCCGCTGCGGATCATGCATTCGCGGCTCAGCGCGAGGGCAAATGGCGCGCCGACTTGTTCCAGCTGGCGCGCCGGCGTCTTGCCCGCTGCGGCGTCAAGCGGGTGTTTGGCGGGGGCCTGTGCACTTACCGGGATCCGGCGCGCTTCTACTCCTATCGCCGTGACAAGGTGACCGGCCGCATGGCGGCACTCATCTGGCTCGACAGCCGATGAACGGTCGGGCTTGACACGTCATTTATAATCTTCAGTTTCCCGCTTACCGGATACCAATGTCGGTTCTGACCTGGATCATCCTTGCGAGCCTCGCGGGCGGCGTGCTGAGCGTCCTCGCGGCCGCCGCCTTCGCCTTCAATGCGCGCATTGCGCACGTGCCGGTGTTGATCAGTTATGCGGTCGGCGCGCTGCTCGGCGCAGTGTTCCTCGACATTCTGCCGCACGCGTTCGCCGTGACCGACAGTATCGAACGCATGGCGGGGACTGTTCTCGCCGGTATATTGTTGTTTTTCGTGCTCGAGAAACTGGTGCTCTGGCGCCACTGCCACGAAGAACAGTGCGAGGCGCACGAAGCGCAGCCGGCCCAGCACGATCACGGCCGCAGCGGCATGATGATCATGATCGGCGACACCTTTCACAACTTCGTCGACGGCATCCTGATCGCGGCGGCGTTCCTCGCTGATGTAAAGCTCGGCCTGGTGACCGCGATCGCGATCATCGCGCACGAAGTTCCGCAGGAAGTCGGTGACTTCCTGGTGTTGCTGCACTCGGGTTACAGCAAGCGTTACGCGCTCGCGCTCAACGTGCTGTCGAGCCTGGCGATGACGGCAGGCGGCATACTTGCCTATTTCACGTTGCAAACCATGCAGCAATGGATACCGTCGCTGCTTGCGCTCGCCGCCGCCAGCATGCTTTACGTTTCGGTCGCGGACCTGATCCCCGGCCTGCACCGCCGTCCGGAAATCCACGCCACAGTCCAGCAGGTCGCGTTGATTAGCGCCGGGATTGCCACGATCTGGGGCGTCGGCGCACTTTCGCACTGATCGCGCGCAAGTACGCTTGACACTCCGTCGGGCGCCACGCAGAATCACCGGCATACCTCGCTCGCAGCTGCACAATCCACACGACGGTTCTGCCCCATGGACTCGCCGCACGCATCAACGCAGGCGTTGTACGAAAACCTGAGTCTCGCCAGCCGCAAGTTCGTCGCAGACGTGCTCGGTTCGTTGTCGGCTGAACAGCGGCTCGCAAGCACGGAGATTTTCAAGGCGCTGACGGCGAGCCTGGCGCAGGACAACGAGCGCTGGGCGGAGATTCAACGGCGTTACTACCAGCACCACCTCGAACTGTGGATGAGGTTTGCCGCGCGTTCGGACGCGACGCATGCCGCTGCCGCATCCCCTCCGCCGGCGCCGGTCGCAGTGCCCGACAGGGGGGATCGCCGCTTCCATGCGCCCGAATGGCAGCAACTGCCGTTCTTCGATTATCTGAAACAGACCTACCTGATCAACTCACGCTGGCAGGCGGAAATCGTCGAAGCCGTGCAGCTTGACGCCCGGGCCAAGCACAAGCTGCGCTTTTTTACGCGCCAGCTGGTGGACGCAGCGGCACCTGCCAATTTTCCGGCGACCAACCCGGAAGTGCTCAAGCTCGCCGCCGAAACCAACGGTGAGAGCATGCTGCATGGACTCGAAAACCTGACCGCGGACCTCCGCAAGGGCCGTATCTCGACGACTGACGAATCGGCATTCGAGGTCGGCCGCAACCTGGCGATTACGCCGGGCGCCGTCGTCTACGAAAACGAGCTGATCCAGCTGATCCAGTATGGCCCGGCCACCGCTACCGTCTACGCGCGGCCGCTGGTGATGGTACCGCCATGCATCAACAAGTATTACATCCTCGATCTGCGGCCGGAAAACTCGTTCGTGCGCTATACGGTGGAGCAAGGCCATACCGTGTACATGGTGTCGTGGCGCAATGTGACCGAAGACATGGGCCACATCACCTGGGACGAATACCTCGAAAAAGGGGTGCTCAAGGCGATCGAGGTGGCGCGCGAGATTTGCGGCGTGGGACAGATCAACGTGCTCGGCTTCTGCGTCGGCGGCACCCTGCTTGCAGCCGCGCTCGCCGTGCTGAGCGCAAAGCTCCGCGATCCGGTATCGAGCGTCACCTACCTGACCACGATGCTTGACTTCAGCGACGCCGGCGACATTTCGGTGTTTGTCGACGAAGCCTACGTCACGCAGCGCGAAAAGGACTTCGCGCGCGGCGGCGTGCTGCATGGCAAGGAACTCGCGCTCACGTTCTCCAGCCTGCGTCCCAACGACCTGATCTGGAATTACGTCGTCAACAATTACCTCAAGGGGCGCAAGCCCGAGGCGTTCGACCTGCTCTACTGGAACGCCGACAGCACCAATCTGCCGGGCGCGATGTTCGTCTATTACGTGCGCAACACCTATCTGGAAAACAACCTGCGCGTGCCGGGTAAGCTCACCAACTGTGGCGTCAAGATCGACCTGCCGCGGATCAAGCTGCCGACCTTCGTGCTCGCTTCGCGCGAGGACCACATCGTGCCGTGGAAGAGCGCCTACCAGACCACGCAACTGGTCGGCGGCGAGGTCGAGTTCGTGCTGGCGGCCAGCGGACATATCGCCGGCGTTATCAATCCGGCGTCGCAACAGCGCCGTCATTACTGGCTGCATCCGGGCCTGCCCGCGAACCCCGATGACTGGCTCGCCGCCGCGCGCGAGCGTCCGGGCAGCTGGTGGAGCCGCTGGAGCGGCTGGCTCGCCGGGCATGGCGGCGCGAGCGTCCCGGCGCGCACCGAGCTGGGCAATACGCGCTATCCGGTGACCGAGCTGGCGCCCGGGCGTTACGTAAGGCAACGTTGCGATTGATCAAAGCCGCAGTCTGGCTGTGTGTTAGGCTGAATTCGTTTTCTAGCGGAGGAGAACACCAATGGCACAACGAGTAGCCGTCGTAACCGGCGGCATGGGCGGCATCGGCGAAGCGATCTGCATGAAGCTCGCCGCTGCGGGCCACAAGGTAGTCACCACCTACTCGCCCGGCAACACCAGGTCCGGCGAATGGCTCGCCGCAATGAAGACCAAGGGTTACACTTTCCACGCTTACCAGGTAGACGTTACCGATTTTGACGCGTGCCAGCAGGCGGTCGCCACGATTCAGTCCGAAGTCGGACCCATCGACATCCTGGTCAACAATGCCGGCATCACCAAGGACGCCAGTTTCAAGAAGATGGGCAAGGCGGATTGGGACGCCGTAATGCGCACCAACCTCGACAGCGTGTTCAACATGAGCAAGCCGGTTTGCGACGGCATGGTCGAGCGCGGCTGGGGCCGCGTCATCAATGTATCTTCGGTGAATGGCCAGAAAGGCGCGTTCGGCCAGACCAACTATTCTGCCGCCAAGGCCGGCATGCACGGCTTCACCAAGGCGCTCGCGCTCGAGGTCGCGCGCAAAGGGGTCACGGTCAACACCATTTCGCCCGGGTACATCGCCACCAAGATGGTGCTGGCGGTGCCGAAGGAAGTGATGGACACCAAGATTCTGCCCCAGATCCCGCTGGGGCGGCTCGGCAAGCCCGAGGAGGTCGGCGCCCTGGTCGCCTTCCTGTGCTCGGAAGACGCCGGTTATTTCACCGGTGCCAACCTTGCCATGAACGGCGGCCAGCACATGCAGTAAGTGCAGCGGTCGCGCGTTACTTCTTCTGCGTGCCCTTGAACGCGCGCGCCGCAGCTTCGGTTACGGCCTTGACATTGGCATCAGCCAGTTCGGCGGCCTGCTTCGCTGCCTTGGTCATGCTGTCCATCGCCGCCTGCGTCGCCGCGATGGTCGACTTGACTGCTTCGGCTGCGACGTCCGGGCCGCCCGGCGCCGACTTGACCATCTTTTCCATCGCCGCCGCCATTTCCTTCTGATAAGCGGCAAAACGCTGCTCGACCAGTTTGGTCAGCTGCTGCTGGGCCTGCGTCGCGACCGCGTAGACGTTGCGCGAATACCCAAGCGCGCGGTCGACCGCCTGTTCGGCAAGCCGCGCCCGCAACGCCATCATCGATTCCGCGTCTTTGGCCTCGGCCAGCGCTTTCGCGCTCTCAGTCTGCTCCGCGACAAACGCCTTCGCGGCCTCGAGTTGCAGGCGCATCATGCGCTCGGCGCTTTCCATCGAGACCTGGGCGAAGCGAAGCGCGGCCTCCACCGAGCCTTTATTCAGACCGGCTGGTTGTTCCGGCATCTTGGCCATGCTGTTCTCCTTGAACTTTCAGGCGGACCGGTGCTAAATTATGCAGCCACGCCGTTATATTGCATTGCACAATCAAATATTACCCATCCCGGAGCCGCTGCGTCAACCGTTTTGGTGCGTCGCAGCATTTCGCCAAACTCCGCTTTCTAACCCGGATTTACAGGCGTTTATCCGAAAATTGCTGCAATACAATGAATAAATGCAATGATTTTGGGATAATGCTCATTATGGCAACGCACACCAAAGGCCAGTCATGAGCGAGGGCATCAGAATAATCAAGAAGTATCCGAACCGCCGGCTTTATGACACCGCGACCAGCAGCTACATTACGCTGGAGGATGTCAAAAAGCTGGTGCTCGGCAATATCGAGTTCAAGATCGAAGACGCCAAGACCAAGGAAGACCTGACGCGCGCGATCCTGCTGCAAATCATCCTGGAGGAAGAAAGCGGCGAAGGCGCGCCCATGTTCTCGAGCGACATGCTCTCCAAGATCATCCGCTTCTACGGCAACGCGATGCAGGGCATGATGGGCAATTACCTCGAGAAGAACATCCAGACCTTTATCGACATCCAGAAAAAGCTGCAGGAGCAGTCGAGCGCAATCTACGGCGGAACGCCGATGCCGAACGCCGATGCATGGAGCGAGTTCCTCAAGATGCAGGGCCCGGCGATCCAGGGCCTGATGGGCAGCTATCTTGAGCAAAGCGCCAACGCGTTCCTCGAAATGCAGCAGCAGCTGCAAAAGCAGACCCGCAATCTGTTCGGCAACTTCCCCTTCCCCAACTTCGCCGCCCCCAATCCGTTTGCGCAGCCGCAACGCGATGACGCCGCCAGCAACCCCAGCACCCCTGCGCCCAAGGATGAAGGCGGCAACAAAGACGGCGCCTGAGAAAGCGCGCGCGCGGCCGCAGGCTGCGCCCAAAATCGGTTTCGTCTCGCTCGGCTGCCCCAAGGCGCTGGTTGATTCCGAGCGCATCCTGACACAGTTGCGCGCCGAAGGTTATCTCGTCGCGCCGAGCTACGCAGACGCCGACCTCGTCATCGTCAATACCTGCGGCTTCATCGACGCCGCGGTCAAGGAATCGCTCGACGCGATCGGCGAAGCGCTGGCGGAGAACGGCAAGGTGATCGTCACCGGCTGTCTCGGCGCCAAGGGCTCGATCGTCCAAGACACCCACCCGCGAGTGCTGGCCGTCACCGGCCCGCATGCGACCGATGCAGTGATGCGCGCGGTGCACTCGCACCTGCCGCAACCGCACGACCCCTATACCGATCTGATCCCGCCGCAGGGCGTCAAGCTGACGCCCCGGCACTACGCCTACCTGAAGATCGCCGAGGGCTGCAATCACCGCTGCACGTTCTGCATCATCCCATCCATGCGCGGCGATCTGGTGAGCCGGCCGGTGGGCGAGGTGATGCAGGAAGCTGCAACCCTGGTCAAGGCCGGCGTCAGGGAGCTGCTGGTGATCTCGCAGGACACCAGCGCCTATGGCGTCGACGTCAAATACCGCACCGGCTTCTGGAATGGCCGGCCGCTCAAGACGCGCATGACCGAACTCGCTGCCGCGTTAGGCGGCCTCGCCGGCAAGGACGCCGCCAGCGGCGTGTGGGTGCGCCTGCATTATGTCTATCCCTACCCGCACGTCGATGAAGTGATTCCGCTGATGGCCGATGGAAAAATCCTGCCCTATCTCGACGTGCCGTTCCAGCACGCGAGCCCGCGGATTTTGAAGGCGATGAAGCGCCCGGCGAGCTCCGAGAACAATCTCGCACGCATCAAACGCTGGCGCGACATCTGTCCCGCACTCACGATCCGCAGCACCTTCATCGTCGGCTTCCCCGGCGAAACCGAAGCGGATTTCGAGCAACTGCTCGAATTTCTCGAAGACGCGCAACTTGACCGCGTCGGCTGCTTCGCCTACTCGCCGGTCGAGGGCGCGGCAGCCAATGCGCTGCCGGGCCACGTGCCGGAAGCAATCAAGGAAGAACGCAAGGCGCGCTTCATGGCGCTCCAGGAAACGATCAGCGCGGCGCGTCTCAAGCGCAAGGTGGGCCAGACGTTCACCGTGCTGATCGATGCAGTCGGCGCTCAGGGCGCGACCGCGCGGAGCGCCGCCGACGCGCCCGAAATCGATGGCGCGGTGCACGTCGCGCCGGAAGCATCGCTCAAAGCCGGCGAGTTTGCGCGCGTTACGATAGTTGCATCCGACACGCACGACCTGAAAGGCGTCGTCGCCTGATGTGGGAAAGGCTCAAGCGCTGGGCGCGGGAGCTGGAGAGCGAAGGCCTGACCCTGTGGTTCTGCTGCCGGCATCCGGCAATGCCGTGGCTGCCCAAGCTTCTCGCGCTGCTGGTGGTCGGATACTTCCTGAGCCCGATCGACCTGATCCCCGACTTTATCCCGGTAATCGGTTATCTCGATGACTTGATCCTGGTGCCAATCGGAATTTACCTCACGTTGAAGCTGGTGCCCGAGCCGGTATTGACCGAGTCCCGGGCCAAGGCGGCGATGTGGGTCGCCGAGCACCGTCCCACGCCGAAGAGCATCACCGCCGCGGTAGTCATCATGCTCTTGTGGATGCTGTTCTTCGGAATGCTGTGGATTTACTTCGGGGACAGCGTGATGAATCTCCTGTCAGCGGCCTGACGTTGTCCTACGCACTTATTCCCCGCCGACCGGCACCCGTACATAGGCTGTCTGCGCGCGCTCGAAGAACGCGATAACCTCCGCGACGTCGCGCGTGCCCTTCATTGACGGCAAACTGGCCTGTATCCGCCTGCCGTAGCCTTTGCTGAACAGCCGCGGATCGCAGATCATCAGCACGCCGCGGTCGGTTTCGTCGCGGATCAGCCGCCCCGCGCCCTGCTTGAGCGTGATCACCGCCTGCGGCAGCTGAAACTCGACGAATGCGTTGCGGCCTTCGCGTTTGATGCGTTCGATGCGCGCGGCAAGCAGCGGATCGTCGGGCGGCGCGAACGGCAGCTTGTCGATCACTACCAGGGACAGCGCCTCGCCGCGCACGTCCACGCCCTCCCAGAACGACTGGCTGCCGATCAGCACCGCGTTGCCGAGCCGCCGGAAACGCTCGAGCAGCTCGGTACGCGAGCCCTCGCCCTGCATCAGCAGCGGATAACCGAGCTTGCGGCGCGCAAACGCATCCTGCAACAGTTCGTGGCCTTCACGCATCGCGCGCAGGCTGGTGAACAACAGAAACGCGCGGCCGCCGCTCGCCTCGATCGCCGGCAGCGCCGCCGCTACCACCGCCGGCGTGTAATCCGGCGTATTGGGATCGGGCATCCCTCTGGGGACGTACAGCAGCGCATGGCCCGCAAAATCGAACGGGCTGTCCCACGTCAGTGCGTGCGCTTCGGTCAACCCCATCTGGTTGCGGTAATGATTGAAATCGCCGCCGACCGACAGTGTCGCCGACGTGAAGATCCACGCCCGGGCGTGACCGCTGATCTGCTCCTGAAAAATCTCGGCTATCGACAGCGGCGTCGCGTTAAGATGCAGCGCGTGGCTGAACAGCTCGACCCAGCGCACGAACTTGGGATCGTCGTGGTCGCGCCAGTCACCGATCTGCGCGGCAAGTGTCAGCGCCCGCTGCCGGCATTTCTCGAGTCCCTCGCTGCGCTCGGCCTGCGTCTCCAGCGTCTTGGCCAGCGCATCGAGCTTGTCGCAGACAGTGTTGAGCGCCGGCTCGAACTCACGGTTACGCGCCAGCGCCTGGACCGGAAACCGCCCGCTGTCCTCCTTGCACGCGAGCCGCAGATCGCGTGCTGCTTTGTCGAGCGCGTGCGCCGCGTCCGGCAGCGCCGCATAATCCCTGGCCGCAGCCGCCGCCTCGATGCGCGTATCGCGCGCGAGCTCGAGCAGCCGCGAGGTCGACACGCTGCTGCCGAAAAACAGACTCGCCGTCTCGGGCAGCTGGTGTGCCTCGTCGAAAATAATGGTATTCGACGCCGGCAGCAGCTCCGATACACCCTCGTCGCGCAGCACCACGTCGGCAAAGAACAAATGATGGTTGACCACCACCACGTCGGCAACCAGCGCCTGCCTGCGCGCTTCCATCACGAAGCATTTCGAATAATGTGCGCACGCGGAGCCGAGACAGTTCTCGCGCGTCGAGGTCACGTACGACCAGATGCTGGCGTTTTCAGGCACTGCCGGCAGGTCGCTCCTGTCGCCGGTCGCGCTGTGTTGCGCAAAATTGGCGATCAGCGGCAAGTAGCGCGCGTCGTCGCGGCTGGGAAAACGGCCTTCGTGCCGCGCTCGCTCCAGGTAGTGATGGCAGACGTAATTGGCGCGGCCTTTGAGCAGCGCCACCGTGACCGGCACTTTGAGCGCATCGCGCACAACCTGGATGTCGCGGTCGAACAACTGGTCCTGCAAGGTCTTGGTGCCGGTCGAGATGATGACCTTGCCACCGGATAGCAACGCCGGCACGAGATAGGCGAAGGTCTTGCCGGTGCCGGTGCCCGCCTCGGCGATCAGCGCAGAGTGGTTCGCAATCGCGGCGGCGACCGCGTGCGCCATTTCGAGTTGGCCCCGCCGCACGCGGAAGCCGGTCACCGCCTGCGCGAGTGGACCATGCCTGGCGAATATCGAATCGAGATCTTGCAATCGGGTTTCCGGGACAGCGGGCTATCGAATAACGACCCGCCTGTTTTATTCAAGCGCGTGAGTATAAAGCATGGTGGTGCTGACGTCCTGATCGCAGCGCCTTATCGCGCATCAGCAGCTTGAACGATGACATTCAGTGGCGCAGAATGACGCTTTGCAAAACCGCATGGGCAACCTGCTTCACGAGCGCCGCTGGCTCGCGCCGGTGACGCGACCGCATTAAAGTGCTTGCGAAATGCACAGCGATCTCTGTTGCACGGTTGTTAGGGTATTGCCGCAAAGCGGACGCGTTAGGCTGTGCTATTACCTGCTGCATACCGGCTGCGCTTTGGCGGGGCGAAGCGCGCATGTCATTGCGGACGCAAGGGACTTGAGGGCCAGGAGCCCGCACCTGGAATTACGTGGACGACGTCAGAAATGATTCACCATATTCCTCACGCCAAGACGCAATAAAATGATGCTACGCAATACGACGACAACCTGGGGCGCGGTCTCCCAGATATTCCATTGGGCGGGGGGCGCCCTGATTCTGCTTCTCCTGATCCACGGCTGGTGGATGGTCGAAATTCCACCCCGCATCGCGCGGTTCGCGCACTACTCTTGGCACGCGTCGCTCGGCTACGGGCTCCTGGCGCTGATGATCCTCAGGATCGCTTGGCGCTGGATGAACACGCTGCCCGAGCCGCCGCCCGATGCGCGGGCGTGGGAGCGGATCGCCACGCGCCTCGGCCACCGGGGGCTTTATGTGTTGATCCTGGCTGCGACGATCAGCGGCTGGGCGCTCGCCGGAACCTTCCGCCGCCCGCTCGACACCACGTTCTTCGGTCTTGTGCAGGTACCGGGCATCGTCGTGAGTCAGGACCGGGATCTCCACGATCAGCTGGAATCGGCTCACAGCATCCTCGCCTGGGCGCTCGCGCTCCTGATCATTATCCACATCGCCGGCGCTTTGTATCATCTCATCATCAAGAAAGACCGAGTGACGCAGCGCATGCTGCCTTGGATATGACCGCTATACCCTCAGACCCAGTCCGCTAAACGAAGCGAAGTAAAGCACTTTTCCCTGCGTGTCCCCAAACTCCATCAGGATCGGCCTGATCTCTGACACCCATAACCTGCTGCGTCCGGAAGCCAAACGCGCGCTCGCGGGCGTCGAGCGCATCCTGCATGCCGGAGACATCTGCGATTCGCGCGTGCTCGACGAGCTGCGCGAAATTGCTCCGGTCGTTGCCGTGCGCGGCAATAACGATAGAGCCGGCTGGGCGCGTTCGATCCGCGTCACTGAAACCATCAGCATCGCGGGTGTGGCGATTCACCTGCTGCATGACCTGAGCGATCTCGCTCTCGACCCGCAGGCCGCCGGGATCGGCGTTGTGGTGTCAGGCCATTCCCACCGTCCGCTCGTGGAGCGCAGGAACGGCGTGCTGTTCGTCAATCCAGGCAGCGCCGGTCCGCGCCGCTTCACGTTGCCGATATCGATCGGCGTGCTCGAAATTGCAAATTGTATCGTCGACGCGAAGCTGTACACGCTGCTGCAACAATAAGCGCCGAACCCGCGACCCTCACCATAGCCGGCGATTTCCCGATTTACCAGACCGATGCCGAGCAGGCCGTCGCCGGCCTGGCGTTTGCGGAAGCGGCGGGCGGCGCCTGAAATCAGGCGTCAGCGGATTGCCTCGACCTTGAGCAGGATGCGGCGGTTGTCTGCCGCGACCTCGCGCGGGCTGCCGGGTATCGCCGACTGTTGGTTCGAGACGCCCTGCACCAAGCCGCCGATTTCCATCCATTCGCCGAGACGGCTCGACACGGTGGTCGCGGCCGTGAAGTCGAGGTCGTCGACATGGGCGAGCGCTACTGGCAAAAACACTCCAACGGCGCGCGCCGCGTCAGTTTCTGATTACCTGGTCACCGTCACCGTCACCGTTTTTTCGGCGATCTTCTGCTTGATCGCGGCGATCGCCGCCAGTCCCGCCTTCTCACCTTCGATGATCGCCAGGTGCCGGTTGTCGAAATCGGTGCCGCGCATCGCGCCGGTATCGGGACGGATCACGATATCGGCCTCGGCCAGTTCGTGGCCGGCAATACTCTGTCCCATGATCGCGAAAGTCTGCAGCATCACATCCACGCTGTCCCTGGTCTTGCCGAAGCGCGGATTGTTGGAAATGTAGACGGCGATCACCACCTCCGCGCCCATGCCGCGCGCGGCGCGCACCGGCACCGGGCTTACCAGGCCGCCGTCGACGTAATCGCGGCCGTTGATGGCAACCGGCTGAAACACGCCGGGCACGCTGCTCGACGCGCGTACGGCCATGCCGGTGTTGCCGGTACGAAAGACTACCGGCTCGCCGCTTTGCAGATCCGTGGCCACCGTCGCGAACGGCTTGTTGAGCTTCTCGAGCGGCCGGTTCTGCACCGCACTGTTGACGAAATTCTGCAGCGCTTCACCCTTGATGAACCCGCGGTCGGGCAGCGACCAGTCGGCAATTACGGTATCGTCGAGCTGCAGCGCGACACGCTGCAGGTCGAACCCGCCGTAGCCGCTTGCATAGAGAGCGCCGACCAGACTGCCGGCGCTGGTGCCCACCACGATGTCGGGCACGATGCCGTGCGCTTCGAGCGCCTTGATCACGCCGATGTGCGCAAAGCCTCGGGCGGCACCGCCACCCAAAGCCAGAGCGATTTTCGGCGGCACCCGCTTGACTTCGGGCGGGGGTAACGGCTCGACGGCCGGCGCGGGCCCGGGCGCAGGTTCAGGGCCGCGCGGCAGCATGCTGCATCCTGCGAACGCAAGCAACAAGATGATGATAATCAGACGCAAATTGGCCGTTCCAGTCAGAATCTGATGTGACTCGTCGAGTGTAGCGTCGGTTCAACGCCGCAGGCGCGCCGGGTTGGATATTGCCCACTCGCCGATCTGTTTTTCGATAGTAATCCTGCTTTACGCGGGCACGTCAGGCGCTGAATCCGGCTGCGGTGTAGACGACCACGGCAGGACTCAATCTCTGATCAATCAACCGACACTTGACAAATGATAACAATTCTCATTTAATTACAGATGAGAATTGTTCTCGATATAATCTAACCAACTGAATTCTGATTACAGCAAGGAGTTATTTATGATCAATTGTTTATGGAACAAATACGGATTGCCCGTAATGGTCCTGCTGGCTGGTTCGTCAGCCCTGGTGCTCGCCGTCATGGCGTTTATTGCAGGCACGTCCGAACCGGCATACGCCCAGGAAAAGGCGCTCAACCTCTACTCCGCGCGGCATTACCAGACGGACGAAGCGCTCTACACCAACTTCACCAGGGCGACC
>JAHFRL010000060.1 GCA_023266235.1 Betaproteobacteria bacterium
CGAGTTTGAGGTTGCCGTTCGCATCATTAGTGTAAATCCCGATCGGGCCGTCGGCGAAGTACGGCTTCTTGAACGAGCTGCTGATGGTCGGCGAGTTGTTGCGCATGCGCGTGAAGCTGTCAAAGAACTCCTTCGGGATGAAACCCCAGGCCTCGCGTCCCGGCGCCAGCGCGGCGGGATCGGCCCCGTCGCTCGCGTAGCCGCCCTTGATGGCGTGGACAATGCCGTCATTCGCGCCGTAGAACACATAGACGTCGTTGTCCGAGCCGAAGCGGTTGTAGTTCACCACCGCGGGACGGGAATGCAGCACGTCGCCGTGCACCGAGGCGCGAACGTCGGTCAGGTTCAAATTCGTGTTCTCGTCCTGGAAGTTGTCCTGGCCACGCACCCAGTTGATCAGCGCGGTGCGGTCGATGCCGCCGCTTCCGATCGCCGCGATGGTGCCCGTGGCGTCGCCCTCTTTGGAACCGATCGTATAGGTGAAGGTGTCGGCATCGACCACGGTGATCGTGACAGTGCCGTTGAACGCGTTGGGGCTTGCGCCGGAAATCGTCACCGAGTCACCGGTTGCAAACCCGTGCGCCACCGCGGTCGCGCGCGCGCGCGTGCTCTTGATCGAGGCGGTCACCGCGAGGCTCGTGTTGGGACCCAGCGCGCTCGCCAGCGGATAGGTAAACATGTTCTGCTGGTTCGAGCAAGACTTAGTCAATGTACCCCCAAATCTAGACGGGGTCGTTTGCGTGCCGTCGCAAACCGTGATCGTCTCGATGCCGTTGTAGCCGGCCGGACTGGCGCCGGCGATGCGGACCTCTTGCCCGTTGGGATAGCCGTGATTGGGGACCGTGGCATAGGCGAGGGGGCCTGTTCCTGGCAGGCCCGTGACCCCGTTCGTCCCGCCCACGGGCCGTATGGTGTAATTGGTCGCGGTGATCGCCGGCAACCCGGGGGCAAATATTTCGAAGAAGACGTCCGTGCCGAACACGCTGTAGATCTCGTAAGTCCCGGCAATCGGATCACCCGCACCGGTACCCCCCTCGATCACGACCTTGTCCCCGTCTTTGAGACCATGATTCGGGGCGATTCCGAGCATAAAGTTAGAGACCTGGTCCGAAACATACACTTGGGTGCTCGTATTGGCCGGCAGCACGGTCGCGGTCGTAATCTGGAATGTCGTTGACCCGTCACCGGATACGCAGCCGCCACAGTTGATGGTGAATGCGCCGTTATAGCCGGAAACATCCGAGCCCGTGATGAAGACGGTCTGCCCTTGCGAGAAACCATGCGGCGAGAAGGTGGTCACGGTGACCGTGGTGCTGCCGCCCCGGAACGCGGACACCCCCGTCGTATTGGTGTTCGGGCCGATCGGGGTGCCGCCCACGGAGTAGGTGAAGCTCGTCGAGCTCGGCACCGAAATGATCGTATGGGGGCCGTTGTAGGCGGGGTCGCTGGCCCCGTTTACGGTCACGGTGTTGCCGGCGACGAAGGGGTGCGCCGCCGAGGTCGTCGCGGTCGCGGTGGTCGTGTTGCCTGAAGCCGTGATACTGGCAAACCCGCCCGCCACGGTGGCGGCGCCCTGCGCGGTGGGGATGCTGTAGGTGAAGTGGTCAGCGTCCACCACCGTGATATTCCGGGTCTGGTTGAAGTCCGAGGGCGCAGCGCCATTGATCGTCACCGACTGGCCGCTCACATAGCCGTGGCCGGGCAAGGTCGCGGTGGCGGTGGTCGAGTTCACAATATTGGTGACGGACGCGGTGCCGCCGGTGCCGGTGCCCGGGTTGCCGGATGCATTGATCTGGAAGGTCTTGGCCGAGGTGTTGATATTCGAAATCGTGAAATTGCCGTTATAGCCGCCCGCCGAGTTGCCGGAGATCGTCACGGTGGCGGTGTTCTGGAAATTGCTTGGCAATGACCCGGCAGCGGTTACGACAAAGTTGGCGCCGCTCTTGGCGATACTCGAAATCCCCACGCTCAGCGTATTCGGCACCAAGCCGGTCAGGCATGTGCTGCAGACCGTCTTGGGCGTCGCCGTCGTGAGGTTGGTGATGGTGCGTGTGATGCTGCCATTGTTCAGGTTCGATACCTGGGAGAAGTGTCCGGCAATGGTATTGATAAAGAACGATATCGGCAGGTGGTCGGTGACCGACGTGGCCGACTGGGTCGCGTACGCGGTCAGCGGCGACACCAGCCGCGTGTCGAGCGCGAGCGAAACGGCGTCGATATCGGTGTTGCTCGTATTAAACGGCGTGGCCGACAATGCGCTGCCCGCAATGCACTGGGCGAAGCCGCCGGTGGTGCAGGTGTATACCTTGCGCGTGGGCGAGGAAGCCTCGGCGGCGGCATAAGCGATCCGCAACTGCTGCGCGCCGCCGCCTTTCTCCACCAGATCGCCGTCGGCTGCGTCCGACGCCCCGCCGACGCCGTTCTGGCTGGGATCCCGGAAAGCCCAGAAGCTGGAGTTCGTGGTCCAGAAACTCACCGCGCTGCCGGTCACGAAGCCGGTGACGGCGTTTTCCACCGGATTGCCGACTGCGGGCGGCGGGCCGTTGATCGCGTCGGCGAGGAACACCTGGCTGGTGGTGGAGTTGAGCGCCAGGTTATAGAGTTTGAGGTTGCCCAGCCAGCGCGGCGCCTTGTTGGCGTCGGGGCGGAACACGCCGATGTACACCTGGTTTATGTTGGTGCCGCGCACGTTGACGCTGACCGGCAGCGTGGTGGAAGCGAACACGCTGTTGACGGCCTGGACTTCAGTGAAGATCGCGTTGAGCGCGTCGACGATCGCGCTGCCCGATGCGCTGCTGGTCACGCCGAAATATTTGCCTTTGCCGTTCGACGCCATGCTTTTCAACAGCGCCGTCATGTCCGGGCCCTGTCCGGTGGTGCCGGCATCCACCTCGACGACGTACGTAAAGACGTTCTGCACGCCGTCCAACGCAGTGGCCACGTCGGCGTTGGCCATGAACTTGGCCGTCTCATCGGCCCAGTCGCCCTGCTGTCCGGAAGGCGTGATGGCGATGGTATCCGGCGGATTCTTGCCGATCAGTGCGGCAAGCAAGCCCTGAAGCTTAGACCGGGCCGCCGCATTTTCGTTGGCGGGCCCGTTGCTGATGTAAATGATGAAGTTGCGCTGGCAGCCATCGACGACCGGCGAGGTGTAGAGGCTGGCCGCGGTTGGATTGGCCGGCAGCGCGTGCCCGGTAAGCGGCGCGGCGAGCGGATTGTTGGCGGTGTTGCCGGTGAAGTCGGTCTTGACCTTGCCGAAGCTGGCGAGCGAGGCCTTGCCGGCGAAATACAGATAGGCCTCGAACATCGCGAGGCCGGTGGTCGCGTTGTTGCCCACGTCGCCGAGTCTGTCGAGGTTGTTGACGATCGACGACAGCGCGGTCTTGTTGGTCAAGGTCATCTGCCGCACGTGGTACTTCACATAGCCGCCGTCAACGTTGTCGTTGCCGCCGCCGGTCTCGGGGAACATCATGAGGCCGACGTTGAACTGGTCGGACAGCCCGTTGACCACCTGCACCAGCGCGTTTTTCTCGTTGGTGAACGGCAGGTTCCAGTTGGCGGTGTTGTCGAGGATGATCAGTACGTTGGGGCGCTCGGCCGTGATGTTCGGGTTGGCGAGAAAGATGTCGGTGTCGTCGTTGACCGGGTCGAAGGCGGCCAGCGCCAGTTGCGCCGCAGCCAGCAGAACGACCGACATCAGTTTCAAAAAGAAGCGCGATTTCATGAAATGACTCCGCTGATTGGTTGGTTACTACGTGGGGCAGTTGCCTGCCAGCATCCTTATGCTTACGCCTTGCACGATCGCCGCCTTGGCGCCGGTGAGAGGGTCGGTGACCTCGGCCCGGATTTCCCAGTCGGTGTCGTCGGGGGTAAGTTCGCCGACTTTCTTGGTGTACCCTTTTGCCGTCGCCGCGTAGTTGCATTTGGGCGCGCTGACGGCGACGTTGTAGCCGCCGGCGCAGCCGAAGCCGCCATTGACGCAGACCGTCGAGGCGGCCGGCGTCAGGTTGAACGCGCTGACGCTGCTGATGACCTGTTCGATGGCTTGCTGGGCCACGGCTTCCATGGCCTTCTGCCCCTGGAAGTTGCCGGTGATCTTCAGGTTCACGCTGGAAAGGTTGAAACCGGCGACCGCGAATAGCGTCAGCACCACCAGCATAATGAGGCTGACGAGCAGCACCGCACCGCGTTGGCGTTTGATTGCTGAATGGATCATGGAATCTCCCGGCGTCCTGCGGGGTTCATGAGGTGAACTTCTGTCGTGTAGACATGGCGCTTGAAATTGTTGTTGAATGCGGGCACGGCGACCGTGCCGAGCGTGTAGGTTTTGTCGTCGATGAAGCCCGCGGTGGGCTCGGTGTTGCGCGCGAGCACGTACACCTTTGCCGCGATCACGGTCGTCCAGTCCGCCGGCGTCGCAGTAATTGCATCGACGGTTGCGTCACCCATCAGGCCGGTCGCGGGATCGGCGGCATTCGGCACATTGTCGATCCCGTATTCCAGTTTCAGATACTCGATTCCCTCCACCAGTGGCACGAGCTTCATTTTCCTCACCCCGTCGACCTGGTCGCGTACCAACTCAAGGCGTTTGAGCGTGGGTATCGCGTCATCGCCGGCCTGGCATATGCCGTTGGCGCCGGTGCCGAAGCTGCATGGGGCAACGAAATAGACGTGCACGTGAAATTTGCGGATCGGCGCCGGCGTGGTGCCGTTGTTGAGCACGAAATCGGGAGTCGACGCGCCGCCGCTTCCGTTATTGGTATTGTTATCGGTGCCGATCGCGGCGCCGTTCCCGAATCGGATTGCCGCTTGGGTGCCGGTTGCCTGGATGTACACTTCGTCGAGAGCCGCCACGTCAGTCGTCGCCAGCGCGCTAGTGTTGGCGCGCCGGATCACCAGCACGTCCGAGCCCGGTTTGAGATTAGCCGTGGTCAGCAAAAGCTGGTCATCGCAGGTGCTGGCGGTGATGTCGGCGGCGGTCGCGAGGTCCGCCGCCCGGTAGCCCTGCACCGGGTACGCCAGTGCGTCATGCAGGTTCGTCGCGCTCGCGATTTCACATGGGTCGGGAAGGGCGGCCGGCGCGGCGGGCATCTCGTGCAGGTGTCCGTAGAAACCCGCGTGGCGCAGATCCTGGGAAATGATGTCTATGGCGTAACGGCCGTTCTCGATCTGCTGGGCGGTTTTCTGCAATTCGCGGTTGGCTTCGCTCGAGTTGACGAAAATGAGCGTCAGTCCCGCCAGCAGGATCAAGCCGATCGTAAGGGCTATCATCAATTCGATCAGCGAGAAACCGCTGGTCTTGTTGATTGCGCCGCGTATGTTTGCCATGGGAATCTTCCGTTATTTGAGGTGGGCCAGACGGAAGGTTGTGGAAACGACCCGCCGCCGGAGCTCCGTCCCGTATAAATTATTCGCGCAGCTTACCGGTGGCACGAAGGTTTCGACCGTGCCTTGCCACGCCACGGTTACCGTATAGATGCCGGTCCCTGCAAGAGCCGCCCCCGCGGGATCGGGAAGTTCGCTGGCGCTGTCGTAGCTTATGCAGCCGCGGGCGCCGATCATGGCGCCGACCTGGTTGCCGACTTTCGTTTCGGCGGCGCCTTTGAGCAGGTTGTCCCATTCGGCGATGGCGCTGTCGGCGCTCGCGTTGTTCCCGGAAGTGCTGTAGCCGCATGCAGGCGGACTGGCCGCTCCGGCTCCCAGATAATTGACACCGGCGGCCGGGTCGGTGGTAATGACGAAACACGGTGCGGTCGCCCGGTTGATATTGATTCGATCGACCATGTCGTAAAGCAACACCAGCGCCTGCGAGCGCTGATAGGACTCGAATTCCGCCTGTTGCATCCGGGTCTGCAGGCCGGCCAGCCCCAGCAAACCGAACGTGATGACCAATAACGACACCAGCACCTCGATCATCGTAAATCCCGAGTTCCGCGGCGCAAGGAAATTAACGCTGTTCATGGGCGAACGGTCCCGTGGTTCGTTAATGAAATGGCTACTGGCAACCATCGCTGGGATCTTTGTTGGTATCGACTTTGATGTTGGGACGGCCGCTCAGGTCGACCCTCACGCAGCGGGCGGTGATGGTGTTGTCTTCCGCTGATTTGACCACGAACATCGGCGCGGCGATGCCGCTGATGCGGCCGTCGCGCTGGTAGGTGACCGTTCCGGCCGGCCCGCCGATGCTGATCTTGCTGAAGGCATCCTGGTTTTTCAGCGCCGTGCCGCCAGACTGAATCCGCCAGCCGCCGCCCCAGTCGGCTCCGTTCGGGGTGATGTCCACGGTCGCGTTGCGCTTGATCGCTTCGCTGCGCGCGTAAGCGAGACCCGCGTACACATCGAAGGTGGCGGTCTTCACGCGCTGGTCGCGGACGAGGGAGCTCAGCGATGGCGCGGCGACACTGACCAGAATGGCGAGAATGGTGATCGAAATCATCAACTCTATGAGCGTGAACCCGCGCCCGGAGCGTAACGCGAATCTCGCTCCGGGACGTGTGGCTCGTTCGGTCATTCTCGGTGGCCGCATGATGGTCCGCCTGTTACCTCGTCCACTTGACGGCCGGGCCCTTCTGGCCGAGGTTGTCAAGCGTCAGCGGGCCGACGTTGTTAGTGGTATTTCCCAGCGGGTCATAGAGGTCTCTCGCCTGCGGGCCGATGGGGGTCGCTGTGATGGTGTAAGTCGGGGGCGGACCGGCCGCCACGGCGACGCCAAACGTATAGCGGCTGCCCAATTCGGGCGGGGCTGTCAGATTGAGTCCGCCCGTGCCGATCGTCGCGGTGTAGGCGCGCGCATCGAGCAGAAACTGTTCTTCGCGGCTGGCAAGGCTGAGCATGAACTGCTGCGCGGCTGAACGGTTGGCGCGGATCACGTAGTCCTGGTAGGACGGATACGCGACCGCCGCCAGAATGGCGATAACCGCGACCGTGATCATGAGTTCGATCAGCGTGAAGCCGAGGAATTTGCTCCCTTGGGTTTGCGCCACGTTGTTATGAGTTTGCATGTTCGGTCCTTTTATGACGGGTTAAATGCTAGTTGCTGCCGCTGCAACAGGCAAAACTTGCCGATGAACGAGCCTAAAACCGGGACGAACGGCGCTTGGTCCGGCAGGATGCCTCATGCATGGAGGATTCTAACAACGGGGGCGAGGCGTTGCGCGTGGGCCATTTTCCCGCTGATTTAGTGGCGGTCAGGCGTAAGCCCTTGAACCGTTCTCAATTAGACAGAGTCCAAACGTTGGTTTAGAATGAAAATAATGGTTGGGAATCAATATACACGGGACAACCTGGCCGAGGCGCTGCGCAGCCACGGCATCAACCCGACGCATCAGCGCATCGAGATCGCCTACGCGATTTTCTCGCGCGGCGAGCATTTGTCGGCTGAGCAGATTCTGGCGCTGGTCAACGGCCGCGCTCCGCAGACCTCCAAGGCGACGGTCTACAACACGCTCAACCTGTTCCTGGAAAAGCAGCTGATTCGGGAGGTCATCGTCGACCCGAGCAAGGTGTTCTACGATCCGAACACCGACCCGCACCACCACTTCTACAACGTCGACACCGGCGAGCTCACCGACATCGATGCGCGCGATATCCGCGTCACCGGCCTGCCGCGGCTGCCGCATGGCATGACGACCGCAGGCGTCGATATCATCGTCCGCATCCGCTCCACCGCGGCCTGATACAATACGCGCCTGCGTGCGAACGCTGGTGTAGCTCAGCTGGTAGAGCAACTGATTCGTAATCAGTAGGTCGGTGGTTCGAGTCCACTCACCAGCACCAAGATCAACGGCTTAGGGTTAACGCGCTGAGCCGTTTTTCTTTGGCAGGCGCAGTGCAGGCAATAGCAGAAGCCTGGCACCGGAGCGGCGCGAGTGCGCCGGGATCAAGCGAAAACCCGATCAAGCCAGGCCTGATAAGCAATTTCTGTCAGTCAATCTTGATGCCGGCGCTGCGCACGAGTTCCGACCACCTTCTGGCTTCGGAATCGATGTAGGTTGTTACTTCCTCCGGCGAGCCGCCCATGATGGTAAGACCCATATCCATCACGCGCTTGCGGAAGGCGGGTTCTCCGAGCGCACGATTTACCGCGTTGTTGACCCTGGCAATGATCGGGTGCGGCGTGCCGTTGGGCGCCATTACCGTGTACCACGTGCCGGACTCCAGCCCCGGCAACCCGGCTTCCCTGGTGGTGGGGACGTCAGGCAGCACGTTCGAACGTGCCGGCGCGAGCACCGCGAGCGCACGCAGATTGCCGGCATTCACCTGCTGCGCGATCGCCGGCAGCAGGTGAAAGATCAACTGGGTGCGATTGGCCAACGTATCCTGGGTGGCGAGACCGGGGGAGACATACGGAACATGCTGCATCTTGGTGCCCGTCATTTTCTGATACAGCTCGGCAGCGAGATGCATGCTGCTGCCATTGCCGGCGGACGCGTAATTCAGCTCGCCGGGACGCGTCTTTACGTACTGGGTGAACGCGGCCAGCGTGTGCGCGGGAATCGATGGATGTATTACGAGCACGTTCGGGACGCCGCCGAACCGGATTATCGGAACAAGATCTTTTTTCGGGTCGAAACCCAGTGAAGCGTAGACGAACGGGTTGATCGTGAACGTCGTGCCCGACGCAAACACCAACGTGTAGCCGTCCGGGGTGGCCTTCGCGGCGATCGCGGTCCCGATGTTGCCGTTGCCGCCGCCGCGGTTATCCACGATGAACTGCTGCCCGAACGATTTGGTCAATGCATCGGCGAGCAGGCGGCAAGAGGGATCGCTGCTGCCGCCCGGGGGGAACGGATTGATGAAGCGGACAGGACGTGTCGGATAATCCTTGGCGGTGTCGGCGGCAACCGAGGGAACGGAGAGCAACGCAATGGCCAGCAGCAGGATGATTCGCATCATTAGCATTCTCTTTTCGCAGACGGATAATTCGATTGTGCACCGGTCACTGCCGAGTGTTCGGTAGCGGTATATTGCGCGCTGTCCGGGTGCGAGCGCGCGCCCCGGTCGATGCTCGTCGCGGTATCCGCATATTTCACCCCGTATAATAACGCCACGCGGGACGCCCGACACCAACAGGAAAACAAAATGACAAAATATAGCGGAGCGGCGGCCAAACCCCTGCTTCCCGTCACTATTCCGCACGGCAATATTCGTTACGCGCCGGGCATGCGCGCGGGCCGCTGGGTTTTTGCCACCGGCCACAAAGGCACGCGTGACTACATAAGCGGAATGTCGGCCGCGGTGCTGCGCCCGAAACTCCCGCAGTGGGACAAGTCAAAACGCAGGCGTGAGGCGGAACAAATCTTCAGGAACGTGGGCGCGGTACTCAAGGCCGGCGGCAGCGGGCTGCGCAACGTGGTGCGGGTCGATCAGAACTACACCACGCACCAGGCGGTTGAGCCCTATCACGACGCGCGGCACGCAATACTCAAGCACCATATTCCCCCCAGCACCTCCACGCTGGCGCAGCGCTTTTTGCTCGCGGGCCAGGAGATCGAGGTGCACATGATCGGCATCGTGCCGCGGGGCAGTTTTCATCCGCAACACATCCGGCCGCAAGGACACGCGGTCCATCCGACCTCGGGCTACAGCCTTGCGCTGGCGGCGGAAGACTATGTGTTTGTGGCCGGGCGCATGGCGGATTCGCTCACTTTCGGCGAAGGGCTCGCGCCGGAGGCGCGCATGCTTGCAGGGCACCTGTGGAAGGGTACGCCGGTCAAGCTGGAAGCGGAATTCATTCTGCGGCGCAAGATCGAACCGGCATTGAACGCAGCCGGCTCTTCGTTGAAAAACATCGTGAAATGCCAGGTCTACCTGCGCGATCCGGAAGACTTCGCGCCGTTTAACGAGGTATGGTCGAAATACTTCCCGCGAGCGAAGCCTGCGACAACGCTGATCCCGACTGCGACGCCGGGATTTTTTTTATCGGATGCGCGGCTCGAAATCAACACCATCGCACTGCGCGATACCGGCAAGGCCAGGAAGGAGATCATCAGCGCCGGCGTCACGCCTTCGTTTGCCGGTTATAGCGAGGCGGTGCGCGCGGGCGATCTGTTATTCATATCCGGCATGCTCGCGATCGACCGGAACGGCCTGGTCGAGGCGGCGCGACCGGACCCGGGACAGCCGTACTTCGGTTCGAGCATTCAGGCGCAGATGAACTGTTTATTGACAAACGCGCATAACATCTGCCGCGCAGCCGGGACATCGCTCGCTAACGTGGTGCGAATCCAGCAGTATCACACCGATTTGCGTGAGTTCTATCCAGCCTACCAGGTGTGGGAGCGGTTCTTGCCGGACCGGCATCTGCCGTTTTCCGCAGTGGAAGTGCCGTTTCTTCCGGTACCCGGATGCACGGTGCAGCTCGAGCTATGGGTCTATGCACCGTAGGCGCCGTGCGCGTTCTTCAGGCGGCCGTCGCAATCTTCCCGGCCAGCTCGTGTTTGATTGCGTGCATTGCGCGTTCGAGGTCCTCTTCGTTGTTGAAGAACGACATCGACAAGCGCAGCGCATTGTCCTTGACGTTGGTGACGATGCGGTGCTTTTCGCGCAACCGCTCCATCAGCCCGCCGGCATCCGGCACCAGCACGTTGACGATCTGCGCCCGTTCTTCCCATGCCTCCGGCGTGAGGGTCTTCAGACCGGCCTCCTTCAAAAGCTGCAGGCACGTGGACGACAGCTCGCGCACGCGTTGCTCGATATGCGGCAGCCCGATCGACTGCAGGAACTCCGCGCCGCGCCGCAGCACGCGGATGCCGAGGAAGTTGGGGTTGCCGGCCTCGAAGCGGTGCGCGATGCGCACGTAATCGAACTGGCTGTTGACGTGAGCCCGCGCAGCGGCCGAGCCCTCGGCAACGGGCGCCTTGATGAACGGCGTTTTGAGTTCGTTCACCAGCTCCTCGCGGCAGTACACCAGTCCCGACCCGGTCAGGCCGAACAGGCCCTTGTGGCCGCCGATCGCGACCATGTCGGCGCCCAGCTCGGATAGCGGCGCAGCGAGGATGCCGGCGGCCTGCACGCCGTCGACGACCAGCCGGATAGCGCGCTCGCGGCAGACTTTGCCCAGCGCGGGCAGATTGACGCGGTAGCCGTTGCCATAAGTGACGTAGGCGGTCGATACCACGCGCGTGCGGCCGTCCATTTTTTCGACGAACGCATCGAGCGTGAGCCGGCCGTTGCGGTGCTCGGCGTAGCGGATCTCGACGCCTTTGGCTTCCCAGTGCTTCCACACCCAGATGTTGGCCAAGTGCTCCATGTTGGTGAGCACGATGTTGTCGCCGGCTGTGAGGTCGAACGCGTGGGCGGCGATGTTGAGCCCTTCGGTCGTATTCCTGGTGAACGCGATCTCGGCCGGCTTCGCGCCGAGCAGCCGCGCCATTACGGCGCGCGTCTCGGCAACGTTCACCGCAGACCAGGCGTCGGCGCCGGCGTTCGCGTAGACATCGCGGCAATATTCCTGCAGCGCCCGCTCCTGACAGCGCGGCGGTACGGTCTTGCGCGCGACATCGAGATAGGTCCAGTTAGCGAGCGTCGGGAATTCGTTGCGTAACGCTGCCCAGTCGGGTTTGCTCATGAGTGGTCTCGCGAAATTTTCAGATACGCAGCCGATGCCATGCAGTTTAGGCGGCGGCGCTGAATACGTCCATACGTGGCTGCAGCGGCTAGTCAGGCTGAATGCGCGCCTGCCTGATGACCGTCGCCCAGCGCGCGAGCTCGCGCTTGATGTACGCCACAAATTCCCCGGGCGAGTTGCCGACGGGTTCCGCGCCTTCGGCGGCGAGCCGCTCGCGCACCTCGGGCAGCTGCACGATCCTGACGATTTCGCGGTTGAGCCGGTCGACGATGGGTTGCGGCGTGCCGGCCGGGGCGAGCACGCCGTACCACGACGCGGTCTCGTAGCCGGCAACGCCGGATTCGGCGACAGTCGGCACGTCGGGCAGCGCCGGCACGCGCCTGGCGCTCGTCAGCGCCAGCGAGCGCAGCCGGCCGGCGCGTACTTGCGGCAGGATCGCGACGGTGCTCGAGAACATCAACTGCACCTGGCCGCTCAGAAGATCGGTCAGCGCTGGCGACAGGCCTTTATACGGCACGTGCACCATGTCGGTCGCGGTCATCATCTTGAACATTTCGGCCGCGAGGTGCGACGAGCCACCCGCGCCGTTCGACGCGAAATTGAGCTGGCCCGGTTTCGCTTTCGCGAGTTGTATCAGCTCTTTCACCGATTTTACCGGCACCGACGGATGCACGACGAGGATCAGCGGCGCGGAGGCGATCAGGCTCACCGGCGCGAAGTCCCTGACCGGGTCATACGGCAGCTTGGCGCGCAGGTTGGGATTGATGCCGTGGCTGCCGACGCCGCCCAGAAACAGCGTGTAACCGTCGGGCGCCGCTTTGGCGGCGGTCTCGGCGCCGATGATGCCGCCGGCGCCGGCGCGGTTATCGATCACTACCTGCTGGCCAAGCGCTGCGGTCAGCTGGTGACCGACGGTGCGCGCCATGGTATCGTTGCCGCCGCCGGGAGGAAAGGGCACGATCAGGCGGATCGGCTTCGACGGATAGTCCTGCGCCGCGGCGCCCGCGACGAGCGCGATCAGGGTTAAGGCGAAGACAAGCCGGGGCGGCATCGGAGGGCTCACAGCACGCCGGAAGTGCCGCCGTCCAGATTCACGCTGGTGCCCGTGACATAGCTCGCAGCGTCGGACGCGAGGAATACGATCACGTTGGCCGCTTCCGCGGCCTCGCCGAAGCGGCCGAGCGGAATGCCCGTGGCTTCCTTCGCGTAATATTCCCCGGCGCCGATGCCGTCGCGCGCAAAGCGCCGCTCGTGCTGGCCGGATTTGATCTTGCCGATGCACACGGTGTTCACCAGTATGTTGTCGGCCGCGTACTCTTTCGACAGCGCCTTGGTCAGCGCGAGCCCCGCCGCGCGCGACACCAAGGTCGGCATCGAGCCGGCGCCCGGCTGCTTGGCGCTCGAAATCGTGATGTTGATGATGCGCCCGCCGCCTTGCTTGCGCATGTGCGGCACCGCGAGCCGCGTGCAGCGGATCGCGCCGAAGAGCTTCAACTCGAGGTCCGCGCTCCACTTCGCATCATCGAGTTCCAGGAACGCCCCGCGCGCCGAGGTGCCGGCGTTGTTGACCAGGATGTCGATCCGCCCGCAATGCTTTACGACGGCGTTGATGAAACGCTCGATGTCCGGGGCTTTGCTCATGTCGGCCGCCATGCCGAATGCATCCCCGCCCGCGCGCATGATTTCGTCGGCGGTTTTCGTGACGAGCTCCGTGCGGCGCGCGCAAATCGCAACCTTGGCGCCCTCCCGCGCGAGTTGGACTGCGGTGGCTTTGCCGATGCCTTCGGTGGCGCCGGTGACGATTGCAACTTTGCCTTTCAATCCCAGTTCCATTATTCACTCCCCAATTTAGAGAAAAGCTTCGCCGCAAAGGACGCGAAGGACGCCAAGGAAGACGAAACAAGAAAGTCGAGCAGCAAGAACTAAAACTGAATACCGGATCTTCAGGTCACGTTTTATAGAGTTCACTGTTTTCCGTTTGTAGTTTCTTCGTTCTTCCTTGCGTCCTTGGCGTCCTTTGCGGCCAAAGATTTGATTATTATTCCGGCTTGATGCCGGCGGACTTGATGACCTGCGCCCATTTCGAGATTTCGCTGCGGTTATATTGCAACAGCTCATCGGGAGTGCTGCCGAGCGGATCGGCGGCGAGTTCGACAAAGCGTTTCTTCACGTCCTGCACCGCGAGCGCTGTTACGATTTCGTGGTTGAGGCGCATGACAATGGCCTTCGGCGTGGCCGCCGGCGCGACGATCGCATACCAGTTGCCCACCTCGTAACCGGGCAGTCCCGATTCGGCGATGGTCGGCGTATCGGGCATCAATGCGGTGCGCTTGGCGCTGGTGACGGCGATGCCGCGCAGTTTGCCGTCCCTGACCAGCGGCAGTGCCGCCGAAATTCCCGAGAAATACATGTTGACCTGGCCCGCGATCAGATCGACCAGCGCGGGCCCGCCACCCTTGTACGGCACGTGCACCGTGTCGACGCCGGCCATGCTCTTGAACAACTCGCCCGCAAGATGCGGCGGCGTGCCGATGCCGGCGGAAGCGAAATTGAGCTGCCCCGGCCTGGCTCTGGCCAGCGCAATCACGTCCCTGACCGCTTTCACCGGCAATGACGGATGGGTGACTAGGATGCTCGGCGCTGTGCCGACCAGGCTGACCGGCGCGAAGTCCATGAGCGGATCATAGGGCAGTTTCCGGTGCAGGCCCGGGTTGATCGACAATGAAGCCGTGCCACCAAGCAGCAGTGTGTAACCGTCGGGCACGGCCCTGGCGGCAAGCTCGGCACCGATGATGCCGCCGGCGCCGCCGCGGTTGTCGACCACCACTTGTTGCCCGAGCTGTTCGGTCAGTTTCTGGGCGACTACGCGGCCGAGGATGTCGTTCGGGCCGCCGGGCGGGAACGGCACGATCATGCGTATGGCCTTGGCGGGGTAACCTTGTGCGGCAGCGCATGGCGGCGCCAGCGCCGCCGCCAGCAACACGCCGGCGAGTATCCATGCGTTCATTGCGGTTTTCCTGCTCATGGTTTTTCTGCTCGGGTTGATCGCGGGAATGGGCGCGCGCCGGGAATGCCGATTTTCGCACGAGTTGCGCGATTGCCGAAGAGCCCGCTGAAGCATAATATCCGGGTCAGGCGTGAGCTGTTCGGCACGACGGTCCCGGCACAGGAGGGTGTAAACATGCTGCATTCCTTGGCGTTTCCCTGCGGGCGGCCCGGCCAGCGCTGCCGCCGGATCGGTCAAGATCACAGGCGGCTTACCGGTGCCGGCGTGCTGCTGGTTGCCGCATGCCTGCTGCTCGGGGCATTGCCGGTCAGCGCCGCGGACGCGCCGCGCGGCGGCAATCGCGAACAATTGACGGTCGACTCGTTTTCCGTGGTCAAGATCCGCGCCAAGGCGGTGCCGGATGCGCGCAGCCGCTCGACGCTCGGCCATGAGCGCGAAGGCACCGGCATCGTCATCGACTCGAGCGGGCTGATACTCACCATCGGCTACCTGATTCAGGAAGCCGAGTCGGTCGAGATCGCCGCCGCTAACGGCCTGCCGTTGCCGGCGAGCGTGGTCGCCTACGATTTCGCCACCGGTTTCGGCTTGCTGCGCGCGGTCAAGGCGCCGCCGGTGCGGCCGATCACGTTCGGCGATTCGGCCAAGTTGAGTGACAGCGAGCCGGTGCTGATCGTCGGCTTCGACGGCGTCGCGCCGGCGTTCGTGGTGTCGCGCCGTCCGTTCGCCGGTTACTGGGAGTACCTGCTCGACGAGGCGATTTTCACCGCGCCGGCGACGGTCAACTGGCAGGGCGCCGCACTGATCAACAAGGAGGGCAAGCTGATTGGCGTCGGCTCGCTGGTGGTCGGTGACGCGATCGGCGGGCGCGCCCAGATGCCGGGCAACATGTTCGTTCCGATCGATTTGCTGAAGCCGATTCTCGGCGACCTGATCGCGCAGGGCAAATCATCCGCGAAGCCGCGCCCATGGCTCGGCATCAATACGCAGGACCTGCAGGGCAAGCTGATCGTGACGCGGGTGTCGCCCGAGAGCCCGGCCGAGCAAGCGGGTCTGGTGAGCGGCGACATCATCGTCGGCATCCGCGGTGAGCAGGTGCAGGGGCATGCCGATTTCTACCGCAAGCTATGGGCGAGCGGCGACGCCGGTGCCGAAGTGGCGCTCGATGTGCTGAAGGGCACCGAGATCAGGAAACTCGGCGTGAAATCGATGGACCGGAACGAGTACCTGCGGCCGAGGCCGACGTATTAGCCGTCAGCCGGCAGCTTCCGGCGCTCAGAAAAATCCCGCTCCGAGGACACCGGTCGCCAGGTCCATTTCCTCGACCAGCTTCTTGCCGACGAGATTGCGCAGCGTCTCGGTGGTGCCGCCGCCCAGGCTGCCGTAGCGCGTGCCGCGGAAAAAGCGCGACACCGCGTACTCGTCGGTGAAGCCGTAGCCGCCGTGGATCTGGATCGCCTCCGAGGTCACGCGGATGCTCATTTCATTGCAGTAGATCTTCGCCATCGCCGCGAGCGTCGGGTCGGGAAACTGCCCGCCGCTCACCGCCGCGCGATAGAGCAGCCCGCGCGCCGCCTCGATCTGGATGTACATGTCGGCGGCTTTCCACCGCAGGCCCTGGAAATCGCCGATCGGGTGCCCGAACGCCTGACGGTCGCGCAGGTACTCGAGCGATGCCTCGAGCGCGCCCTCGGCCAGGCCCAGGCAGATCGCGGGATTAAGACAGCGCTGGGTGTTGAACGCGCTCATCAGCCGCTTCAGTCCATGGTCGCGGATCACCAGGTTCTCGAGCGGCAGCTCGACGTCGTTGAACTGCACTTCGCTCAAGTACTCGCCGCCCATCGTGTGGTACTTGGCTTCGGCAACCAGGCCTTTGACGCCGCCCGGTATCAGCACGCACCCGATGCCGGGCGCGCCCGGCACGCCGCCGACGCGCGTGAACACGACGAACATCTCGGCGAGATCGGCACGGCTGATCAGAGTCTTGCGGCCGTTGACGATCACGCGGTCGCCCTTGACGACGGTGTTGGTGGCGTAATTCGGCACGTCGGTGCCGGCGTTGGGCTCGGTCATGCAGATCGCGAGGATCGCATCCCCCGAGGCGACGCGCGGCAGGATTTTCCGCTTGATCGATTCCGGCGCGTAGGTGCTGATGATGCGGCACTGCACGCCGACTTCGCCGAGCACCGCCATCGCCGTCACATAGCAGACCTTGCCGATTTCCTCCAGCACCAGCACGGTGTCGAGGATGCCGAGTCCCGAGCCGCCGTATTCGGCAGGCACCGCCATGCCGAGCACGCCGATTTCGCCGAGCCGCTGCATGTTCTCGGCGGGCCAGGCGCCGTCGAGGTATTTGACCGCGCGCGGCGCGAATTCCTTCTGGCACGCCTTGCGCACGACGTTGACGAACTCGCGCTGTTCGGCGCTGATGGTGAAATCCACCTGGTGTTTCTCCCGGGGCAGCAGAGTTGATTATATATGGCGGGCCGGCCGCGTTGCGCACCCTTGGCGTCCTGGCGGCTGATCCAGCCGGCACTCGCTAGTGATTTAGCGCTGGCGTGACCGGTGCCACGCGGTGATTGCCGTCGTCATCTCATCGAGCGAGGCAAGCACGGTCGCGCCGGCCTTTTCGAGCGCGGCCTTTTTCGCCGCATAGCCGCCGTGGCTGCCGTGCACCAGCGCGCCGGCATGGCCCATGGTCACGCCCTCGGGCGAGCTGCGTCCGGCAATCAACGCGAATACTGGCTTGGCGAAACGCTGCGCGGCGAGCGCCGCGGCGAATTCCTCCTCCTCGGTGCCGCCGATCTCGCCGATGATCAGCAGCGCCTCGGTCTGCGTATCGGCGGCGTAGAACGGCACCAGCTCGGCGAAGCGCGTGCCTTTGACGGGGTCGCCGCCAACGCCGACCCATACCGACGTGCCGATCCCTTGCTGCGCGAGCCGGTAGCCGGCTTCGTACGACAGCGTGCCGCTTTTCGACATCAAGCCGAGCGGCCCCGGCGCGAGGGACGCTTCCGGCAGGAAGCCGAGCTTGGCTTGACCCGGCACGGCCATGCCCGGGGTCGACGCGCCGATCCACGTCACGGCCGCTTCCTGCGTCAGCCGCCGCGCGCGCAGCGCGTCGTGCACCGGCATGCCTTCGGTCGGCGTCACGATCAGTTTGATTCCCGCCTGCACCGCATCCTCGACCGCGCCGAGCAGCTGCCCGGCGCCGACCAGCAGCACGCTTGCGGTGGCACCCGTCCGCGCGACGGCGTCACGGCACGCAGCGAACACCGGCACGCCGTCGATGTCGGCAACGTCAGCCTTGAGCGATACGCCTGCGACGATATTCGTACCATAATCCCGCATCAGCCGCGTATGCATGCGGCCGGCGCGGCCGGTGATGCCCTGCACGATCACGCCGGTAGCGCGGTCGACGCGCGGGTAACTCATGGCGCGAGATGGCGGCGCACGTGTGCGAGCGCGGCGCCGAGATCGGTGACGACGGGAATGTTGCGGGCGGCGAGAAATTCACGCGCGGCCTCGAGGCCGGTGCCGACCAGGCGCGCGACCACCGGCACCTTGAGTTGCGGCACGCGCGCGAACGCCTCGGCGAGCAGCCGCGCGAATTCGCCGAGATCGGTGATGCCGGCGAAAATGTTGACGAGCAGCACGCGCACGCGCTTGCCCTCCGCGATCCAGTTGAGCACGTTGACGAGGCGCGTCGCATCGCCGCGCAGGCCGCCGGTGCGCACGTCGAGGAAGTTGTAGGGCTTGAGGCCGGCCGCGCGCAGCTCGTCGATCAGCATCATCGAGAGTCCCGCGCCGGTCGTGAGCAGGCCGATTTCGCCGGCGGGGTCGACCACCACGTAATCGCAGCCGTGCTGCTGCTTGCGCTGCGCCTCGGGGTAGGCGGCCGCGCGGTTTTCCAGCAGCGCACGCAAATGCGGCTGACGGTAAAGCGCGTTGTCGTCGGTGACAATCTTGGCGTCGCCCGCAAGCCAGCGGCCATCGGGGCGGACGAACAGCGGGTTGATTTCGAGCAGACTCAGCTCCGCTTCCAGAAAAACCCGCGCCAACTCGCGTCCCGCGCTGTTCAGTGCGTTGGCGACAGGTGAAGCGAATCCCGCGGCAAGTCCGGTTGCCTGCGTCATGAGTTCGGACAATTGCGGTGCCACGGTTGCGCTGTGCATTGCGCCGGCGGATTTCGCGAGCGACTCGATGTCGGCACCACCCTGCGCTGACATGATGATGCGCACGCCGGCCGCAACCGGGTCGAGCATGAAGCTCAAATACGCTTCCTCGACGCCGGTGATCTGCGTTTCGACGCGACAGGCGCGCACGGTCATGCCTTGGTGCGCGGAGCCGAGCATGTCGCGCAGATGGGCTGCGAGCCTGCCGCGCGTGTCCGCCGTGCGGACCAGGCCGGCCTTGCCGCGCCCGCCGGCGGCGATTTGCGCCTTGACCACCCATGGGCCGGGCGGTAATTCAGCGGCGTCGATCTCGCTGCGGTCGAGCAGCACGCCGTGCGGCACCGGCGCGCCATGCAGCGCAAGCAGCGTCTTCGCATCGTGTTCGAGAAGAAACATCAGAGACGGTGATCAGTGAACAGTGAACGGTAAACGGTGAACGGTGAACGGTGAACGGTGAATGGTGAATGGTGAACGGCTTGCTGCTGATGGCTGACCGTTAGCAGGCCTGACCGTTCACTCATCACTCATGCTTGGCGCCGGTAGTATAAGGGCGCGCCACCGCTGGCGGCAATGCAGGTAAACCCGGATTGCGCTCGTCGGTGCTCTGCACTAGACTTGTGCGCTCGTTTCACCCGCCACCATCAATCCTCATTTTCAGGGACACAATGAATCAACGCAGCAGCCAGGCCGTGGTTTCCGGCCAGGAGCACTGGACCCAAAAAGGCGACGTCAGGCTTTTTTTGTGGGAAAAATTTGTCGGCAGTCCCGACGGCAAGCGCGGCTCGGTGTTGTTCGTGCATGGCTCGTCGATGGCGTCGCAACCGACCTTCGACCTCAAGGTGCCCGGGCGCCCGGACTCGTCGGTCATGGACTGGTTTGCGCAGCGCGGTTACACCACCTGGAGCGTCGACATGGAGGGCTACGGGCGCTCCGACAAGAAGCGCGACATCAACTGCGATATCGCCAACGGCGCGGACGATCTTGCCGCCGCGACCGACTACATCATGAAAACGCGTGGCACCAGGAAATTTCTGGTCTACGGCATTTCGTCCGGCGCGCTGCGCGCGGCGCTGTTCGCGCAGCGTCATCCGGAGCGCGTCGCGCGGCTCGCGCTCGATGCGTTCGTGTGGACGGGCGAGGGCAGCCCGACGCTCGAGGAGCGGCGCAGGAAGCTGCCGCAGTTCCTGCAGATGAAGCGGCGCCCGATCGACAGGGCGTTCGTCTACAGCATTTTCGAGCGCGACCATCCGGGTTGCGCTGAAAAGAAGGTGATCGAGGCGTTTGCCGACGCCATCCTCGCGCTCGACGATTCGATGCCAACCGGCACTTACGTCGACATGTGCTCCAAGCTGCCGGTGGTCGACCCGCGGAAGATCGCCGTGCCGACCATTGTCATGCGCGGTGAATTCGACGGCATCGCGGGATTCGACGACCTCGTCGAGTTTTTCAAGCGCCTGCCGAACTCCGACAAGCAGTTTGCGGTGATGGCGGGCATCGCGCACGCGAGTTTCCAGCAGATCAACTACCTGATGGCGTATCACATTCTGTATTCGTTCTTCGCCCAGCCGGAGCCGGCTTACCGCGGTTAGCCGCGGGCCAACGGGCAATAAGCGCGAAGCAGGCTGGTATTTATTCCGCATACCGATAAAAAACGGGCACAAGACCCAAACCAATAAGGGTCGCAGCAGTTTCGGATGATGTAGTTTTTGCGTTCTGATTGATTATCGAGGAGACAAATCATGAAATTCGCTTCACCTATGCGTTTTGCGGGCCTGTTGTTATCAGCAGTTACGCTTGGCGTGTCCGGCGCGGTCCACGCGCAGAGCTGGCCCGATAAGACGGTGCGTATCATCGTGCCCTTCGGGCCCGGCGGCGGCACCGACATCCAGGGGCGGCTGCTCGGCAAGAAGTTTTATGAAAGCATGGGGCAGACCTTCGTCGTCGACAACCGGGCGGGTGCGGCGGGTCTGATCGGTGCCGAGCTGGCGGTGAAGTCGCCGCCCGACGGCTACACCATTCTGTTCACCACGGCGTCGCTCTCCGTCAACGTAACTCTCTACAAGAAATCGCTGACCTTTGATCCCCTCAAGGATCTCACGCCGGTGTGCTGGATCTCTTCGGTGCCGCTGGTGTTGGTGGCGCATCCGAGTGTGCCGGTAAAATCGGTGAAGGAGATAATCGCGCTGGCGAAAAAAACGGGCAAGCTCAATGCCGGTTCGAATGGCGCCGGCACCACCAGTTACCTGGCGGTCGAGATGTTCAAGCAGGCCACCGGGGCCAGCGTGGTGAACGTGCCCTACAAGGGAGGCGGCCCCGCGATTACCGCGCTGATCAGCGGCGAGGTCGATTTCGAGTTTGCGACGGCGCTTGCCGCTAAACCGCACGTCGACTCGGGCAAAGTCAAGGCGTTTGCCGTGACGACCGCGAAACCGGCCAAGGCGTACCCCAATCTGCCGACCATGACCTCGACCTATCCGGATTTCGATGTGGACAACTGGTATGCGATGTTCATGCCGGCGGGCACGCCCAAACCCATCGTCGACAAGCTCCACGCGGAAATCCTGAAGGCGCTCAAGGCGTCTGATGTGCAGGAATTCATGGCGAGGGAAGGCGGTCAGCCGGTCGGCAGCACGCCGGAAGAGCTGACGGCCATGTTCAAGCGCGAGATCGCCAAGTACGCGAAGGTGATCGAGGCGGGGCATATCGCGGTCCAATGACCGGCGCAGCGCTGGCGCCGGATGAGGGAGGGAATTCCTCGATGACTGAATTCGACGCCGCGCAGCTTGATTGGCAGGCGCAATACAAGCTGATGATCGGCACCATCACGCCGCGCCCGATCGCGCTGGTGACCACGCTCGGCAAGAGCGGGCCGAACGCGGCGCCGTTCAGCTTTTTCAACGCGATCGGCTCCGATCCGGCCATGCTCATGTTCTCGGTCGGCGACAAGGAAAGCGGCGCCAAGGACACCGTCGCCAACATCCGTGAGTGCCCGGAGTTCGTGGTGCATATCGTGAGCGACGCGATCAAGGACAAGATGAACGTCTGCGCGATCGATTATCCACGCGGCACCAATGAGATCGCCGAGGCCGGCTTCACCGCGCTGCCGTCGAAGAAAGTGCGGCCGCCTTATATTGCGGAGGCGCCGGTCGCGCTCGAGTGCAGGCTGACGCAGATGCTCGAACTCGGCCGCAAGCCCTATCACCTGGTCATCGGCGAAGTGGTTTATTTCCATTACCACGACGGCATCGTCAACGAAAAATTCCACGTCGATGTCGGCAGGATCAATCCGATCGGCCGTCTGGCCGGCAAGGGCGGCTACACGCGCATCACCGACCGCTTCGAGATGCCGCGCATCAAGTACGGCGGCCCCGGCTCCGGCGATTAGACGCTATCTCAGGAACAAGATGACCACCAGACCCACCAACGTCCGTCCCGCGTTCGACAAGGTCATCACCGATATCGCCGATTACGTTGACCGCTATCCGGTCAGGAGCGCGCTTGCGTTCGAGACCGCGCACTTCTGCCTGATCGACAGCCTCGGCTGCGGCTTCGAGGCGCTCGCCTATCCCGCGTGCACCAAGCTGCTCGGCCTGCTCGTGCCGGGAACGATGGTACCGAACGGCGCGCGCGTGCCGGGGACCTCCTTCGTGCTCGACCCGGTGCACGCCGCGTTCAACATCGGCGCGCTGATCCGCTGGCTCGATTTCAACGACGCGTTCTATGGCGAGACGGTGATCCATCCGTCCGACACCTTCAGCGGCATTCTTGCCGTCGCCGACTGGCTCTCCCGCACGCGCGTCGCGCAGGGCAAGCAGCCGCTCGTGATGCGCGATGCGCTCGAAGCGGCGATCAAGGCCTACGAGATCATGGGCGGGCTCGCGCTCGAAAACGGTTTCACGCGCGCCGGGCTCGATCACACCATGCTGGTCAAGATTGCGGTTACCGCGGTCACTGCCAGAATGCTCGGCGGCACGCGCGCGGAAATCATCAACGCGGTGTCGAACGCGTGGGTCGACGGCCACGCGCTCGCCGCCTTCCGCCGCAAACCCAACACCGGGTCGCGCAAGTCGTGGGCGGCGGGCGACGCGGCGAGCCGCGGCGTGCGGCTCGCGCTGATGGCGCTCAAGGGCGAGATGGGTTATCCGTCGGCGCTGACCGCGAAAACCTGGGGTTTCTACCACGTGCTGTTCAAGGGCAGGCCGTTCAGGTTCCAGCGCCCGTTCGGCACCTACGTCATCGAAAACGTGCTGTTCAAGATCGCCTACCCCACGGCGTTTCACGCGCAGGGCGCGGTCGAGGCGGCGATAAAGCTGCATCCGCTGGTGAAAGACCGGCTCGACGAAATCGCCAAGGTCGATATCTGGATGCACGAATCCTCGATGATCATCCTCAACAAGAGCGGGCCGCTGCACAATCCGGCGGACCGCGATCACTGCACGCAGTACATGATCGCAATCGGCATGATCTTCGGCGGCCTCACCGCGGAGGATTACGAAGACGAACGTGCCGCCGATCCGCGCATCGACAGGCTGCGCGCCAAAATGACCGGGCATGAGGACAAACGCTACAGCCGCGACTATCTCGATCCCGCGAAGCGCTCGAACGCCAATGCGATCCGCGTGCACTTCAAGGACGGCACCAGGACCGAGCGCGTCGAGGTCGAATACCCGCTCGGCCATCGCTGGCGCCGCAAGGAGGGGATTCCGCTGTTGCTCGAGAAGTTCGAGAAAAACGTTGCGCGGGTATTCGCGGAAAAGCAGCGGCGAGCGATTCGGGATGTATGCCTTGACCGCAAGCGCCTCGCGGCGATGCCGGTCAACGAGTTTTTCGATTTGATGCGGGTGTGAAGCGGTGAGTCCAGCTGAAAAACTGATATTTTAAGACCGTATTTTTCTGCAACAGTGCGAGGTCAAGCAACGACCCTGAACTTCCTGCGTGAGGGGCACCCGCGAAATGGTGGTGCATCCGAACGATGTTGTTGTGTACCGGATCGTGCGGGGCGAAATTGAGATCCTGCGCGTGCTCCATAGCGCCCGGCAGTGGCCGCCCGATCGGTGGCCTTGACGACGCGCGCCAAGCGCGCGATGTCTTCCTTGCTCAATGCGGTAATTTGTTCCGGCGTAATGCATTGACGATTGCCATAACGCGAGATTGACAATCCATGGGCAAGCGGCGGCCGCGACCGCCGCGGGTGTTGACGTTCAAAATTTACAGTAGTTGACAATATATTGACGATCTGCCAGCGTAGCCGGCGTGGACGCGAAGCGCAGGATCCTCGCCTATCTGGCCCGCCGGCGGTCGGCAGCCGGGGGCGAGTTGCGGTTGCACCTCGGCGTCAGCCGCCAGGCTCTCAGCGTGCACATGCGGAGCCTGGTCGCGGCGGGAAAGGTGGTCCGCGCGGGCATGGCCAGGAGCGCACGCTACATGCTGCGCGGCCGGGCGCCGCCCGCAGCGGTCGTCGCGCGCGCGCTGCGCATTCGGGGCCTCGCCGAGGATCGCGTCTGGGACGAAGCTGCCGCAAGCCTCAACCTGCGCCGCGCCCTGCGCCCGAATGTGGAGGCAATCGTCCATTACGCTTTCACGGAGATGCTCAACAATGCGATCGATCACTCGGAGGCGGAGCGTTGCGCCGTGCGCATCCGCCTCGACCCGGGCACCTTCGCTTTTGACGTTCGCGACCCCGGCATTGGCGTATTTCATTCCATTGCCTCCAAGCTCCGCCTGGAGGACGAGCAAAGGGCCATGCTCGAGCTCCTGAAGGGCCGCACCACCACGATGCGCGAAGCCCACACCGGCGAGGGCATCTTCTTCACCTCGCGCGTGGCGGACCGCTTCGTGCTCCGGTCCCATCGCATCCAGCTCGAATGGAGCCGGGCCAAGGACGACGTGTTCGTGTCCAGCCCGCGCTTCCTGAAGGGCACCAGCGTTTCATTCTCCGTTCAGCGCAGCAACCGGCTCAAGCTGGAAGAAGTCTTCGGCGAGTTCGCGCCCAAGGAGTACGACTTCCGGTTCCAGAAGACAAGAGTGTTCGTGAAACTGTTGCAGCGTGACTACGTTTCGCGCTCCGAGGCGAAGCGGCTGCTCGCCAATCTGGAGAAGTTCAGCGAAATTGTGCTCGACTTCCGCGACGTGAAATCAGTCGGCCAGGGCTTTGCTGACGAGATATTCCGCATATTCGCGCAGCGTCATCCCGCGATCTCGATCGCCGCCACGAACGCGAACCCCGCGATAGACGCGATGATCCGCCATGCGGCGTCGAGCGCGCGTGCCTGACGGTTGCTCGCGCCCACTCGTGCTGTGCAAAGCGCCCACCCGTCGCAGCGAGATCGCGCCAGGGTCTCGAAATCAATCGAGGTGCACGCCCGACGCCTTGACGACTTTCGCCCAGCGGGCGATGTCTTCCCTGATCAACGCGGCGAATTGCTCGGGCGTGCTGCCGACCGGGTCGGCACCGAGCGCAGCGAGCCGCTCCGTGAGATCCGGCGCCTTGAGCGCCCGCACAAATTCATCGTGCAATCTCATCACGATAAGCTGCGGCGTGCCGCCGGTGGCTGACACGCCGACCCATACCGTCGATTCGAAGTTCTTGATGCCCGCTTCGATCAGCGTCGGCGCATCAGGCATCATCGCCGTGCGCTTGCGGGA
>JAHFRL010000011.1:0-15779 GCA_023266235.1 Betaproteobacteria bacterium
CGGCCGGCGTGGTCAAGACGCAGATCGACGCTTATGCGGTGATGGCGGGACTGAACGGCATCGCGCACCCCGCCGACGGCATAGTCGAGCTGGCGGCGCGGCTTGGGCGCGAAGTGCGCGTGACGCCCGCGTGCTGCTCGATTGCGCTCGGCGACGAAGTGCTGGCGCTCGATGCAGAGGAAAGCGGCATCGCGATTGACGTGCAGCGGGTTATCGAACGGGAGCGCCGCCAGCGCCGGCCGCATGCCGCGCTGGCACGCATTCCGGTGGTAGTCAGCACATGAGCGAAATGTGGCGGGTGATTGATACCGGGCTGCGTCCGGCGGCGCAGAACATCGCGTTGAACCGCGCGCTGCTCGAAGCGCGCCAGGCCGAGGAGATCCCGAGCACGCTGCGGTTCCTGCGCTTCGCGCCCAGCGCGCTGCTCGGCTATCACCAGAGCGCCGAGCAGGAGCTCAACCTCGACTATTGCCAGGCGCACAATATTGCGATCCAGCGCCGCATCACCGGCGGCGGCGCGATTTATTCCGACGAAACCCAGCTCGGCTGGGAGCTTTATCTGCACAAGCGCGACGTCGGCACTTTCGACATGCAGGCGATCGCCAAGCGCATCTGCCATGCAGCAGCAACTGCGATCAGCGCGCTCGGCGTGGACGCGCGCTACCGCCCGCGCAACGATATCGAAGTCGACGGGCGCAAGATTTCCGGCACCGGCGGCGCGTTCGACGGTGACGCGCTGCTGTATCAGGGCACGCTGCTGATCGATTTCGACGTCGAGAAAATGCTGCGGGTATTGCGCATTCCCGCCGAAAAACTGGCGGACAAGGCCATCGCATCGGCGCGCGAGCGCGTCGCCAACTTGAAGGACCTGCTCGGGCGGCGCCCCGACCCCGCCCTCATCAGGAACAACATCACCGAGGCGTTCGAGAGCGAGTTCGACGTCGAGTTCCGGGAGGGCGACCTGACGCTGACTGAGCATGCGCGCTACCGGGTCGCGCTCGCCGAGATCGACACTCACGACTGGATCAATCTGGTGCGGCGGCCGGCGTCCGACATGCCGGTTTACGAGGCGGCGCAGAAATTCGCCGGCGGCACGCTGCGGGCGAGCCTGACTTACGACCGCTTGACACACCGCATCAAGCAGGCGTGGTTTACCGGCGACATCTTCGTCAGCCCGCGCCGCGTCATCGCCGATCTCGAAGCGGCTCTGCGCGACACCTCGGTCGAGCGGCTCGAGCAGAATGTGCGCAGGTTTTTTGCCGGGCGCCAGGTAGATATGCTGTCGCTGACGCCCGATGATTTCATTGCGGTGGTACGGCTCGCCGTCAAGCAGCCGATCGTGGCGTCGAGCTCGTGACCGCAATTGCCACTGATGTACTGGTGATCGGTCTCGGGCCGGCAGGGTCGGCCGCAGCGGCAGCAGCTGCTGCGCGTGGCCTCGCGGTGATCGCGATCGACCGCAAGGCAGTCATCGGCGAGCCGGTGCAATGCGCCGAATTTATCCCGCTGCCACTCGCATCCCGTGCACGGGGGGCGGGCGTGCTGCAGCAGCGAATTGCCGGGATGAAAAGTGTTTTGCCTTCCGGTGCGGTCACCGCGTCGCCATTTCCGGGGTTAATGGTCGATCGCGCGGCGTTCGACCAGGCGCTCGCGGGTGAAGCGCAGCGCGCCGGCGCCGCATTGATGTTGGCGAGCGGATTGCGCGGCGTGGATACGGCGATAAACGTTGCACGCGTTGCGACGCCCGCGGGGAATACCGATATCGGCTATCGCGTGCTGGTCGCCGCCGATGGGCCGCACTCCGGCGTAGCACGGGGGCTGGGGCTGGCGCCGCTCGCCACCGTGAACACGCGGCAATACACAGTACCTCTGACGCACCCGTACCACGATACCGATATCTGGTTGTCGGACGCATATCCGGGCGGCTATGCCTGGCTGTTTCCGAAAGGCGCGCACGCGAACCTCGGGCTCGGCATCGATCCGCGCATCGAGCGCGACCTCAAGAGGCCGCTCGATGATCTGCACCGGCAGCTGGTTGCCGCGCGGCGCGTCGGCTGCGAAATATCATTTCGCACCGGCGGTGCGATCCCGGTCGGCGGTCTGCGCGAACGGCTGGTGGTCGGCAATGTAATGTTCGCGGGTGACGCGGCAGGGCTTACGCACCCGATCACCGGCGCCGGCATTGCCGCCGCGGTCATCTCGGGTGAGTGCGCGGGGCGGGCGGCCGGGCGTCATGTGCGCGACGATGATCGCGGAGCGCTCGCCGAATTCGAGGCAGACGTGCGCGACCAGTTTGCGCCGCCGCTTGCACGCGCTGTCGCGCGCCGGCGCGAGCTCAACCGCATCTGGCATACGCCCGCTGCGCACGAAGATGCGCCGCACCGACGCGGCTGGATTGCTTTTCCAGAATACTTCGCTGAGGCGGCGGAGGCTCTTTGCGCGGCCTGATACTGTGCGCATTGCTCATGCTCGCTGCGTGCAAACCCGAAACGGGCGCGCCGCCGGATATCATCAAGACCCAGCGCGACGCCATGGGCAAGGCCAAGGATGTCGGCAACGTGCTCGACAAGGGCGAGCAGGAGCGGCGTGAAAAAATGGATAAGGAAGCCAAATGAGGAGCGCACGATGAGCGCGGTGCTGGAAACACAACCGGTCCGTTTCTACCGTCCCGACTACCACGTCAGGACGCCCGAGATGCGCTCGCCCGAATACGTGCAGATGAGCACTGCGGCAGCGATCACGCTGGGCCTCGTTCCCGGCAAGATGCACCGCACCGGGTGCACGCATTGCCTCAATCTGCTCGTCACCTATCCCGAAGGCTGCCGCGCCAATTGCGCCTACTGCGGCCTGGCGCGTCATCGTGAAGAAGCGCGCGACTATGCCGACCGCAACTTCATCCGCGTCGACTGGCCGACCGCACGCTACGACGACGTGATCGCGCGCGTCAAGGCAGGGTCCGATAAAGGGCAATTCCAGCGTATGTGCATTTCGATGATCACGCATCCGGACTCCAACGCCGATACCTTTGTGCTGCTCGGGAAATGGATGCGCGAAATGCCGCAGGTGCCGGTATCCATCCTGTCGAATCCGACCACGCTCGACAAGCACGACCTGGTGCGCATGCAGCGGATGGGCGCCGACATCTTTACCGTTGCGCTCGATGCGGTGACACCGGCCATCTTCGAGCGCACGCGCGGCAAGGGCGTCGACAGCCCGCACAAATACGCGCATTACTGGCAGGCGATCGAATGGGCGGCCGCAGTGTTCGGCCGCGAGAAGTTCGGCGCGCACCTGATCTGCGGCATGGGCGAGACCGAGCGCGAAATTCTCGAAGTCGCGCAGCAGATACGCGATATGGGCGGCCACAACCACATGTTCGCGTTCTTCCCCGAGCGCGGCTCGCTGATGGAGGACTGGCCGGCGGTCGAGCGCGGGCAGTGGCGGCGCGTGCAGCTTGCGCGTTTCATCATCGACTACGTCGGCGGACATCTGCGCGACATGCGGTTCGACGATGAGGGGCGAGTGATCGGCTTCGGCGTGCCCGAGCAAGAACTGGCGGAGATCATCAGCTCCGGCAAGCCATTCCGCACCGCGGGCTGCCCGGGCAGGGACGACGACGTGTCGGCGTGCAATCGTCCGTACGGCGACTCGAGCCCGACCGATATCCTGTCGTTTCCGTTCGCGCTGGCGCGGCGCGATGTCGCACGCGTCCGGCGCCAGCTCGCGGGTGAGGACGTTCCGGCCGGGCTGTAAAGCGAAAAGCCTGGCCGCCAAGACGCCAAGGAAGGCTTTTGAATCTGCTCCGTGCACTCTGCGGGTAGGGTTTTGGATGAAAGAAATCAAGCTTACGGATGTCGGCCAGCTCAAGAACGAGCTGGCGAAGTACAAGAAAGGCAAGAAGCTCGATATTCGTCTCTTCAACCAGGTCGCGCGCCTCGCGTGGCTCGGCAAGATCGTGCTGTCACCGCTCGACCCCGAAACCCCGGACTGCAAAGCGTACTTGCTCTATTTGCAGCCGCTCGACGGCTTGGCGCGCGAAATTATCACGCTCGACGAGGACTTGAACGGCATGCCGTTCGCTGCGCAGATCCATGTTCTCGACGCCGAACAGGGCGGCCGCCTCGCCGAAATCTTTCGCGCCGGCATGGCCCATCGCGTGCGCGAGCTCGAAGCACTCAATAAGCGCGAGTTCTATCTCGAGCAGTTTTTCGAACCCGGCGCTAAGCGCTAAACCGGCGAACGGCCTCATGCTGGCGGCACGGTTCATCGACGTCGGTGTGTTGGAACCGCTGCGGTTCCACGCGACTTACAGCGGTCTTGCCGAAGCGCAGCCGCGGACTGCGGCGCCGATCGCGGTGTGGGGCAGGACTACACCGCACATCTGCCTCGGCCAGGCGCAGGATCCGGCGGCCGAACTCGCTTCCGGGCTCGACGTTCCGATCGTCAGGCGGCCGCTTGGCGGCGGCGCAGTATGGGTAGACGAGTCGCAGTATTGCGTAGTGTTGATCGCGCCGCGCGCCTGGGCACCGAGCCAGCCCGCGCAGTGGTTTGCATGGGCGCTCATGCCGGTGATCGCGACTTATCGCAGCTTCGGTCTCGAGGTGACGCTGCGTGAACAGGATTTATGGATTGCCGGCCGCAAGATCGCCGGCAGCGGTGCGGCGACGCTCGGCGGCTGCGCGGTCATCGCGACCAGCTTCATGCTGCATTTCCCGGCGGCGCGCTTCGCACGCTGCATCGCGAGCCCGTCGCCTGGTTTTCATCGCGCGCTGGTGGCGGCGCTTGCCACGTCGATCACCGACTGGGAGAGTCACGCCGCGCCGCCGCGGGCCGCTGTGCTGCAACAACGCTTTCGCAACACATTGCGCGAAACGCTCGGCTGGCGCGCTCGCGACGACCGCATCACCGCCGCCGAGCGCAGGGCGATTGACGCCGCGCGTGACGAACTCGCGGATTGTGGCCATGCGAGCGGCCGGCGCCTGGTGCCCGGCGGCATCAAGCTCAACGCAGCGAGGTCGCTTGCCGAAAATGCCGAGGCGGGGCGGCGCGTGCGGCGGATGACAGTTGAAGGGCGCACGGTCAGCATCGAAGTCGATGGCGCAGCCCACTCTTGAATCGCGGCTGCAGCGCCGCTGCATCGTGATGACCGATGACGCGGTGCTGCGCTCGCAGCTGGCCGCCGCTTTGCCGCCGGGCTGGCAGCTCACGGCAGGGCACGACCTCGACGCGTTCGGCGGATTCGAAGAGATCCTGCAATACCGCTTCATCGTGCTCGACCTCGACAGCAGTGCGTTCGACGCGCTTGGCGTGGTGCGCGCGGTGCGCACCGACCTCATGCTCAACGTGCCGATCTTCTGTTTTGGCGGGCCGCCCGCGATGCGCGATGCGGCACGGCTGGCGCGCGCCGACCGCTTTTTCGAGCGCGGGGAGATCATCGCGCGGCTCGGCGGCTTCTGCGAGCAGTTCGGTTGGGGTTGATTCAAGCGGAACCGCGGATAAACGCGGATGGCAATGTCCTGAAATCAGTTCGCGCCGCGGAGTGCCCGACGCAGCCCGGCGAACCCTGTCCTGGCCCCGCGCCACAGCTTAAGCAGCAGCCAGATCGTCAACGCGATCAGCGCGAGCAGGATCGCAAGCAGCGCGAGCGGGTGCTTGAATGCGAACCACACTATCCCCGCCGCGAGCACGTCTTCGGTGAGCGACGCCGTCCAGTTGCTGAATGGCACGGGAGAGGTGTTGATCAGCAGCACGGCTGCCGGCTTTGGTGAAATGGGCGCCGGCCGCTAGCTCGCTCGCGCACGAAGCGACCATGCGCCCGAATATTGTTGCTTATTGCGAGCGCATGAAGGCTCGTTACTACTCCTGAATGATGCCGAGCCGGACGTAAATCGGGCGGATATTCGCACGCAACCGCGGCAGTTGGCGCCACAGCACGAAGGCGCCGAGGACGCAGCACGCGCCGCCGATAAACAGCGTGTGCTCCGCGCCGACCGCGTTGGCGAGCGCGCCCGCAGCAAGGCTGCCGAGAGGGGAAACGCCAAGAAACGCAACGGTGAAAAGGCTCATGGTGCGGCCACGCATATCATCGTCGACGATGGTTTGCAAGATGGTGCTGATCGCTTGTGCGGCCAATATGATGCCGAGTCCGGTGAGCGCGATCATCACCAGCGACAGCCAGAGCAGGTGCGAGTAGGCGAATATCATCAGCATGACGCCGGTCAGCAGCACTCCTCCCAATACTATGCGCGTGAGCCCCCGCACTTCGCGGCGCGATGCGAGATAGACCGGTGCGAGCAGACTGCCAAAACCGGCGGCGCCCATCAGGAAGCCGAGCGTGTCCGCACCGCCGCGGAAGGTCTCCTTGGCGAAGATCGGCAACAATGTCTGGTATGGCGTGGCCATGAAGCTGATCAACGCCATCATCGGCAGCAGCAAACGGATCGGCACAATGTCCCACGCGTAGCGGAGGCCCTCGGCTAACCCGCGCAGCAGGGATGACTGCCTCGATGCCCGTACATTCGGGACGACGTTCATCTGCAGGATCGCGATGATGACGGCGATCTTGCTCACGCCATTGACGAAGAAACAGAACGCCTCGCTGAAATATATCAGCAGCATGCCGGCGATGGTGGGACCGATCATGCGCCCGGTGTTCTGCATGAAGCCGTTGAATGCGATCGCCGCGGGCAAGTCCTCCTTCGCCGGCACTATTTCCGGCACGAAGGTCTGGCGCAGAGGCGTGTCGAGCGCCATGATCACGCCGAGGGCCATCGACATCACGATGATGTGCCAGACCTGGATCAGCCCGGAGTAGGCGAGCAGCCCGAGCGCGAGTCCTTGCGCCATCGCCAACGCTTGCGTTGCCATCAGCAATTTGCGGCGGTCGAAGCGGTCGGCCCAGACGCCGCCGAGCGGCGCCAGCAGCAGGATCGGGATTTGTCCCGCGAACGCGGCGAGGCCGAGCAGGAAGGCGGAGCCGGTCATGCGATAAACCAGCCAGCTCATCGCGATGTGCTGGATCCAGGTACCGATCAGCGACAGCGACTGGCCGTAGAAGAAAAGCCGGAAGTTGCGGTGGCGGAATGCGCGCAGCGCGTGTATTACCACGCGCTCACCCCAGCTTGGCGAGTTGTGCGCGCAGCTTGTCGAGGGTCGCCTGGAACCGGGCAAGACGCTGGTATTCCAGTTCGACCACGGCGGCGGGTGCACGACCGACAAAATTCGGATTGGCGAGTCTGCTTTGTGCTTTTGCGATCTCGGCTTCGAGGCGCTCTTTCTCCTTACCGAGCCGCGCGCGCTCGGCTGCCGTGTCGATCTCGATTCTCAGCATCAAACGGTAGTCGCCGACAATCGACATTGGCGCATCCGCCTGCGGCAGTTCGCCGTCGACTATCGTGATTTCCGACAGCCGCGCCAGCGGCATCAGATAGGGCGTGAACGCGGTCAGCGTGGCGTGATCGCCGTGCGCGAGCAGCGGCACTTTCTGCTGCGGTCCCAGATTCATCTCGCTGCGCAGCGTGCGGCAGGCGTTGGTGAGCTGCTTGAGCAGCGCGATGTGTTCCTCCGCCGGCTCGTCGATGCGGCCCGCATCGGGCTGAGGGTATGGCTGCAGCATGATGCTCGCGCCGCTTTTGCCGGCGAGCGCTGCGACTTTCTGCCACAGCTCCTCGGTGATGAACGGAATGATCGGGTGCGCCAGGCGCAGCATCGCTTCGAGCACTCGTACCAGCGTGCGCCGCGTCGCGCGTTGCCGCGCTTCATTTCCGTTTGCGAGTTGCACCTTGGCGAGCTCGACGTACCAGTCGCAATATTCGTCCCACACGAATTCGTAGATCGCGCGCGCCGCGTTGTCGAAACGATATTCCGCGAAACCTTGCTCGACCTCGGCCTCCGCACGCTGCAGCCGGCTTATGATCCACTTGTCGACGGCGGAGGGCTCGAGCGGCAGCGACTCGTCCAACCCGGTGTCCTTGCCCTCGCAGTTCATCAGCACGAAACGCGTCGCGTTCCACAGCTTGTTGCAGAAGTTGCGGTAGCCTTCGCAGCGGTTGAGATCGAAATTGAGAGTGCGCGCGAAACCAGCGAGCGAGGCAAAGGTAAAACGCAACGCATCAGCGCCAAACGCGGGGATTCCGCTCGGGTAATTTTTGCGCACGTATTGCTCGATCTTGTCCTTGTGCTCGGCACGCAGCAGGCCGACGGTGGACTTTGCGAGCAGCTCGTCGAGCGTGATGCCGTCGATCAGGTCGAGGGGGTCGAGCGTGTTGCCCTTCGACTTCGACATTTTCTCGCCCTCGGCGTCGCGCACGATCGCGTTGATGTAGACGTGGCGGAACGGCGCCCTGCCGGTGAAGTGCAGCGTCATCATGATCATGCGCGCGACCCAGAAGAAGATGATGTCGAAGCCGGTGACGAGCACCGACGACGGCAGAAACATTTCGAGATCGCGCGTCTTTTCCGGCCAGCCGAGCGAAGTAAAAGGCACGAGCGCCGAGGAGAACCAGGTGTCGAGCACGTCTTCGTCCCGCCGGAGTGAGGCGTGAGGCGCGAGGCGTGAGGCGTATTTCTCGCGTACCTCGGCTTCGCTGCGCCCCACGTAGATGTTGCCGGCATCGTCGTACCACGCGGGGATTTGGTGGCCCCACCACAGCTGGCGCGAGATGCACCAGTCTTGGATGTTCTCTAGCCACTGGTTGTAGGTCGTCGTCCAGTGCTCGGGGAAGAACTTCACGTCGCCTTTGGCAACCGCTTCAAGACCCGCTTTGGCCAAGCCGTCCATTTTGACGAACCACTGATCGGTCAGCATCGGCTCGACGATCTCGCCGGTGCGGCCCGAGCGTGGCACTCTGAGCTTGTACGGTTTTTCCGAGACCAGCAGCCCTTGCGCTTGCAGGTCGGCAAGCACGCGCTTGCGTGCTTCGAAACGGTCGAGACCACGGTAGGCCGCGGGCGCGTTGTCGTTGATTTTCGCGTTCAGCGTCAAGATGCTGACCGAAGCGAGACCGTGACGCTGCCCGACTTGCCAGTCGTTGAAGTCATGCGCCGGCGTGATTTTGACGCAGCCCGTGCCGAACTCGCGATCGACGTAGCTGTCGGCGATCACCGGAATGGTGCGGCCGGTCAGAGGCAATTGAACCTGTTTGCCGATCAGATCCTGGTAGCGCCAGTCGTCGGGATTAACTGCAACCGCGACGTCGCCGAGCATGGTCTCGGGCCGCGTCGTGGCAACCACTACCGAGCCGCTGCCGTAGGGATAGCGGATCTCCCAGATTTTCCCGTCTTCCTCCTCGCTGTCCACCTCGAGGTCGGACACCGCGGTGCCGAGCACCGGGTCCCAGTTGACGAGCCGCTTGCCGCGATAAATCAAGCCTTCTTCGTGCAAACGCACGAATACCTCGACGACGGCGCGCGACATCGTCGCGTCCATCGTGAAATAGCCGGCTTTCTGGCCTTCAGTGTCGGCGTAAGTCCAGTTACCCGACGCGCCGAGCCGCCGCATCTGGCGCGTAATAATCGAGCCGGACTGCTGTTTCCATTCCCACACGCGCTTGACGAACGCATCGCGCCCCAGGTCGTGCCGCGTCCTGCCTTCGGCCTCGAGCTGGCGCTCGACCACGATCTGGGTCGCGATGCCTGCATGATCGGTGCCGACCACCCAGCTGGTATTGAAGCCGCGCATGCGGTGATAGCGGATCAACGCGTCCATCAGCGTTTGCTGGAACGCGTGCCCCATGTGCAGCGTGCCGGTGACGTTGGGCGGTGGCAGCTGGATGCAGTAGGCGGGCCGTGACGCATCCCCGGAGTGAGCGAAGTAGCCGCGCTGTTCCCATTCGGAATACCAGCGGCTTTCTATGACATGGGGTTCGAAGCTCTTGGCGAGTTCCATCTTTGCTGCGGACGGCGCGGGGCGCTCGGAAAAGCCGGGTATTATACCGGAGGCCATGGCCGCGCCCGCGTGTGCGCCAAGCTGCGATTCGATGGAAAGGCGCAAGTTCTTGAGCTGGGTCTGCAGCGTCTCCTCGAGCGAGGCGCGCACCATGGCGTTGATATTGGTTTTGAGATCAGCGCTGATCTTGTGCAGCACCTGATTCAGCGCACCGGCGACATCGGGCATGAGGCGGTTCTGCAGCGCCGCTGCAATCTGGCTGTCCACGTCCTGCTTGAGTTTCTGGTATACGCTGTGCTCGAGGTTCTGCACCTGTATTTGCGAGATCGCTTCGCCGCTCTGCGCCGCCGCCGCGGTCAGCGTCTGTTCGGCGGCCGGCATTGCTTCGTCCGCAGCCGCAGCGCTCGGCGCGGACGCGACCGGCTGTTCGGCGGTAGAGTCGGCGACGATGTCGGTCAGCGTAGGTATGGTGCTTGGATCGGCCCCGTCAGCGACCGCTTCGGTCAGCGTCGGGATCGCGCCCGGATCGGCGGGTGGTTTTGCGGTGGCGGCACGATGCTTGTTGAGCAGCGCGTCGGCACGGCCGAGCACGTCCTCATCACCCGGCCAGTTGTGGTTGCCTTCGGTGGACATCAACGGCGCCGCCGGCTATTGCGCGGTCTTGCTCAGATCGTGATTCTGGATTTCGTAGCCGCGATCGCGATAGAACTTGTAGCGCTCGCGCGCGAGCCGGCGGTCTTCCTCGTCGAGGCTCACGATTTCGATCAGGCGCTGGAAGCGGCTGAAAAACGGTGGCCACTCGTCGCGCAGATTGAGCAACACCTGGTCGTGCAGCAGATTGGATCCATCATGATCGACGATCACCGGCGTGACGGCGGCCAAGCGGTCGTCGGGAGCGCAATGCGGGATGAAGCTGATTGCCGGCGTGGTCCACAGCAGGCGGCTGAATTTCCGGCTCGCTTCGGAATCGGGGCAGAACGCGAGCACGCGCAAACCGCGCGCGCACGCCCTGGCGCTCAGCGCACAGGCCGTCTGCAGTTTGTTTTCGACGTGGAAATAAAAGTCAATTTGAGTCAAAGGCAACCCCAACAGCTTCACCGCAAAGGACGCGAAGGACGCAAAGGAAAAGCAAGGACGGTTTTTGATTAAGAGCCATAGTCGAACGCGATCGGGTGGTGCAATGGATTTGGCCGACCCTTGAGCCGCATCTCGAATTACCCTGGCGTCCTTTGCGTCCTTGACGGTTCAGGATTTTCTTGCTCGGCCAATCAGGAACTGCATAAGCAGGGGCACCGGCCGGCCGGTCGCGCCCTTTTCCTTGCCCGCTTTCCACGCGGTGCCGGCGATATCGAGATGCGCCCATTTGAACTTCTTGGCGAAGCGCGCGAGGTAGCACGCCGCGGTGACGGCCCCCGCGGGGCGGCCGCCGATGTTGGCAAAATCGGCGAAGTTGCTCTTGAGCTGCTCCTGGTAATCGTCGAGCAGCGGCAGGCGCCAGACGCGGTCATATGCGGCATCGCCCGCAGCCACCAGCTCTTTTGCGAGCGCATCGTCATTCGCGAACAGGCCGCTCACCACGTGCCCGAGCGCGATCACACACGCGCCGGTCAGCGTCGCGATGTCGACCACCGCCTGGGGCTTGAAGCGCTCGGCATAGGTCAGCGCGTCGCACAGGATGAGCCGGCCCTCGGCATCGGTATTGAGGATTTCGACCGTCTGACCCGACAGCGTGGTGACAATGTCACCGGGCTTGGTCGCGCGTCCGCCCGGCATGTTCTCGGTGGCGGGGATGATGCCGACGACGTTAATCGGCAGCTTCATCTCGGCAATCGCCTTCAGCGTGCCGAGCACGCTGGCCGCGCCGCACATGTCGAATTTCATCTCGTCCATTTCGGGCGCCGGTTTCAATGAAATGCCGCCGGTGTCGAAAGTAACGCCTTTGCCGACCAGCACCACCGGCTTGCTGTCTTTGGCGCCGGCGCGGTACTCGAGCGTGATCAGCCTCGGCGGCTGCGTGCTGCCGCGCGCGACTGACAGCAGCGCGCCCATGCCGAGCTTTTCCATGTCGTCGCGCTCCAGCACCTGCGCTTTCATGCGGTAGCGCTTCGCCAGCTCGCGCGCCTGCTCGGCGAGATAGGCCGGGGTGCAGACATTGCCCGGCAGGTTGCCGAGATCCTTGGCGAGATTCATGCCGTGCGCGACAGCGAGACCCCGTTCCAGACCCAACCCGGCGGGTCGGAGCGCCGATTTGCCGCCGACGCCCAAAGCGAGCTTGCGCAGCGCGGGCGGAGATTCCTCGCGCCGGCTTTTCATGCGGTCAAAGCGATAGTCCGCTTCACGCGCCACGGTGACTGCGTGCGTGATCCGCCAGGTGATGTCGCGCTTCACCGCGCTGATTTCGGTCAGGTGCAATGTGGCCTCCGCGGCGCCGGTCGCGTTAAGCGTCCGGATCGCTGCGCTCACCGCTTCGCGGTACTGTTTGTCGCGGAACTCGCCGTCGCGGCCGAGGCCCACCAGCAGCACGCGCTCGCACGCAACGTTCGGCACGTCATGCAGCAGCAGCGTGCTGCCGAGCTTGCCTTCCATATCGCCACGCTGGAGGATGCCGGTGAGATAACCCTTGGCGACGCGGTCGAGCGCGGCGGCGACGCTACTCAGTTTGCGCGGTTCGAATACGCCGACCACGACGCAGCCGGCGCGGGCGCGCTCCGGGCCACCGCTTTTTATGCTAAATTCCACAAGGTTCTCCTGAGGCCGATTGTCGCCAGAAACCGCTGATTATCTTCGTAATCCCGGCAAAAATCAAAGCGCGCTTGAGTGAAACTTTTCCATAATTCATTGGTGCGGGAATGCGCCGGCACGGCGATGGCAACGTTTATCGTACTGCTTGGCATCACGATCGCAACCCAGCTGGTGCGTTTTCTCGGTCTCGCCGCCGGCGGTTCCATCACCTTCACCGGCGTATTCGCGCTGCTGGCTTTCACCTCATTCAACTACCTGCCGGTGCTGCTGTCGCTGACGCTGTTCATCGCGGTGCTGATGACGCTTACGCGCAGTTACCGCGATTCGGAAATGGTCGTCTGGTTCAGCTCCGGTGTGAGCCTGACCGGCTGGATCCGGCCGGTACTGTCGTTCGCTGTGCCGGTCGTGATCCTGATCGCGCTGCTGAGCCTGCTGCTGTCGCCATGGGCGGTCACCAAAAGCGAGGAATTCCGGAGCTATATGGACAATCGCGACGATGTGTCGCAGGTGACACCCGGCGTGTTTCGCGAGTCGAAGCAGAATGAACGCGTGTTTTTCGTCGAAAACGTGAACGAAGGCGAAAACATGGTCGCTAATGTTTTCGTGAGTTCGACCCAGCACCAGAAACCCGGAGCAATGGTGGCAAAGCGCGGTTTCCTGCAAACCGTCGACAACGGTGACCGTTTCCTGGTGCTGCTCAACGGCCGCCGTTACGAAGGCACGCCTGGCACGACCGAGTACAAGATCAGCGAATTCGAGCGCTATGCGGTGCGCATCGAAACGCGTGAAATCAAGGCGTCGACACCGTCGGCGAAATCGCTGCCGACGCTGGCGCTGCTGCGCGATCCGAACCCGCTCAACCTGGGCGAGCTGGCGTGGCGCATCGGCCTGCCGCTCTCCGCGCTGATTCTGGCATTGCTCGCGATCCCCCTTTCCTTCGTCAATCCGCGCGCGGGCCGTTCGCTGAATCTGGTGATGGCGATCCTGGTCTACATGATTTACAACAACGTTCTCAGCATCGCGCAGGCCTGGATTGCGCAGCAGCGTATCAGTCTGCCGGTCGGACTGTGGGGCGTGCATGCGGTGATGCTGGTGCTGCTGTTGGCGCTGTTTTTCCGGCGCTTGACGCTGTTCTCGATCCTGCGCTATATCAAATGAAGATCATCAGGCGCTATCTGTCGGCCGAGATTACCGCCTCCACGCTGCTCGTATTCGCAGCGCTGCTGATGCTGTTCGCGTTCCTCGATTTTATTCACGAGCTGGGAGAATTAGGCAAGGGCACTTACCGGCTGCTCCACATCATGGCGTACGTGCTGTTGAGCGTGCCCGGGCACGTCTACGAGTTGTTTCCGATCGCCGCCCTGATCGGCACGTTGTTCGCGCTCGCGCAGCTGGTCGCCAATTCCGAATACACGGTAATGCGCGTCTCCGGCGTATCGATTCCGCGCATGGCGTTCACACTGGTCGAGGTCGGGTTGCTGTTTTCGGTGCTGACGTTCGTCATCGGCGAGTTCGTGGCGCCGCCCGCCGAGCAGTTTGCGCAGCGGTTGCGCGCCAAGGCCATCACGGGCGTGATCGCGCAGGAATTCCGTTCCGGCCTGTGGGTCAAGGACGAGCGCAGCTTCGTCAACGTCGCGCAGGTGCTGCCGGACTCGGTGTTGCTCGGGATCAAGATTTACGAATTCGATGCCGAGTACAGGTTGCGCACGATCAGCCTGGCGCAGCGCGGTGAATATCTGAACAACAATTTGTGGCGGCTTCGCGAAGTGGTACAAACGAGTTTCGAGGGTGACAAAACCACGGTGAGCCGTCTTGCCGAAGCCAGCTGGCGCTCGGTGCTCGATCCGGGCCTGTTGAGCGTATTGCTGGTGGTGCCGGAGCAGATGTCGGCATGGAATCTTTATTCCTACGTCCAGCATTTGCGGGAAAACAACCAGCAGGCCTCGCGTCACGAGATCGCGTTCTGGAACAAGCTGATCTATCCGTTCGCGGTGCTGGTGATGATGGTGCTCGCGCTGCCGTTTGCGTATTACCAGCAGCGGGTGGGCGGCGTTGGCGCGAAGGTGTTCTCCGGCATCATGCTTGGCATCGGCTTCGCGATGCTCGGGCGCTTGTTCACGTATCTCGGATTGTTGCGCGACTGGCCGCCATTCTGGAGTGCGATCCTGCCGACGCTGCTGTTTATGAGCCTGGCGGTGGCGATGATGTGGTGGGGGGAGCGAAGATAGGATCGAGGATCGAGAGTTGAGAGAGCAAGATCGGCTAGGACGGCCTCAATCCTCGATCCTCAGTCCTCAATCCTCACGAGCCGGGTTCCGGCGAGCTTGTCGTGCAGGAACTGGCGGTCGCGGTCGAACAGCGCCCACGCCAGCCCCAGTCCGCATAGGCCGAAACCGATCAGGGCAAACAGATAGCGGTAGATTCCCGTCCCTGGCGTGACCGCCCCGCCGTTGCGCGCCACCAGCCGGATGCGCCAGGTTTTCATCGGCAGCGTCTGCCCGCCATGCGTCCAGCAGTAAACGAAGTAGACGGCACTGACGGCGAGCAGGCAGAGTTGCAGCAGCGGACGCGCGAGCATCGGGTCAAGCATCCGGCCAACGGCGAGGAATGCCCAGCCGCTGATGAACAGGATCGCGGCCAGCAGCAGGGTTTCATAACACAGGCTGCCGAGCCGTCGTCCCAGCCCGGCGCTTGCGCCCGGGGCGGCGGGTGCGGGTTGATCGTTCAAATCGGGTGCGTGATGGTTACTGCTGAGTGCCGCTGCTGGCTGGCTCCTGGCCGGTGACGATTTCCTGGCTGCCCGGTTCGGACTTGGCGGCGAGCGATTGCTGGTACTGCTGCCACTGCGTCTTGACCTGCTCACGCTTTGCCGGCGGCATTTTCTTGAGCGCGAGGTATTTCTCGCGCGCAACCCGGCGCTGCTCCGGCGTGAGCTTGGCCCAATCCTTCATGCGAGTCTGCAGCCGCTGTTGTTCGGCCGGCTTCATTTTCGGATAGCGGTCGGCGATACCGACCCATTTCTTGCGGCGCACGGTGTCGAGGCTGTCCCAGTCTTCCTTGAGCGGCGCCAGCACGTTCTGCCGGGCCGGGGTCAGTTCAGACCAGTCGGGCTTGGCCGGTTTGGCCGGTTTGGTCTGTGCTGCTGCTTTGG
>JAHFRL010000011.1:15879-70059 GCA_023266235.1 Betaproteobacteria bacterium
TTTGGTCTGTGCTGCTGCTTTGGGCTGGACTGGCGCGGCGGCGGCTACCGGGGCGGCGAAGCTCAGGCAAAGAATTATTGCGACGAGCGCTTTAGCCATGCCTCGAAGTCGCTGTCGAGATAAGCGTTAATCGGCAACTCGCCCATAAGCAGGCTGGCGTCGATTTCGGCGATGTCGTTGGCTTGAACTACTACCTGCCAGTAGGTGACGCCGATCAGGCTCAGTAGCAGCAGCCCGAGCGCGAACAGATTGCGCGGGTTGACGTGGCGGCTGTGGCTGACGCGAAACGCCATATCACCCGCCCACGCCAGGCCGAACACCGGTTGTGGCGCTTCACGGTAACGGTCAAGCGCGGCGTTGCGCGCCGATTGCAACTGATACAGCGTGCCTTGCTTGATGCGGTCCAGACCATGCTCCAGGTGCTGGACGATTTTCCCTGCCAGTTCCTGTTCGTTCATAGTGAAATTCCTTTATCTTTCAGCAGCGCAGCCAAGGCATGAGTCGCCCGCGAGCAGTGTGTTTTCACGCTCCCCTGCGAGCAACCCATGACGGCCGCCGCTTCCGCGACATCCATTTCCTCCCAATAACGCAGCAGGAACGCCTGGCGTTGACGCTCGGGCAATTGTTGGAGTGCTTTCTCAATAATTTCAATGGTTTGAACTTGCTGCAGTTGGTCCGACGGTCCCCCTTGCGGATTGGAGTTGGATTGCGCCTCCAAAGTTTCCAGCGGGTCATGTTCATCGCCGTCCTCGGCGCGGGCAAGCGACGACATCTGCGTTGTCCATAGCGCGCGTACCTTCTGGCGCCGGAAAAAGTCGCGGATCGTGTTCTGCAGTATGCGCTGGAACAGCATCGGCAACTCCGCGGCCGGGCGTGCTGAGTACTTCTCGGAGAGTTTCATCATCGCGTCCTGTACCGCGTCGAGCGCGACTTGCGCATCGCGCACCGCGAACTGTGCCTGTTTGAACGCGCGCCGTTCGACTGCGGCGAGAAAGTCCGAAAGTTCCTTGCGGGTAGCCAGTGGAATCCGCCTCGTTGTTGAGCCCGTTTGCGTCGGGCTCTTCATTATCGTGACACGGCGCGCCAGCATTTTGCGATGCGGTTTACAACGCTGCGGCCGTTCCGGCGTTGACCCCTCCCAGGCGCGCGCCCGAATTGTGCAAGGCATCTTAGCAAAACAAATCGGGAGCGCAAATCGCCGCCTGCGGTGGCGCGCCGGCCCGCGGTTATCATGCTGTTTAATCAGACATTTAGCTTGACCAATCGGCACGCAAACGGTATCGTTCCCGATTCTGTCTTTCGCACGAAAAAGCGCTGGACCCAACTATGGAATTAAGCGGTGCTGAGATCGTGGTGCGGTGCCTGCAGGAAGAGGGGGTCGAATATGTGTTCGGCTATCCCGGCGGCGCGGTGCTGTTCCTCTACGACGAATTGTTCAAGCAGGACAAGGTCAAGCACATCCTGGTGCGCCACGAGCAGGGCGCTATCCACGCCGCTGACGGCTATTCGCGCTCGACCGAAAAAATCGGCGTCGCGCTGGTGACCTCCGGTCCCGGGGTCACGAATGCCGTGACCGGCATCGCGACGGCCTACATGGATTCGATTCCGCTGGTGATCATCACCGGCCAGGTGCCGACACATGCAATCGGGCAGGACGCGTTCCAGGAATGCGACACCGTCGGCATCACGCGGCCGTGCGTGAAGCACAACTTTCTCGTCAAGGACGTGAAAGATATCGCGCCGACCCTGAAGAAAGCGTTTTACATCGCATCGACCGGCAGGCCCGGGCCGGTGGTGGTCGACATCCCGAAGGATGTGACGACCCACAAGACCGAATTCGAGTATCCGAAGTCGATCAGCATGCGTTCTTACAACCCCGTGGTGAAGGGGCACGCCGGGCAGATCAAGAAAGCAATCCAGATCCTGACCCACGCCAAGCGGCCGATGATTTACGCCGGCGGCGGCGTGATTCTCGGCAATGCGGCGGCAGATCTCACGCAGCTCACGCGGTTGCTCGGTTTCCCGTGCACCAATACGCTGATGGGGCTCGGCGGCTATCCCGCCACCGACCGCCAGTTTGTCGGCATGCTCGGCATGCACGGCACCTATGAGGCGAACATGGCGATGCAGCACTGCGACGTGCTGCTCGCGATCGGCGCGCGCTTCGACGACCGCGTGATCGGCAATCCCAAGCACTTCTTCGAAGAGCCGCGCACCATCGTTCACATCGACATCGATCCGTCTTCGATCTCGAAGCGCGTCAAGGTCGACGTGCCGATCGTGGGCAATGTACGCGAGGTGCTGCAGGAGCTGCTCAGGCAGTTGCAGGCGTCAAAGGAGAAACCGGACCAGACGGCGCTCAAGACGTGGTGGGCCCAGATCGAGCTGTGGCGCGGGCGCGATTGCCTCAAATTCGACCGCGCGGCGAAGATCATCAAGCCGCAAATGGTGATCGAGAAGCTCTATGCGGTGACCAAAGGCGACGCGTTCGTCACCTCCGACGTCGGCCAGCACCAGATGTGGGCGGCGCAGTTCTACAAGTTCGTGAAGCCGCGGCGCTGGATCAACTCGGGGGGGCTCGGCACCATGGGCTTCGGCCTGCCGGCGGCGATGGGCGTGCAGCTCGCGCACCCGAAAGCGACGGTCGCGTGCGTCACCGGCGAAGCGAGCATCCAGATGTGCATCCAGGAGCTGTCGACGTGCAAGCAGTATCACCTGCCGGTCAAGATCGTGAACCTCAACAACCGCTACATGGGAATGGTGCGGCAGTGGCAGGAGTTCTTCCATGGTAACCGCTATTCCGAGTCATACATGGACGCGCTGCCGGATTTCGTCAAGCTCGCCGAAGCGTACGGTCACGTCGGCATGCGTATTGAAAAGCCGGGCGACGTCGAAGGCGCATTGAAGGAAGCATTCGCGCGCAAGAAAGACCTGGTGTTTCTGGATTTCATTACCGACCAGACCGAGAACGTGTTCCCGATGGTGCCTGGCGGGAAGGGACTCTCGGAAATGATCCTGGTGTAGAGAACAGCCATGAGACACATCATTTCCATACTGCTCGAGAACGAAGCCGGCGCGTTGTCGCGCGTGGCGGGCCTGTTCTCGGCACGCGGCTACAACATCGAATCCTTGACCGTGGCGCCGACCGAGGACGCCTCGCTGTCGCGCATGACCATCGTCACCACCGGCTCGGACGAGGTGATCGAGCAGATCAACAAGCAGCTCAACAAGCTGATCGAAGTGGTGAAGGTGGTCGATCTCTCGGACGGCGACCACATCGAGCGCGAACTGATGCTGGTCAAGGTGCGCGCGGTCGGCAAGGAGCGCGAGGAGATGAAGCGCATGGCCGACATTTTCCGCGGCCGCATCATCGACGTTACCGACAAGGACTACACCATCGAGTTGACGGGCGCCGGTTCCAAGCTCGACGCGTTCCTGAGCGCGATCGACCGCAGCGCGATCCTGGAAACGGTGCGTACCGGCGCGTCCGGCATCGGCCGCGGCGACCGGGTGTTGAAAGTCTAGTAAAGGGGGAAGGGTGAATGCGTGAAGGGTAAAAACCAGTATTTGGCTTGCTGGTCCAGCCCTTCACCCTTGACCCTTCACCCTTCACATGTCGAAGAGAGGAAACCATGAAAATCTATTACGATAAAGACGCCGACCTGTCGCTGATCAGGGGCAAAAAGGTCACCATCGTCGGCTACGGCTCGCAAGGCCATGCCCATTCGCTTAACCTGCATGAGTCCGGCGTCAAGGTCACGGTGGGCCTGCGCAAGGGCGGCGCATCGTGGGACAAGGCCAAAAAAGCGCACCTCAACGTCAAGCAAGTGGCGGAGGCGATCAAGGGCGCCGAATTCGTGATGATGCTGATGCCCGATGAGCACATCGCGGCAGTTTATCGTAACGACGTCGCCCCCAACATCAAGAAAGGCGCGACGCTCGCTTTCGCGCATGGCTTCAACATTCACTATGGCCAGGTCGTGCCGCGCGACGATCTCGACGTGGTGATGATTGCCCCCAAGGCGCCGGGCCATACCGTGCGCTCGACCTATGCGCAGGGCGGCGGCGTACCGATGCTGATTGCGGTGCATCAGAACCCTTCGAAGAAAGCTCGCGACATGGCGCTCTCCTACGCCGCGGCCATCGGCGGCGGCAAGGCGGGCGTGATCGAGACCAATTTCAAGGAAGAAACCGAGACCGACCTGTTCGGCGAGCAGGCCGTGCTGTGCGGCGGCTGCACCGCGCTCGTTCAGGCCGGCTTCGAAACGCTGGTCGAAGCCGGTTATGCGCCCGAAATGGCGTATTTTGAATGCCTGCACGAGCTCAAGCTGATCGTCGACCTGATCTACGAAGGCGGCATCGCGAACATGCGCTATTCGATTTCGAACAACGCCGAGTACGGCGATTTCACGCGCGGTCCGCGCATCATCACCGAGGAAACCAAAAACGAGATGCGCAAAATCCTCAAGGAAATCCAGACCGGCGCCTACGCGCAGGAATTCCTGCTCGAGAACCAGACCGGCGCGACCAAGCTGAATGCGATGCGCCGCATCGGCCGCCAGCACCCGGTCGAGATCGTCGGCGCCAAGCTGCGCGACATGATGCCGTGGATCAAGAAGAACAAGCTGGTCGATCAGTCCAAAAACTAGTGAATGAGTGAAGGGTGAATGAGTGAACCCCCTCATCCCGACCTTCTCCCCCGGCGGGCGGGGGAGAAGGAGGCGCAGAGCAAAGCTTTATCCGCCCTTCACGCATTCACGCATTCACCCTTCACGGTGAACGCAGTGAGCACCTACCCCCACCCCATCATCGCGCGCGAAGGCTGGCCGTTTATCGCGATTGCGGTGGCGGCGGCGGTGGCGGTGACGGTGTTCGCCGGCTGGGGGTGGTCGGTGGTGTTCTGGCTGATCGTGGTTTTCATGCTGCAGTTCTTCCGCGACCCGCCGCGCGCTGTTCCGTCCGACCCCCAAGCGGTGCTGTCGCCGGCCGACGGTCGCGTCGTCGTGGTCGCGCGCGCCGAGGACCCCTATCTCAAGCGCGAGGCGCTCAAGTTCAGCGTGTTCATGAACGTATTCAACGCTCATTCCAACCGCAGCCCGGTCGACGGTGACGTGCGTCAGAAGTGGTATCACGCCGGCAGGTTCGTGAATGCCGCGCTGCCCAAAGCGTCGCTCGAGAACGAGCGCAACGCGCTGTGGATCAAAACTGCTGACGGGGTCGATGTTACCTGCGTCCAGGTGGCAGGGCTGATCGCGCGCCGCATCCTGTGCTATGCCGAGGCCGGCGACCGCCTTGCACGCGGGCAACGCTATGGCTTCATCCGCTTCGGTTCGCGCCTCGACGTGTATCTGCCGCCGTCGGCGGTGCCGAAGGCGAGCGTTGGCGACAAGGTCTATGCCGCTGCCAGCGTGCTCGCCGAGCTCGCGTGACGCCGGCAACCGCGGGCGCCAGACGGGGAACGGTGAATGGGGCGCCGGGAAAAACAATCCTCGCTGCGCCAGGAGCAGACTGTTTACGTTTACTGCAGACTGTTAACTCATGAAAATGTACGAACCGCGCGACAAGTGGCTGGGCAAGGGCGGGCGCATCCGCCGCCGCGGCATCTACTGGCTGCCCAACCTGTTTACCACGATTGCGCTGTTCGCCGGTTTTTTCTCGATCGTGCAGGCGATGAACGGGCGCTTCGAGCAGTCTGCGCTCGCGATCTTCGTCGCGCTGGTATTCGATGGCCTCGACGGGCGCGTTGCGCGCTTCACGCATACCCAGAGCGCGTTCGGCGCCGAATACGACAGCCTCGCCGACATGGTGTCGTTCGGGGTGGCGCCCGCTTTGGTGATCTACGTCTGGGCACTCAAGGATTTTTCCGCCGCGCGCAACATCCCGCTGCTCGGGTCGTGGCTCACCACCAAGCTCGGCTGGGTCGCGGCGTTCATTTATTGTGCGTGCGCCGCGCTGCGGCTGGCGCGCTTCAACACCAATATCGAAGTGGTCGACAAGCGCTTCTTCCAGGGCTTGCCGAGCCCGGCCGCGGCGTGCGTGGTCGCGGGCATGGTGTGGGCGATGAACGAATACCAGATCCGCGGCGCCGACGTGAAATGGCTGGCATGGATACTGACGGTGTTTGCCGGGCTCACCATGGTGAGCAATCTCAAGTATTACAGCGGCAAGGACATCAACCCGCGCAAGAGTGTGTCGTTTCCGGTGGTGGTCGCAATCGCGCTGGCGGTGGTGGCGCTGGTCGCAATGTCGAGCACGCTGCCGGAGATGCTGTTCCTGCTGTTCCTGTGCTACGCGCTGTCCGGTTACGCGATCGCGGCATGGGACATGCTCAGGCGCAAGAGCGGCAGCGGGCAGCCGCCGGCCGCGCCGCCGCCGTGACCGCCGCTTGCCATCCGCAAAAAAACCCTTTATATTCCAGCACCATGAGTACCTTGCGTCAGGCCAACGTGCTGTTCCTCCTTGCCAGCCTTCTGCTGGCCGGCCTGCTGCTGCGCCTTGCGCGCTAAATACTCCACACTTTCTACGTTCATTTTGTTGGTTGCGGCCGGGCCGAATCAGACCCGGGATAGAATCTGGATTGCCGCGCCGGTTGCAGCGCGGCGCGCCACGATTAAGGCAGAGCGGAGACGACCATGAAAAAGGAAAAGCTGATCATATTCGACACCACCATGCGCGACGGCGAGCAGAGCCCGGGCGCGTCGATGACCAAAGACGAGAAGCTGCGCATCGCGCGCCAGCTCGAGCGCATGCGGGTGGACGTGATCGAGGCCGGGTTTCCGGCGGCGAGCGACGGCGACTTCGAGGCGGTAAAGGAGGTCGCCGCAATCGTCAAGGACAGCACGGTGTGCGGACTCGCCCGTGCCAACGAAAATGACGTGCGGCGCTGCGGCGAAGCGGTCAAGGGCGCCAGATCGCCGCGCGTGCATACCTTCATCGCCACCAGCCCGATCCACATGGAGAAGAAACTGCGCATGGAGCCCTCGCAGGTGGTCGAGCAGGCGGTGAAGGCGGTCAAATGGGCGCGCGCTTACACCGACAACATCGAGTTCTCGCCCGAGGACGCCGGCCGCTCGGACCTCGATTTCCTGTGCCGCATTCTCGAGCAGGTGATCAAGGCCGGCGCCACCACCATCAACGTGCCGGACACCGTCGGCTACACGCTGCCCGAGCATTTCGGCGGCATCATCCGCAGGCTGCGCGAGCGCATCCCGAACTCCGACCGGGCGGTGTGGTCGGTGCACTGTCACAATGATCTGGGGCTCGCGGTCGCCAACTCGCTCTCGGCGGTGTTGAACGGCGCGCGCCAGGTCGAGTGCACGATCAACGGGCTCGGCGAGCGCGCCGGCAACGCCTCGCTCGAGGAAATCGTGATGGCGGTGCGCACTCGCCAGGACGTGTTTCCGTGCGACACCAACATCGACACCACGCAGATCGTGCCCGCCTCACGGCTGGTGTCCGGCATCACCGGTTTCGCGGTGCAACCCAACAAGGCGATCGTCGGTGCGAACGCGTTCGCGCACGAGGCCGGAATCCATCAGGACGGCGTGCTGAAAAGCCGCGACACCTACGAGATCATGCGCGCGCAGGACGTGGGCTGGAACGCCAACAAGCTGGTGCTTGGCAAGCACAGCGGACGCAACGCATTCAAGGCGCGGCTCACCGAGCTCGGCATCGAGCTGTCGCCGGAAGAGGCGTTGAACGCCGCGTTCAAGCGCTTCAAGGACCTCGCCGACAAGAAGCATGAGATTTTCGACGAAGACCTGCAGGCGCTGGTGACCGAGGAGAACCTCGAGCACGCGGTGAACGAGCACTTCCGCCTGGTGTCGCTGACCGCGCATTCGGAGACTGGGGTGTCGCCCTACGCCAAACTGGTCATCGCCGAGGATGGCAAGGAGCGGCGCTCCGAGGCGCGGGGCAGCGGGCCGGTCGATGCTTCGTTCAAGGCGATCGAGACCATTGTAAAAAGCGGCGCCGAGCTGCTGCTGTACTCGGTGAACGCGATAACGACCGGCACCGACGCGCAGGGCGAGGTCACGGTGCGGATCGCCAAGGGCGGGCGCATCGTCAATGGCCAGGGCGCCGACACCGACATCGTGGTCGCCTCCGCCAAGGCCTACATCAACGCGCTCAACAAGCTGCATTCAACGCTCGAGCGGCTGAATCCGCAGGTGTAGCGCGCCGGCTGCCGCTGCGGCATGTTTGATTTCCGCTATTACTTTTCGGAGGCCGTGCACTGCATGCGTGAAGGGTAAGGAATGAAGAGCGAAGGGTAAAAAAGGGCGCCACGGGCGCCCTTTTTTTGGTGCGGGACTTTGATTCAGCCGTCGATCTTGATGCGCGACGTCATCGGACTTTGAGCTGATTCTTGACATCTTTTACGCCGGAGACGGCAGCCGCGACTTCGTATGCATGCAGCGGCTCAAGACCGCGGTCGACACTGCCGGCGAGCGTGACGGCGCCCTTGTCAGCGGAGATGGCGATCTGCATTTTCGCGGTTCGCTGATCGGCGCGCAGCGCCGCCCGCACGTGAGCTTCCAGCGCGAGGTTGGCGAGCAGCTGCCTGGATTCCGCGGTTTCGCGGAATTCGGGGTCATTGACCAGCGCCATTACCTGGTCGGCGCATTCCTCGATCGTGACGCGCTCGGTATTGAGCACCAGGTCGTAGTTTTCAGGATCCTGCCAGTTGACGCCGAAGTGGCGGCGCGTGATCGCGCTATGTGCTTCCTCGCTCAACTTGATTTCGCCGGTGACAAATTCCTCGTCGTCGGTATTGAGCCGCTCCATCATGCGCTTGACGCGCACTTTCATCGGCGCGCAGACCCGCACGCAGATCACGTGCTGGATCGGGCGCAGCAGATGCGCCGACCCCCAGCCGCGGATCACCGCCACGTTGTCGCTTTCGGCAAGCGCCAGCATTTCGTCAGCGGTGTAAATCGACAAACTGGTCTTGTCGGTGGTCAGGCGCTCCCACATATTGGACTTGCCGTCGAGGAAGCGGATGACGTGGCTTTTCCTGAGCCGCATTTTGCTGGCGAGCTGATCGATGATTTCGTGGTGCACGACCGCCTTGCCGAGGCGGGACGACACGACGGCGGCGACATCCTTGCCGAGCGACCCCATTTCACGGGTCATGGCGATGAGCGGCATAGCTTCCTCCGATAATCATGCTGCACGGACCTGTAAAAGATTATTATCGCACATTTTGCGGAACCCGCAGGGCGCTGGTTGATGCGCTGCAATGTCGCGGCCAAGGCGAGGCGTGGCTGCGGCTTTCACGGTCAACGCGCCAGGGGCAAAGACGCAGCGCGGAGGCAACGCAAGGAGAGGCAGATTTTCTTAGCGCACCGTTTGCGCCTTGGCGTCTTGGCGGTTTCCTGATTCCCGGCGGATCATGCCGCCAACTTGAGCGCGGTCCCGGCGAGGCGCTTGCCGAGCGCGATGCAGAGTTTCTTTTCTTCATCGGTGATGGCGCGGTCGCTCGCGGCACCGGCAACGTGGCTTGCGCCGTACGGCGTGCCGCCGCTCGCGGTCGAGAAAAGCGCGGGCTCGGTATACGGCAGGCCGACGATCACCATGCCGTGGTGCAGCAGCGGCAGCATCATCGAAATCAGCGTGGTTTCCTGGCCACCATGCAGGCTGCTGGTCGAGGTAAATACCGCTGCCGGTTTGCCGCTCAATGCGCCCTTAAGCCACAGGCTTGAAGTCGAATCAAGAAAATACTTGAGCGACGCCGCCATGTTGCCGAAGCGCGTCGGCGATCCCAGCGCGAGCCCGCTGCATTCCTCGAGGTCCTTCAGCTCGGCGTAGGGCGCGCCCGAATCCGGGACTGCTTGCTCGACTGCTTGGCACACGGCGGACACCGGAGGAACGGTGCGGATGCGCGCGGTCGCCCCCGGCACTTGTCCGATGCCGCGCGCAATCAGTTGCGCCATTTGCCTGACGGCGCCGTAATGGCTGCAATACAGGACCAGGATTTCTCTCATCGGCGGACGCGCGCGGAGTTCGCGAGTATTATATAACAATGACTTAACTTCCCCACCGACAATGGCGCTCAAGAACGCCCCATTAACCGATTTGCTGCGCATCTTCAGCGCGCGCTTCAGCGAAGACCGCTGCATCCAGATCGCCAGCAGCCTGACGTTCACCACGTTGCTGTCGCTGGTGCCGATCATCACGGTGGCGTTGACCGTGGTGTCCGCGTTCCCGGTGTTCGAATCGGTGACCGGCCACGTGCAAAGTTACGTGCTGCAGAACGTGGTGCCGCAGTCGGTCGGGATACTCGCCGACTACGTCGATCAGTTTTCGGCAAACGCGGCGCGCCTGACGGCGTTCGGTGCCGTTTTTCTCGGCGTCACGGCACTGCTGCTGATGTTCACGATAGAGCGCGCGTTCAACGATATCTGGCGCGTGTCGTGGCGGCGCCCGCTGCTGCATCGAATCCTGATCTACTGGACGGTGTTGACCATCGGCCCGCTGTGCATCGGCGCGAGCATATCGCTGACTTCCTACCTGCTCACGCTGTCGCTCGGCCTGGCAGACGAGGCGCCTGGCATCGGACCGCTGGTGCTCAAATGCCTGCCGGTGCTGCTGACTTCGACGGCGTTCGCGCTGATGTATTTCACGGTGCCGAACCGGCAGGTCCGGAAGCGCGATGCGCTGCTCGGGGGCGTCGCTGCAGGCATCGGCTTCGAAGCGATGAAGCAGGGGTTCGGCTTGTACATCACGCATTTCCCGACCTACAAGCTGGTTTACGGCGCATTCGCGGTGGTGCCGATTTTCCTGCTGTGGATTTACCTGTCGTGGTTGATCGTAATCGGCGGTGCAGAGCTGGTTGCCATCCTGCCGGAATGGCGCGAGCGCGCCGGCCAGTCGCGGCCGGTGCCGGGCAGCGACTTTTTCGACGCGCTGCAGATACTTAAAGCACTTTGGCGCGCGCACAAAACTGGCGAGCTGGTCTCACTTTCGAAGCTGCACCCGATGGTCAAGGTGCGGCTCGACCACCTGGAGGCGATACTCGGCACGCTGTCCGGCTCGGGGTGGGTGGTGCGCTCCGGGCCGAGCGGCTGGGTGCTGAGCCGCGACGCCGCGACCATCAAGGTGGAGGACATCTACCGCCTGTTCGTGTTTCACACCGATGCGCGCGTTCCGGCGCGGCATGTCGATCAAGAACTCGAGACGCTGGTTTACGACATTTCGACGCGTATCGCCGACAATCTGCAAATGTCGCTCGAACAACTGTTCAGCCAGTCGGAACAGGGTGCCACGACCGATGTCGCGGTGACGCGCATCAAAGCGGTGTAGCAAACACGCGCCAGTGTTCAGCTGCGTCCGGCTTCGCGCCGGAGTTCGCCTACGGAGCGTGCCGGATATTTCCAGTGATTGATCCACGCGCGCACCACCAGGTTCGGGTAATCGGCCTGGCCGAGGCTGCCGTTGTAACGGCCGAGCGCGCGGAACAGGTCGCCCTTCTCGATTTCGAGATAGTGCTTCAGGATGACGCAGCCGTAGCGCAGGTTGGTGCGCAGGTGGAACAGGTTGTGGTCCCTGGTGCCGATCAGCTTGACCCAGAACGGCATCACCTGCATGTAGCCGCGTGCGCCGGCGCTGGAAATTGCGTATTTGCGGAAATTGCTCTCAACCTGGATCAAGCCCAGCACGAGTTGCGGGTCGAGCCCGGCGCGCTTCGCCTCGTAATGCACCGTGACCAGAAATTCTTCGCGGCTGCGCCGGTCGGGCATGCGGCGCGCGAGCTTTTTCGACATCGAATCGAGCCAGGCGCGAGCATCGTCCACGGTGTCGAAGGCGAGAAACGGCGTTGCCTGGTCGCTGATCGTCGAATGCATCCGGCTTTGCACGCTTGCCGACAGCGGTTCGTATTTCTGAGCGCCGCCCCACGCGACCATCGGCAGCGCGGCGCAGCATGCGGCGAGAATCAGCTTGCGCATACGCGGGATTTCACCGCCACGACAACGTCGGCGAGCGCAATCGGCTGCGCGGCTTTGTCGCGCCGTGCCTGGTATTCGATCTGGCCCTGCTTGAGCCCGCGCTCGCCGACCACGATGCGGTGCGGTATGCCTATCAACTCCATGTCGGCGAACATCACGCCTGGCCGCTCGTCACGGTCATCGAGCAGCACATCGATGCCGGCGGCCGACAGGTCGGCGTAGAGTTTTTGCGCGGTCTCGCGCACGGTGGCGCTCTTGCCCATGCCGATCGGCACGATCGCGAGTTCGAACGGCGCTATCGGCAGCGGCCAGATAATGCCGCGCTCATCATTGTTCTGCTCGATCGCCGCAGCGACGATGCGCGATACCCCGATGCCGTAGCAGCCCATCTCCATCAGGCATTCTTTGCCGGCCTCGTCGAGGAATGTCGCTTTCATCGCTGCCGAATATTTGGTGCCGAGTTGAAACACGTGTCCGACCTCGACGCCGCGGCAAATCTCGAGCGCGCCCTTGCCGTCGGGGCTCGCGTCGCCGGCAACGACATTGCGAATATCGGCGACCAGTGCCGGCGCCGGCAGATCGCGTCCCCAGTTGACGCCGGTCAAATGGTGGCCATCGTCATTCGCGCCCGCGACGAAATCGCTCATCGCGGCAACCGTACGGTCCGCCACGATGGTGAGCTTGGCGCGTTCGGCTTTGATGGAGATCGCGGCACGCCGGCGTACATCGGTTGCGGTGGTGAGAATCGGGCCAAGCGAACCGAAGCTGGCGCCAAAGGCTGCACGCACTTGCGCTTCAGTCGCGGGCTCCAGCGGGGATTTGATCCGGCGCAGCTTGGAGGCTTTGGCTTCGTTGAGGGAGTGATCGCCGCGCAGCAGCAGTGCCACCAGCCCGTCATCGCCCTGGTACACCAGCGTCTTCACGGTTCTTTCCGGCGGCACGCCCAAGGCCTTGCACAGATCGCCTATCGTGCGCACGCCGGGCGTCGCAATCCTGGCCATCGCCATCGCCGGTGCCCGGCGCGGTATCGCCGGCGCGACGGCTTCGGCGAGCTCGATGTTGGCGGCGTAGTCCGAATCCGGGCAAAACGCGATCGCGTCCTCACCCGAATCGGCAAGCACGTGGAACTCATGCGACCCGGTGCCGCCGATCGCGCCGGGGTCGGCGGCGACGGCGCGGAATTTGAGGCCGAGGCGCGTGAAGATGCGCGCGTAAGCGTCGTACATGTCCTGGTAGGTCTTGCCCAGACACGCTTTATCGACATGAAACGAATACGCGTCCTTCATCACGAATTCGCGCGCGCGCATCACGCCGAAGCGCGGCCGGATCTCGTCACGGAACTTGGTCTGGATCTGGTAGAAATTGAGCGGCAACTGGCGGTAGCTCCTGATATCGCGCCGCACGATGTCGGTGACCACCTCCTCATGCGTCGGGCCGAAGCAGAAGTCGCGTTCATGGCGGTCCTTGATCTTGAGCATCTGCGGGCCGAACTGGTCCCAGCGGCCGGACTCCTGCCACAACTCGGCCGGCTGCACCGCCGGCATCAGGAGCTCGATCGCGCCGCTCGCGTTCATTTCCTCGCGCACGATGGTTTCCACCCTGCGCAGCACGCGCAAGCCCAACGGCATCCAGGTGTAGAGCCCGCTGCCGAGGCGCCGGATCAGGCCGGCGCGCAGCATCAGCCGGTGGCTGGCCAGCTCGGCCTCGGCCGGCGCTTCCTTGAGCGTAGACAGAAAGAATTGCGAAACGCGCATGACTGTTCGAAATCCGCAAAAGCCCTTATTCTACCGAACCATCGCGTAATTCCGAAAAATCTCTCACGCATGAAATTCTTCCAGAACAGGCGCTTCCGCGATCCCGCGGAGGACAGCGAAGCGGTCTACATCAGCGAGAAATTCGGCGTGCGCTCGCTGCATATCGGCAGCGACACGATTCAGAGCGCGATGCGGGTGGCGCGCCCGCATGAACTCGAGATTTCGTATACCCGCAGCATGATGGCGTTTCTGCTGTTCCATCCCGACCCGCGGCAGGTGTTGATGGTGGGCCTGGGCGGCGGGTCGCTCGCCAAATTTATCTACCACCGGCTGCCGCGGACGCGCGCGGTGGCGGTCGAGGTCAATCCGCGCGTGGTTGCGGTGGCGCGCCAGTTTTTCCACGTGCCGCCGGACGATCAGCGGCTCGCGGTGGTGATCGGCGATGGCGCCATCTATGTGAGTAATGACAAACTCACCGCCGATGTCATTATGGTCGATGGTTACGACGCCGAATCGCAGGTCGAGGCGTTGTCCACCCCCGGTTTTTACCGTGACTGCGCGCGTGCACTCGGTGGCGCGGGAATACTGGTCGTCAATCTGTGGGGCGGCGATCGCAACTTCACCACCTGCGTCGAGCGTATCGCCGGGGTGTTCGACCACCGGGTCGCGTGCCTGCCCGCCGGCAAGCCCGGCAACGTCGTGGTGCTGGCTATGCGGCAGAGCCCCGGGCAGCCGACCTGGCAGGAATTACGGGCGCGTGCCGCCGGGCTGGAACGCACCTACGGGCTCGAATTCATGCGTTTCGTGCAGGAACTCCCGGCCATGAACCCGCACGACCGGGAGCGCCTTCTGCTCTAGCCCCGCACCTTTCATTCCGGGCGATTTTGTGAAAGAATCTAACCAGTTAGATCAAAGCTAGGGTGATTCATATGATTGATCGTGACGGCTATCGCCCCAATGTTGGCATCATCCTCTGCAACTGGAAGAACGAGGTTTTCTGGGGCAAACGCGTAAAAGAGCATTCGTGGCAATTTCCGCAGGGCGGCATCAAGCCGCGCGAAATCCCGGAGCGCGCGATGTACCGCGAGCTGCAGGAAGAGGTAGGCCTTAGCCCGCAGCACATCAAGATCCTCGGCCGCACGCGCGACTGGCTGCGCTACGAAGTGCCGGAGCAATGGATACGCCGCGAATGGCGCGGCAACTACAAAGGCCAGAAGCAGATCTGGTACCTGCTGCGCTTGGTCGGGCGCGACTGTGACGTGTCCTTGCGCGCAAGCGAAAAGCCCGAATTCGATGCCTGGCGCTGGAATGACTACTGGGTGCCGCTTGAATCGGTGATCGAGTTCAAACGCGACGTCTATCAGCTGGCGCTGAATGAACTCGCCAAGTATCTGCATCGCAACCCGCAGGAACGCCACGCCCACGTCGCCAGCGCCCGCTGACGGCGGGGCGCTTACCCTGAAGCGGACCCTCCGCTGACCACCCGGTCACGCCGGCTGAGCATGCAACGCGCAGCTTTGAAGGAGAGGACATGCTGAGAAACTATACGGCACTCAACGCGTCGCTGTTGCAGCCGGGCAGCTGTTTTTGCCAGCCCGCGCAGAATCTGCCGCAGCGCGTTGGCTTCGACGCTGCCGCTGAGAGCGTGATGACCGACCTGAAACACGTGAGCGCGGTGTTGATCCGCCCCGGCGACGGCATCGACGAGGCCGACCGGCGCATGATCCAGCGCAGCGTGCGCCTGCTGCTGGTGGTGGACGAAAATCGCAAGGTGGCCGGCATCATCACCGCGACCGACATCCTAGGCGAGAAACCGCTGCAGGTGATCGCCGAGCGTGGCTGCCGGCGCGAGGATATCCTGGTGCGCGATCTCATGACGCCGCAACATCGGCTTGAAGTGCTTAACATGGACGAGGTGCGCAACTCCAAAGTCGGCCACGTCGTGGCAACCCTGAAGAAATCCGGCCGCCAGCACGCGGTGGTGGTCGAGGTCGATCGCAATGGCCGGCACACGGTGCGCGGCCTGTTCTCGGCCACCCAGATCGCGCGCCAGCTCGGCGTCGCGATCCAGACCAGTGAAGTCGCGCGTACGTTTTCGGAGATCGAGGCGCAGTTGGCACGCTGAGGCGACGCGCGGTGCTTTCGGATTGACCTAGGTCAATACCCCGGCGCGGTTTAATGCATAGAATTTTTAAAAAGATTGCCGCGCGTTTGACATCCAGAAATACGGTGATTATACTAAGTTCACAGATTAGATTTAGTCTAATTCCTGTCCCAGCACGGTAGGCTGCACCGCATGAAGCTGCCTGCAGGCTGGTTTTCCCCTGGTCCAGTCTTAGCTGCTCAAGTAGCTGAAAAATAGGAGAATGCCATGCAACTCAAGGGATCGAAAACGGAAGGTAATCTGAAAGACGCATTTGCCGGTGAATCGCAGGCGAATCGCCGTTATTTGTATTTTGCAGCGAAAGCCGACGTCGAGGGCCAGAACGACGTCGCTGCGGTGTTCCGCTCCACCGCCGAAGGCGAAACCGGCCATGCGCACGGCCATCTCGAGTATCTCGAGGCGGTCGGCGACCCGGCCACCGGTCTGCCGATCGGCAAGTCGCGTGACAACCTGAAAGCCGCGATCGCCGGCGAGACGCATGAGTACACCGATATGTACCCGGGCATGGCGAAAGCCGCGCGCCAGGAAGGCTTCGAAGAAATCGCCGACTGGTTCGAGACGCTGGCAAAAGCCGAGCGCTCGCACGCCAACCGCTTCCAGAAATCGCTCGACGCGCTCACCGACTAATCGCGAGAGGCGACAGGCGAGAGGAGTGAGGCGGGAAACCTCGCTCCTCTTTTGTTTGATGCGGCAGCGGCCCGCCTTTCGCCTTTCCCCTCACACCTCTCCCGCACCATGACCGTTCGCGAAGGCAGTCTCGAAGCGCCGACCCGGCACGCGCTCGACTGGCAGGCGCCGGACTTCTACGACGCAGAAAAAGTATTCGCCGAGTTGCAGCGGGTGTTCGGGATCTGTCATGGCTGTCGGCGCTGCGTCAGTCTGTGCACGGCGTTCCCGCGTCTGTTCGACCTGATTGACGAGGGCAAGACCGGCGAACTCGACGGCGTCGACCGGGCGAGCTTCCAAGAGGTGGTCGACCGCTGCTACCTGTGCGACGTGTGCTACATGACTAAATGCCCGTACGTGCCGCCGCACCAGTGGAACGTCGATTTCCCGCACCTGATGCTGCGCGCCAAGGCGGTCAAGTTCAAGCAGGGCGGGACCTCATTGCGCGACAAGCTGCTGTCGTCGACCGACGCACTCGGCAGGCTCGCGACGATCCCGGTGGTGGTGCGGTTCGTCAATGCGGCCAACCGGGCGCCGGTTGCGCGCGCGGTGATGGGAAAAGTGCTGGGGGTGCACAAGGACCGGGTGCTGCCCGCTTACGCAGGCGCAAAGTTCCGCTCGACGGCGCAGCCGGATGCGTCATTCACAGTCAGGGATGGCAAGAATACGCCGGGCAAGGTCGCGATTTTCTCGACTTGTTACGTGAATTACAACGAGCCGGGCATCGGCCACGACCTGCTGAAGATTCTCGCGCACAACGAGATCCCGGCGGTCATCGTCGGGAAGGAAGCGTGCTGCGGCATGCCGAAACTCGAGCTCGGCGATCTCGAGGCGGTGGCGCGGCTGAAAGAGATCAATGTCCCGCGGCTGGCAAAACTCGCGCGCGATGGCTACGCGATCATGTCGGCGATTCCGTCATGCACGCTGATGTTCAAGCAGGAGCTGCTCCTCATGTTTCCGCAGGACGCCGACGTGAACGCGGTGCAGGAGGCGATGTTCGATCCCTTCGAATACCTGGTGCTGCGCAACAAGGACGCGTTGCTGAAAATCGATTTCAAGCGGCCGCTCGGCAAGGTTTCGTACCACATTCCGTGCCACTCGCGGGTGCAGAACGTGGGGCAGAAGACGCGCGAGCTGCTGCAGCTGGTGCCCGGCACCGAGATCAACACCGTCGAGCGCTGCTCGGGCCACGACGGTACCTGGGGCGTGAAGAGCGAATTTTTCGAGCAGTCGATGAAAATCGGCCGCCCGGTGTTCAAGCAGATGGCGGCGACCGATCCGGATTACATCAGCTCGGATTGCCCGATCGCCGGGCGTCATATCCAGCAGGGCATGGGCGAGACGCGCGCGCAGAAGGAACATCCGCTGACATTGATTCGTATTGCCTATGGGTTGTAAGTAAAACGTGAAACGTGATGCGCTACGCGCCGTGAAACGTGTTGGACGCGCGGGGTTTGCTTTTCATTTTTCACTGAATTAATCATGCCACCCATCACCCACGACAGCCTGCTGACGCTCGAAGCTTACGCCAAGGCGCGCAACGATTTCCGCGCCAAGGTCATGGCGCACAAGAAACAGCGCACCGTGCCGCTCGGCGACCACGTGACGTTGATCTTTGAGGACGAACTGACCGTGCGCTACCAGATCCAGGAAATGCTGCGCATCGAGCGCATTTTCGAAGCCGAGGGCATCCGCGACGAGCTCGCTGTCTACAATCCGCTGATCCCGGACGGCAGCAACTGGAAGGCGACGATGCTGATCGAGTATCCCGACGTCGACGAGCGGCACCGCATGCTGGCGGCGTTAAAGGGCGTCGAGGACCGGGTGTGGGTGCAGGTCGCGGGCGGCGAGCGCGTTTATGCGGTCGCCGATGAGGACCTCGAGCGTGAAAACGACGAAAAAACCTCGGCGGTGCACTTTCTGCGTTTCGACTTGACGCCGGCGATGAAGCGAGCGCTTGCTGACGGCGCCAACCTTGGGATTGGGGTCGATCACCCGGCTTACGGTGTTAATATTGATGTAGCGCAAGCGGTAAGAACAGCGTTGATGCAAGATTTGCGGCTGTAGCGCGCTGCGGGGGCGCCACCACCCCTACCGCAGGGAAGGCGCTGTGCGGATGTAGAATCGCCCTCAGCCGGCTGCCTCTCGCGGCGCGTCCGCAACCGCATCAGAGCGAGGAGACTGCGATGCTGCAAGGTCACATTCTCAACCTTTTCGAGCAGCGCCTGCACACGCTTGGCGTGCCGGTGAGCGTCGAGTTCTGGGACGGCAAGCGCGTCAGCCTGGGCGACTTTCCCAAGGTGAAGATGGCGTTGCGCCGGCCGGCAGCACTCAAGGCGCTGGCCAGACCCGGCCTGGGCAAGATCGCCCGCGCTTACGTCGAGGGCGACATCGACCTCGATTGCGACAGCCACGATCTGGCGGAGTTTGCCGAAACACTGTGCGGCCCGCAGCAAATCCAGTTCAAAAAGCGCGACAGCGATGACTGGAAGTGGTGGTGGCACACACGGCTGTTCGACCGGCGCGCAATCAGCCAGCACTATGACGTTTCCAACGATTTCTTCGCGCTCTGGCTGGACCGGCAGCGCGTCTATTCGTGCGCCTATTTTCGCCGACCCGACGACTGCCTCGATCTCGCGCAGCAGCAGAAAATAGACCACATCTGCCGCAAACTCAACCTGCAGCCCGGCGAGCGCTTCCTCGACATCGGCTGCGGCTGGGGTGCGCTCATCTTCCGCGCCGCGGAGCAATATGGCGCGCACGCGACCGGCATCACCCTGAGCGAGCAGCAGCATGCCTACGTGCAGGAGCAGATCGGGGCGCGCAACCTCGCCGACCGCTGCGAAGTGCGACTGCTCGATTACCGCGACGTTCCCGAGGCCGCGCCGTTCGACAAGATTGCGAGCGTCGGCATGTTCGAGCACGTCGGCAAGAAGCGGCTGCCGGACTATTTCGCCAAGATCCACCGCTTGCTCAAGCCCGGCGGTCTGCTCATGAACCACGGCCTGACGTCGGCTGGCCTCTATTCGGGGGGCTTGAGCCCTGATGTCGCCGATTTCATCGAGCGCTACGTGTTTCCCGGCGGTGAAATCCCGCACTTGTCGAAGGAGATCGAATTGATGGCGAGCAAGAACCTCGAGTGTCTCGACGTCGAATGCCTGCGCCCGCACTACGCGAAGACGCTGTGGCATTGGGTCGAGCGGCTCGATGCGCACAAGGACGAGGCGCGGGCGCTCGTCGGCGAGAAGAGATATCGCATCTGGCGCATTTACATGGCCGGCTACGCGCTCGCGTTCCAGCGCGGCTGGGTTTCGGTCAATCAGGTGCTGGCTGGCCGGCCGCTGCCGAACGGCGCGCTGTCAACGCCGCTTACGCGCGAGCACATGTATCGTGGTTGAGCGGATTTTGCTGCTCGCGTGCTGCATGTTGCTGCCAGCCTCGACCGCCGCGCAGCCGCGCCCCGACCAGGAGGAGGAAGCCGGGAGTAAGAAACCGTGGATCGAGCTTGAGCTCAAGCTGCCGCCGTTTCCCAAGCCGGAAAACCTGCTCCAGTTCGAGCCCAGTGCCGCAAGCAGCAGCCGTTTTTACATCGACCCAGGGTCAATTTCCATCGGCAGCGACGGGGCCGTGCGCTACACATTGGTGGTCAGGAGTTCAAGCGGCGCCGACAACGTTTCTTATGAAGGCATCCGGTGCGAAACGCGCGAACAGAAGTATTATGCGTTCGGCGGCCGCGACGGAACCTGGTCAAAAGCGCGCTTGAGCGAGTGGCGCCGGATCGAGTACAAGGATATCAACCGCCAGCACGCCGTGCTGTACGCGGATTATTTCTGTCCCGACAGAACACTGATCAAATCGTCCCGGGACGCCGTCAATCGCTTCAAATATGGCGTTCCACCCCGCTTCGGCACCGGCACAAGCTGAGCGGGGAATCTATTTGCAGTCGCCGACGCGGCGCGCGCTGAACTGTTGCGCGATCTGCATTTTGCCCATGGCGGGATCGTTGATCTCGGTATGCATGCGGCCCTGGTGGTTGATGGCGCCGAACACAAACTCGCCGCTGCTCGCGAGCTTGGGCTGATCGCATTGCAGCGTGTAACTATAGCGGTTGCCGCGCCTTGTGCTGCCGGCGGTAATCCGCCGCTTGATTCACCCGTTGCGGGCATGCGATCTTACGCCGGGACCGTGCCGCAGGCTTACAATGGCGACCTCGGCGCGGATAAGTTCGAGTCGCGGCCGTGAAGGGTGGCGCAATGGCGGGGGAGTCGATGGACGACCAGGTAAAAACCAGTGGCGGCACGCAACAGGGTGCGGATACGCCGGGAACGCGCGAACGCGATCTGTCGTTTTTGTGGCCGGTGATAGACCGTATTCGCGCGGTCGAGATCAAGTTTCAGGCAGACAGTTCAGCGCCGGGAGGCGACGCGCCAGGCAGCAAGGCGCCCGCCGCCGCCGTTGACGCGCGGCTGAAGGCGCTGGAAGACGAAATCGCGGGGATCAAACAAACGCTGCAGGAGACGTTCGGGGCCTTGGCCAAAGGCGTGGGCGAGGCCGTGGTGGCGGTCGCCGAGGCGGGGATCGAATTGCCGCCGCATTCGTGGCCACGCGTGGCGTCGGCGTCCGTGCTGACGGTCGCGTTGCTGTTGCTGGCGCACTGGCTGGTTGTTTTCAGGTACGACCTGCCCACGCTTGCATTGCGGCTGGTATCGATCGCAATCCCGCTGCCGATCGCGTTGTGGCTGACATTGCGCCACCGCATCACGCCGTGGATCCAAATCACGATTGCGGTGGCAATCGGGGCCACCGCGGTGTTCGGCATGTCGTACGTGACCAGCATCCACGAGAAGACCGCGTTGCTGCCGGAGAACCTGCGCGAGTGGCGGGAAACCATAGAGTATATCGCCAGCGTCGCGTTCGCCTATCTGACCGGCGTGCTGATCAGCAGCGCGCTGCAGGTGCGCGCCGGCGGGAGCAACCATGCCGGCGCGGTGACGTTGCGGCTGGCGAAAGTGCTGGCGTTCGTGACCGGCAAAGCGATCGCCCACGGTCCGCAACTCAAGAAACAGGTGGATACGATTCAGGGGCTGGTCAACAACCTGATGCCGGTCGCGAGCGCCATCGTGGCGGCCGTCGCGGGTCTCAAGGGCGTGCTCTAACCGCCGCCGCGCCGGGCGCGGCGGAGAGTCCCCCCGACATTACTTCACGGTAAAGCTGACGATTTCGGATTTGGTGCGGCCGTCGGCGTCGGTGACATCGATTTTGAGGTCGTGGGTGCCGACCGGAACCCTGGCATCGGCCAGACTGATGCCCGTTTCGGAAATCGCCGCTTTCAGGCGCGGCGTGAGATCGACCGCCGGCTTCCTGAGGTAGGTGACTTTGACCGAGGAGGCGTCGATTTTCGAGCCGCCATGCGGCTGGAAATCGACTTTCATGGTGAACGGCGCCTTGACTTCACCGTCGGGGTTAGGACTCACCACCTTGATGCTCGGGCCGCGGGTGATGCCGCCACGGGTGCTCATCTTGGGCGCGGCCGGTAGTTTGGCTTCGTCGGCGGTGATGAGGTCGATGGCGCTCGCCGTCGCGCAGAGCGTCAGGCTGGCCGCCAGTGTGCCGGCGGAAAGGAGGAAGCGGACACCACGAGCAGAGTGTATAGCCATGTTCTATTCCCCCCGAATGTTGAAATGGACCGCAGCCGCGGGCGGCTGGCCGCCGTGACGAGCGCATAGGATAAGCGTCGCGCACCTGTTAACGCAAGAGCGGACAGACCGGTTTAGTCACGCGGGGCTTGAGCGGTCATGGCCGCCCGCTAGAGCAGCACCAGATTGTCTCGATGTATCAACTCGGGCTCGTCGACGTAACCGAGCCTGGCTTCGATCTCGCTCGACGGTGTTTTCAGGATGCGGCGCGTCTCGGCGGCGCTGTAATTGACCAGCCCGCGCGCGATCTCGGCTCCGTTCTCATCGCAGCAGCCGACGACTTCGCCGCGCTCGAATTCACCCGTCACCTCAAAGACGCCGATCGGCAGCAGGCTTTTGCGCTGCTCGCGCAGCGCCTTGACCGCGCCGGCATCCAGCATCAAACGGCCGCGTAGCTGCAGATGGTCGGCGAGCCACTGCTTGCGCGCCACGAGCGTCTGGGTTGCGGCTTTGAGCAGGGTGCCGATTTTTTCGCCGCGCGCGAGCCGCACCAGCACGTCTTTCTCGTGACCCGACGCGATCACGGTATGGGCTCCGCTGCGCGCTGCGCGCTTCGCCGCCAGCACCTTGGTCAGCATGCCGCCGAGTCCGATCCGGCTGCCGGCGCCGCCGGCGATTTTTTCGAGCCCGGGGTCGCCGGCTCGCGCTTCCTCAATCAGCTTTGCCGTGGCGTTCTTGCGCGGGTCGGCGGAATAAAGCCCGGCCTGATCGGTGAGGATCACGAGCGCGTCGGCCTCGACCAGGTTGGTCACCAGCGCGCCGAGCGTGTCGTTGTCGCCGAGGCGGATCTCGTCGGTCGCTACCGTGTCGTTCTCGTTGATGATCGGGACTACGCCGAGGTCGAGCAGCGTGCGCAGCGTCGAGCGCGCATTGAGATAACGCTTGCGGTCCGCCATGTCTTCGTGCGTGAGCAGGATTTGCGAAGTGAGCAGCGCGTGCTCGCGAAAATGCGATTCGTACGCCTCGATCAGGCCCATCTGGCCGACCGCTGCCGCGGCCTGCAGCTCGTAAATCGCGCTCGGGCGCCGTTTCCAGCCGAGGCGCTGCATGCCCTCGGCGATCGCGCCGCTGGAGACCAGCACCACTTCGCGCCCGAGCTTGCGCAATTCGGCGATCTGGCTCACCCAGCGCGCGAGCGCGGCGTGATCGAGCCCCTGCCCCCGGTTGGTGACGAGGCCGCTGCCGACCTTGACAACCAGGCGCTTGGCTTTGGCTAGTTCCGAACGCATAAAAAATCTTTAACCGCAAAGCAAGCTAATGACGCGAAGTAGAACATAACAGTCATTGTCCCTGACCCGGATTATCCCTGACGTCCTTCGCGTCCTTGGCGGTGAACGCTGCTTTGTTCTCGTCCAGATACTCCATGATGGCGTAGGTGAGTTCCTTGCAGCCTTCGCCAGTCAGCGCCGAGATGATAAAGCTTTTATCGGTCCAGCCAAAATCCGCGATGAACCGTTGCGCCCGCCCGGCGCGCTCCCCGGGCGCGAGCAGATCGGCCTTGTTCAGCACCAGCCAGCGCGGCTTGCGGAACAGGTCGTCGTCATATTTTTTCAGCTCGTTGACGATGGCGCGCGCCTCCGCGAGCGGCTCGGCATCGACGTCGAACGGCGCGATATCGACCAAGTGCAGCAGCAGGCGCGTGCGCGCGAGATGGCGCAAGAACTGGTGGCCGAGGCCGGCGCCTTCCGCGGCGCCCTCGATCAGGCCCGGGATATCGGCGATCACGAAGCTGCGGTTGTCATCGACGCGCACCATCCCGAGATTGGGATGCAGCGTGGTGAACGGATAGTCGGCGACTTTCGGCTTCGCTGCGGACACCGCGCGAATGAAGGTCGACTTGCCGGCGTTCGGCATGCCGAGGAGTCCCACGTCGGCCAGCACCTTGAGCTCGAGCTTGAGCTTGCGCGACTCGCCCGGCATGCCGCGCGTGAACTGGCGCGGCGCCCGGTTGGTGCTCGATTTGAAATTGAGGTTGCCCCGCCCGCCATCGCCGCCTTTGGCCAACAGCGCTGTCTGCTCGTGCGCGGCGAGGTCGGCAATGACTTCACCGCTGTCGAGGTCGCTCACCACGGTGCCGACCGGCACGCGCAGCACGATGTCGTCGGCCGCTCTGCCGTTGCAATCCGAGCCGCGCCCCGGTTCGCCGTTCCTGGCGCGGTGGATGCGCTCGAAGCGGTAGTCGACCAGCGTGTTGATGTTGCGGTCGGCGACGGCAAAGATGCTGCCGCCGCGCCCGCCGTCACCGCCGTCAGGCCCGCCGCGCGGCACGAATTTCTCGCGCCTAAAGCTGGCCGAGCCGTCGCCGCCCTTGCCGGCGTGGGTCTCGATGATGGTTTCGTCAATAAACTTCATGATGGAACTGCCGATAAACGCAGGTAACAACCAGTGATTAAGCGATTAGGTGATTCAGTTATTGGGCACTCAATCACTCAGTTACTCAATCACCCAATCACTCATTACGTCGGCGTTTATCTGTGTTCACCTGTGGCTGCAAATAAAAAAGCCCTGCGCTATGGCAGGGCTTCTCGATTGCGAAAGAGCCGTGTTTACGCAGGAAGGATGTTGACTGTTGGCTTCTTGTCTGGTCCCTTGACCGCGAACTCGACCTTGCCCGTGACCCTGGCGAACAGCGTGTGGTCTTTGCCGATGCCGACGTTGACGCCGGGATGCATCCGGGTGCCGCGCTGGCGCACGATGATGCTGCCGGCTTCGATCAGCTCGCCGCCGAACGCCTTGACGCCGAGCCGCTTCGCGTTTGAGTCGCGGCCATTGCGTGAACTGCCGCCGGCTTTTTTATGTGCCATTTCACCTGCTCCTTAACCTGCAATGCCGAGAATCTCGATCTCGGTGTAGTTCTGCCGGTGTCCCTGCGATTTGCGATAGTGCTTGCGGCGGCGCAGCTTGAAAATCCGCACCTTGTCGCCGCGGCCCTGGGCCACAACCTTGGCCTTGACCGACGCGCCGGCGAGGAGCGGCGCGCCGAGCGCGACTTTCTCGCCGTCGGCAACCATCAACACCTGGTCGAGCACGATTTCGCTGCCGATATCGGCTGCGATCTGTTCGATCTTGAGTTTTTCGCCCGCAGCAACACGGTACTGCTTGCCGCCGGTTGTGATGACCGCATACATGTTGGACCCTTTTACCCGCCTGGCTTGCCGGATACGGAAAGGCGCGCATTATACCCTAAGCGCAATTTTCCAGTCAAAGCATAGTAAAATGAGGCACTTGCCAGTATCGCCGCGACCGCCGCGCGGCGCCAATTCTTCACTGAGACCCGATGACCGTTCCCGTCATTCGCGACTTTATCGCCGCCGACATGCGCGCCGTCGACACCGTGATCCGCAGCCGGCTTACCTCCGAGGTCGCGCTGGTGCGCCGGGTCGCCGAGTATATCGTCGGCAGCGGCGGCAAACGGCTGCGCCCGGCGCTGGTGATACTTTCCGCCGGCGCGTTCGGCTACCAGGGCACCCATCATCACCAGCTCGCGGCGGTGGTCGAGTTCATCCATACCGCGACGCTGCTGCATGACGACGTGGTCGATGCGTCGGCATTGCGGCGCGGCCGTCCGACCGCCAACGCGCTGTTTGGCAACGCGGCAAGCGTGCTGGTCGGCGATTTCGTCTATTCGCGCGCGTTCCAGATGATGGTCGAGGTCGAAAGCATGCACGTGATGCAGGTGCTGGCGGAAGCGACCAACGTGATTGCCGAGGGCGAAGTGCTGCAACTGATGAATTGCCACAACCCGGATATCGGCGAACACGCTTATTTGCAGGTCATCCGTTACAAGACCGCCAAGCTCTTCGAGGCGGCGACCCGGCTCGGCGCGATCCTCGGCGGCGCCACGCTTGGGCAGGAGCAGGCGCTGGCGAGCTACGGCATGCACCTCGGCACTGCGTTCCAGCTGGTCGACGACGTGCTCGATTACTCCGGCGATCATGCCGCGACCGGCAAGAACGTCGGCGACGACCTCGCGGAAGGCAAGCCGACGCTGCCGCTGATTTACGCGATCCAACACGGCAGTGCCGATGAGGCGGCACTGATCAGGAATGCGATCGAAAAAGGCGGCCTCGACGAATTGGAGCTGGTGATCGCGGCAATTCACCGCACCGGCGCGCTCGATTACACGCGGCGCCAGGCCGAGGCCGAAGCGCGCACCGCGAGCGCCGCCCTGGCGGTTCTGCCAAATTCAAAACCGCGTGATTCTTTGCTACAATTGGCGCACTTTGCAGTGACACGCGACTATTGACGGGGCACGCCAACGCGTGCCCCTAGTAGTTCATGGAGCACCGCAAATCGGGGTGTAGCTCAGCCTGGTAGAGTACTGCGTTCGGGACGCAGGAGTCGCTGGTTCGAATCCAGTCACCCCGACCACCCTTATCCCGCCGCCGCGCTGGGCGCCAGCGCAGCCAAGCCGGCCTTGCGCGGCATATAATTCCCACGGTTAACCAACGAGGACCTGCAATGGCACGCGTACCCTACGCTGACGAATCCGGCAGCACCGAAATCAAGGCACTGGCGGACCAGATCCGCGCCGAGCGCGGCGGCCGGATGCTCAACCTTTACAAGATGCTGCTCCACAGTCCGCCGGTGGCCGCCGGCTGGCTGCATCTGTTCACCGCGATCCGCCAGCAATCCAAACTTGCCGGGCGCTACCGCGAGCTGGCAACCCTGCGCGTCGCGGTAATCAACGACGCCCAGTACGAATACCGCGCGCACGTACCGTTCGCGCGCAAAGAGGGCATTACGCAGGCGCAGATCGACGCGCTCGACAATTGGCAGGAGTCAAAGCTCTACAGCGATGCCGAGTGCGCGGTGCTCGCATACTCCGATGCGATGACGCGGCAAATCCACGTCGCGAACGGCGTGTTCGATGCGCTGCGGCCGCATTTCAGCCCGCGCGAGCTGGTCGAGCTTACGGCGACCATCGCGGGATACAATCTGGTGTCGCGTTTCCTCGAGGCGTTGATGATCGATGCCGAAGCGTCGCGCGCGACGACAGGGTGAGCACAAATTCACTTTTGGCAGGTGACGCGCTGCCTCGACGTGCGGAGGCGCATGGCGCACATTAACGTGTTTGCGGGCGTCTAAATTTCAGGGTCAGGCCTTGGGTAAATTGATTTTCCTCGTGCTGGGGATTATTCTCGCCTGGCGGGTACTAAAATGGTACCGCAAGTCGATGACGCGCAAAGAGCCGCCGCCCGCCGGCGTTGCCGAAGACATGGTGCGCTGCGCGCATTGCGGCGTGCACCTGCCGCGCAGCGAAAGCCATGCGAGCAGCGGCAGGTTTTTCTGCAGCGAAGAACATTTGCGCCTGCACCGCTGACCGTAATTCAGCCCGCTCCCGTCCATGGCCTCCATCCTGCCACCTTTGCGACTCGCGCTGAACCTGCCGGCGCCGCCGAACGGGCCGCCGGACTCATATTGGCGCTCGCTCTATTTCTTCAACGGCTACCGCTTCATCGTCGCGCTGCTGTTGCTTGCCGTAACCGCGGTGTTCGGCAACACGCTGTCGTTCGGCTCGCTGGATTTCGAGCTGTTCGTTTACGTGAGCGCCGGCTACGTGATGTTCAGCGTGCTCTGCTTCCTGGCGATTGCCTGGCGCTGGCATTTTCACCTGCAGTTGTCGTTGCAGGTCGGTGCCGACATCGTGTTCATCGTGGTGCTGATGTTCGCGAGCGGCGGCATTTCGAGCGGACTCGGTCTGCTGCTGCTGTCGGGGCTTGCCGCCGCCGGCCTGATCAGCCGTGGGCGCTGGACGCTGTTCTACGCCGCGCTCGCCAGCATCGCGGTGCTGCTCGAGCACACGGTGCAGGTGTTGTTCCATTTCGGCGTCACCACGCAGTACGTGCAGGCCGGGCTGCTCAGCATCGGCTATTTCACCACCGCGTGGGTCGCGCACACCCTCGCCAAATATCTGGTGGCGACCGAGCAACTTGCCGCGCAGCGCGAAATCGACCTCGCCAGCATGGCGGAAGTGAGCCAGCACGTGATCCAGGACATGCAAGACGGCGTCCTGGTCGTCGACGAGCACGGCGTGATCCGCCAACACAACGCGCGCGCCGAGGAGATGCTGGGCCCGCTGCGCCGCGAGCTGAATCTGAAGGGATATGCGCCGGCACTCGCGCAGCGGTTCGAGGAATGGCACAAGAATCCGGCCACCGGCTTCGGTCCGATGAGCACGGTGGTGCTCAACAACAAAGTGAGCGCGCGTTTCGTGCCGGTTGGCCGCAGCCGCAAAGTCGGCGCGGTGATTTTTCTCGAGGATCTGTCGCGGGTGCAGGCGCAGGCGCGCCAGATGAAGCTGGTCGCGCTCGGTCGCCTCACCGCCAACATCGCGCACGAGATCAGGAATCCGTTGTCGGCGATCAGCCACGCCACCGAACTATTGCAGGAAGAGCCGGTGCTTAACGATACCGTGGCGCGACTGCTCACCATCATTCACGACAACGCCAGGCGCCTCGACCGCATGGTGAATGACGTATTGAAGCTGAATCGCGGCGAGCGCGCCCACCGCGAGGTGTTCAAGCTCGGCGTTTACCTGCGGACGTTCGCCGAGCAGTTCTGCCAGATCGAAAAGGTGGCGCAGACTATCATCGGCCTCGAGCTCAGCGCTGATCCCGAGGTGTCGTTCGACCACAGCCACCTCGATCAGGTGATGTGGAATCTGTGCCGCAACGCGCTGCGCCATTGCCGTCGTGAGGACGCGAGCATCCGTATCGCGGTGAGCGTGATCAGCAACGGGAATATTGTAAAATTGGACGTGGTGGATGACGGCCTGGGCGTGCCGCCGGCGCTGCGTAACCAGTTGTTTGAGCCTTTCTTCACAACCGTCAGCAGCGGTACCGGCCTCGGGCTGTATATTGCGCGCGGGGTGTGCGAGGCTAACGACGCGACGCTCGATTATGTCGAAACGCGCACGGGGACGCAGTTCACTATCCTGTGCCGGGGAGCGGGGAGCCTCTGATGCAAAAAAGCAGGGTCCTGATCGTCGATGACGAAGCCGACATCCGCGAGCTGCTGAGCCTCACGCTGCAGCGCATGGGGCTCGATACCGACTGTGCCGCGAACGAGTTCGAGGCGGTGCAGCTGATGCAGAAGCGCGGCTATGATCTGTGCCTGACCGATATGCGGCTGCCTGACGGCGACGGGTTGAAGCTGCTCGAGCACGTGAGCAAACACTACACAGCCACGCCGGTCGCGGTGATCACCGCGCATGGCAGTGCCGAGAACGCGGTCGCGGCATTGAAAGCCGGCGCGTTCGACTATCTGGCCAAGCCGGTATCGCTCAACCAGCTGCGCGCGCTGGTGCGCTCGGCGTTGAATCTGCCGCGCCCCAACCAGCAACGCAAGCCCGGCGACAAGGAAGCCGATGCCGGCGATTTTCCGGTGTTGCTCGGCGATTCGGCCTTGATGCAGCAGACGCGGCAGATGATCGACAAGCTCGCGCGCAGTCAGGCGCCGATCCACATCAGCGGCGAATCCGGCAGCGGCAAGGAACTCGCGGCGCGGCTGATGCACCTCAAGGGCCCGCGCCACGAAGCGCCCTTCGTGCCGGTCAATTGCGGCGCGATCCCGGAGAACCTGATGGAAAGTGAGTTCTTCGGCTACAAGAAGGGCGCGTTTACCGGCGCCGAGCAGGACAAGGCGGGTTTTTTCCAGGCGGCCAACGGCGGCACGCTGTTCCTGGACGAGGTAGCCGATTTGCCGATCCAGATGCAAGTGAAGCTCCTGCGCGCGATCCAGGAGAAAAAAGTGCGCAAGGTCGGCTCAACCGGCGAGGAAAACGTTGACGTGCGCATCATCAGCGCGACGCACCACCATCTCGCCGACGCGGTCAAGGACGGCAAGTTCCGCCAGGACCTGTATTACCGGCTCAACGTGATCGAGCTCAGGATGCCGGCGTTGCGCGAGATGCGCGGGGATATTCCGGTCCTGGCGCGCGAGATCCTGCGCAAGAGCGCGGCGGACGATGGCGCCGGAAAGGTGCCGAACCTGTCACCGGCGGCGCTCACGGCGCTGCAGGAGTACCAATTTCCGGGCAATGTGCGCGAGCTCGAGAATATCCTGGAGCGCGCCATCGCGCTGTGTTCGGGCGAGCAGATTGAAAAACAAGACCTGCAGCTCACGCTGCCCGCGACGGGTGAGATCGCGACCGGCGATATTTCCGGCCTGCCGCTGCAGGAGCATCTCGACCGCGTCGAAAAAGGAGCGATCCTGCAGGCGCTCGAGAAGACCCGCTACAATCGCACGGCGGCCGCGAAGTTGCTGGGGATTACGTTCCGGGCCTTGCGTTACCGGATGGAACGGCTGGGAATCAATTGACGAGAGAGGCGGGAGGCGGGAGGCGGGAGGCGGTATTCTCCGCATGGCCTTGGTTTGTCACCCCTGACGCCTTACGCCCTGCCCGGGGCGCCGACGCGTAGATGCAAATCGATCCCGACGGATTGCTGCAGGGCGTGCGCTGCGTGCCGTCGCCCAACTGCGACGCGCGCCCTGAAGGCGGCGCGATCGAGCTGCTGGTAATCCATAACATCAGCCTGCCGCCGGGTGAATTCGGCGGCCCGGGCGTCATCGAGCTCTTCACCAATCGGCTCGATCCCAACGGGCATCCGTATTATCGCGAGATTGCGGGCCGCGAGGTGTCGGCACATTTCCTGATCCGGCGCGGCGGCGAACTGATCCAGTTCGTGCCGTGCGGCAGGCGCGCGTGGCACGCCGGCGAATCGGTCTGGCGCGGCCGCAGCCGCTGCAACGATTTCTCGCTCGGCATCGAACTCGAGGGCTGCGACGATCAGCCGTTCGAAGACGCGCAGTACAAGCGGCTCGCCGAGCTCACGCGCGCGCTCCAGGCGAAGTATCCGATCGCTGACATCGTCGGCCACTCCGACATCGCGCCCGGGCGCAAGACCGATCCCGGGCCGTGCTTCGACTGGGCGCGCTACCGGGAACTGCTAACGGATCCTTAACCGCAAAGGACGCGAAGAACGCCAGGGAAAATCGAAAAGACCCCGCATAAATATCTTGGTCCTGCCGTGCCGGACGGGCTGGCGATGCAGCGCCGGGTTTTTACGATTTTTGGACTTTCCTGCGCGTCCTTGGCGGTTCAAGATTTTTCTTCTGGCACCGTCTTATTGCGGCGCAACACAGTAAAGGCCAAAGCTCGATTTGACGCCACTTCCGTGGCTTTTGCTGTGTATTTTTTAAGCAGTTTTTTCCCTGTTGCAACAAGTAAATCCGCGCGTTTTCGCACCTAATTCCGAGGGGGCAAAAAAGTTTGAAAAAACTATTGCACTCTCCAAATCGAACCACTAGAATTAGTTTGAACCCCCAATTTGAACACAAGATATAGTGGTTCTGGCGTTGCCGCTTGGCGACCAGCCGCACGACAGAAAAATATAACGAAATGAAGGACTAAGGAGAGGCCATCCATGCAGCTCGCCACCGATACATCGAGCGCTGTGCTCGCAGCGAAATTCACCAGCGAAGAGACGCCCGAAGTGGCGCCATCCCGCTACAGCGAATACAAAATCATCCGCCGCAACGGGGCAGTGGTCGGGTTCGAGCCATCCAAGATTACGATCGCGATGACCAAGGCGTTCATCGCCGTCAACGGCGGCCAGGGCGCGGCCTCGGCGCGCGTGCGCGAGCTCGTTGCCAAGCTCACCGACGCCGTGGTCGGCGCGCTGTTGCGGCGTCAGCCCAACGGCGGCACGTTTCATATCGAGGATATCCAGGACCAGGTCGAACTCGCGTTGATGCGTTCGGGCGAGCACGAGGTCGCGCGCGCCTATGTGCTGTATCGCGAGCAGCGCGCGCAGGAGCGCGCCAAGCAGCGTGAAACGCAGGCGCACGACGCGGCCACGCAGCTGGTGATCAACATCACCGAGAAAGGCAAGTCGCGTCCGCTCGACATGGCCAGACTCACGACGCTGGTGCAGGATGCGTGCGAAGGCCTCGGTCGCGCGGTCGACCCCGCGTTGATCCTGAACGGCACGTTGAAAGACCTGTACGAAGGCGTGCCGCTCGACGGCGTGCGCAAATCGTTGATCCTGTCGGCGCGCGCGCTGATCGAGAAGGACCCGGCTTACAGCTACGTCACCGCGCGCCTGCTGCTGCATACGCTGCGCCTCGAGACCATCGGCGAAGAAGTGATGCAGGCGGAGATGAAGGCGCGCTATGCGGAAGTGTTCCCGCAGCTGATCAGGAAGGGCGTCGAGGCCGAGTTGCTCGACGAGCGTATCGCGAATTACGATCTGAAAAGCCTCGGCGCCGCGCTCGATGCCAAACGCGACCTCAAGTTCGGTTATCTCGGACTGCAGATCCTTTACGACCGCTACTTCCTGCACGTGCGCGGGAGCCGCATCGAGCTGCCGCAGACGTTCTTCATGCGCGTCGCGATGGGGCTGGCGCTCAACGAATCCGAAGACCAGCGCGAAGCGCGCGCGATCGAGTTCTATAACGTGTTGTCGTCGTTCGATTTCATGAGTTCGACGCCGACGCTGTTCAACGCCGCGACGCGCCGCTCCCAGCTCGCCAGCTGCTATCTGACCACGGTGGCGGACGATCTCGACGGCATTTACGAGGCGATCAAGGAAAACGCGATGCTGCAGAAGTACGCGGGCGGCATCGGCAACGACTGGACGCCGGTGCGTGCGCTCGGCGCCCATATCAAGGGCACCAACGGCAAGTCGCAGGGCGTGGTGCCGTTCCTCAAAGTCGTCAACGATACCGCAGTCGCGGTCAACCAGGGCGGGAAGAGGAAGGGCGCCGTGTGCTCGTACCTCGAAACCTGGCACCTGGACATCGAGGAATTCCTCGAGTTGAGGAAGAACACCGGCGACGACCGCCGCCGCACCCACGACATGAACACCGCCAACTGGGTCCCGGATCTCTTCATGAAGCGCGTGATGGAAAACGGCGAGTGGACGCTGTTCTCGCCCTCCGACGTGCTCGACCTGCACGACAAATTCGGCAAGGCCTTCGAGACCGCTTTTCTCGGCTACGAAGCGAAGGCCGCGAAAGGCGAGCTGAAGCTGTTCAAGAAAATCCCGGCGGCGCAGCTGTGGCGCAAGATGCTGACCATGCTGTTCGAGACCGGGCACCCGTGGATCACGTTCAAGGATCCGTGCAACATCCGTTCGCCGCAGGGCCATGTCGGCGTCGTGCACAGCTCCAACCTATGCACCGAGATCACGCTGAATACGAACGAAGATGAGATTGCGGTGTGCAATCTGGGCTCGGTCAACATGCCGGTGCATCTCGACGCCGCGACCGGCAAGCTCGATCTCGAGAAGTTGCGGCGCACCGTCGGCACCGCCATGCGCATGCTCGACAACGTGATCGACCTCAACTACTACTCGGTCAACAAGGCGCGCAACTCCAATTTCAAGCACCGTCCGGTGGGCTTGGGCATCATGGGCTTCCAGGACTGCCTGCACATGCTGCGCATTCCGTATGGCTCGCAGGCGGCGGTCGATTTTTCCGACCGCTCGATGGAAGCGATTGCCTACACGGCGTACTCGGCGTCGACCGACCTTGCCGAAGAGCGCGGGCCGTATTCGACGTTCAAGGGCTCGTTGTGGGACAGGGGCGTTTTCCCGCACGAATCGCTCAAGCTGCTCGCCGAAGAGCGCGGCGGCTACGTCGAGGCCGATTTGTCGGCAACGCTCGACTGGCAGGCGCTGCGCGCGCGCATCAAGCAGGTCGGCATGCGGAACTCGAACTGCATTGCGATCGCGCCGACCGCGACGATTGCCAATATCACGGGGCTCTCGCAGTGCATCGAGCCGACCTATCAGAACCTGTATGTGAAATCGAACCTGTCGGGCGAATTCACCGTCACCAACGAGTATCTGGTCGAGGATTTGAAGAAGCTCAACCTGTGGGACGAGGTGATGATCGCCGACCTCAAATACTTTGACGGCACGCTCGCCAAGATCGACCGCATTCCGCCCGAGGTGCGCAATCTCTACGCGACCGCTTTCGAGGTCGATGCGAAGTGGCTGGTCGAATGCGCGGCGCGGCGTCAGAAGTGGATCGACCAGTCGCAGTCGCTCAACATCTACATGGCAGGCGCCTCCGGCAAAAAGCTCGACGAGACTTACAAGCTGGCCTGGCTGCGCGGGTTGAAGACCACCTACTACCTGCGCACGCTCGGCGCCACGCATGCCGAGAAGTCGACCGTCGAGGCCGGCGCCCTCAACGCGGTGCCCAGCGATGGCGGAGCGCCGGCGGCGGGCGCGGGCGAGGAGCCGCAGCCGAAAGTGTGCTCGATCATCGATCCCGAATGCGAGGCGTGCCAGTAAAGCAGGGATGAGGATCGAGGACAAGTGAAGGTCAGACACAGAGCAACCAAGACGGCATCCCACCCACAACATCGATAAAGGGAACGCCGGCTGTTGATCGTCGTCCACCCACAACATCAATAAAGGAGATACACCATGTTGCAAATCGAAGGAAGCGCGACTCACGGCGGCGGTTTTGCCGCAGTAGGCCTGCAGCCGGTGGCTGGTGCCATGCCGCAGGCCGACACGCTGCCGCGCGATCCCGCCGCGGCAATGGCAGCGCTTGTTCCCGCATCGGCGCCGGCGCAACTGCGCCGCGTCAATGTCGCCGACAAGCGCATCATCAATGGCCAGACCGACGTCAATCAACTGGTGCCGTTCAAGTACAAATGGGCGTGGGAGAAGTATCTTTCCGCGTGCGCCAACCACTGGATGCCGCAGGAAATCCAGATGAGCCGCGATATCGCGCTGTGGAAGGACCCCAACGGCCTGACCGAGGACGAGCGCCGCCTCATCAAGCGCAACCTCGGCTTCTTCGTCACCGCCGATTCGCTGGCGGCGAACAACATTGTGCTCGGCACCTACCGCCACATCACGGCACCCGAATGCCGGCAGTACCTGCTGCGCCAGGCGTTCGAGGAGGCGATCCACACCCACGCCTATCAGTACATCGTCGAGAGTCTCGGGCTCGATGAGGGCGAGGTGTTCAACGCTTATCATGAAATCGCGAGCATCCGCGACAAGGACGAGTTCCTGATTCCGTTCATCGACACGCTGACCAATCCGCAATTCAGGACCGGCACGCAGGACGCCGATCAGAAGCTCCTGAAGAGCCTGATCGTGTTCGCCTGCATCATGGAAGGGCTGTTCTTCTACGTCGGCTTTGTGCAGATTCTCGCGCTCGGGCGTCAGAACAAGATGAGCGGCGCCGCCGAACAATACCAGTACATCCTGCGCGACGAGTCGATGCACTGCAATTTCGGCATTGACCTCATCAACCAGATCAAGATGGAAAACCCGCACCTGTGGACGCCGGAGTTCCGCGAGGAGATCCGCGAGCTGATGCGCAAGGCGGTCGATCTCGAGTACCGCTATGCCGAGGACACCATGCCGCGCGGCGTGCTCGGGCTCAATGCGCCGATGTTCAAGGAGTACCTGCGCTACATCGCCAACCGGCGCTGCCAGCAGATCGGCATCGATCCGATGTTCGAGGGTGCGACCAACCCGTTCCCGTGGATGTCGGAGATGACCGACCTCAAGAAAGAACGCAATTTCTTCGAAACACGCGTGATCGAATATCAAACGGGAGGCGCGCTCAGTTGGGATTAAGTCTGCTCGCGAAGAGGTATCCGAGGAATCGACGCCGCATGCATACCATCACCGAATGTCGCGCTGAGGAAAACTACACATTGTGGTTGCGCTTCAACGACGGGCTGGAAGGCCACGTCTACCTCGGCGATCTCGTGCACACCAAGTATTTCCGGATGCTCGGCGACATCGACACCTTCAACCGGGTCGCGGTCGATCCGGTTGAAAACACGGTGACCTGGGAAGGCGGCATCAGGCTGGACCCGGAAGTGCTCTATCGCGATTTGGCAAGCAAAGCGCAGTCCGCTTTGCACTAGCAACCGCCGCGGCGCCCGCGGGGGCGGTGGTAAAGGCGGCCGGGCAATGCACCGGTTGCCGTTGGCAGGTTCACTGCGTTACGCGCGTGGTGCCTTTTCAACCTCGTAAGGAGGCAGTCATGGCCAAGAAGAGAAAAGCGGCGAAAAAGAAAAAGCGGAAACTTGCTGGCGGGAAAGCCAGGCCCGCACGCAAGCAATCAGTTGCCAGGAAAAAGGCGGCCGGGAAAAAGCCCGGGCAGGCGGCGAGGAAAAAGCCTGCTGTCAAGAGCAAAGCGGCACCCGGGAAACCCGCGGCCAAGCCCGCATCCGCGCCGGCACCGGTGGCCCCGACACCGGTTTCGATACCCGGCGCATGGCCGTTCCCGATGGGCAACCGGCCTTAGCATTCAAGCAATGCCTGCGGCCGGTCCGCGTCCGCGAGGACCGGAGCGGCATGGCTGCAGGCGCTGGGTTCAAGCAAGCGTTTCCCCGCGCGCGTTCGCTGCGCGGCATGCGCAACGTATTTCCCGCCGACGCTTCCTTTAATCTGCATCAAACCGCGGCTGCGGTATGCGGCTATACTGGTTCGGGCGCGGGCGCCGACCTGAAGCAGGTGAAATCCAGGGCATGGCCTGCCGCCGGCCACTACACGGAGGACGCGATGATGCTCAAGCATGCAACGGCCATTGCGCTGTTTATGATTGGTTTCACATGCGGCAGCGCTGCCGCAGCCACGCCCGGCATCATCACCCAGTCGATGAGGGGCAGTTTCGACGACGTCAAGGAGCGCGTCCTGACGGCGATCGAGAACCGCGGACTGGTGCTCAACTACACCGCGCACATCAGCAACATGCTCGAGCGCACCGGCAAGGATCTCGGCCGCGAGCGGCGGATTTACGACAAGGCCGAGGTGCTCGAATTCTGCAGCGCAGCCGCGTCGCGCTCGACGATGGAGGCCGATCCGCGCAACATCGCGTTCTGCCCGTATGCGATCGCGGTCTACACGCTGCCGAAAGAGCCCGGCAAGGTTTATGTTTCATATCGCAAGCCGCTCGCGATGGGATCGAATCAATCGGTGAAAGCGCTGCGCGAGGTCGGCAAGCTGCTCGACGACATCGCGCGGGACGCGCTCAAATGACGAGATGCGGCCGGCGCGCGGAGTAACGGAGGAAAATAATGCATGAAAAACTTACAAGATGCCTGGAGCCGGCGACGATGTCACTCGCCTTGCGGGTAGCGCTGGTTGTCGGCACGGTCCTGAATCTGATCAACCATTTTGATCTTTTGTTGGGCGCGCCGCTGACGCCCGCCGTGGCGACGCAAATGGTGCTGACCTACCTGGTGCCGTACTGCGTCTCTACTCACGGCCAGGTGTGGAGCGGGGCGCGCTAACGGGCGGCACGGCATGGAACGCAAGCGCGTCAACGCCAGCAACATCCGCTCGGTGGGTTACGATTCGCGCAACCGCGTGCTCGAAGTCGAGTTCAGCAATGGCGGTATTTGCCAGTATGCGGGCGTCGCGGAGGAGGTTTACCGGCGCCTGATGAACGCGCCGTCCCCGGGCAGTTATTTTCACGACAATATCGAGGAAAGTTTCGGCGCGAAGCGAATCCGCTGATTACCGAGAGGCGAGAGGAAAGAGGCGAGACAGAGTAAAGCGATGAAACCGCCGATTAACGCAGATAAGGTCGAAAGCGGGTAGCCACAGGGATCACGGGGGGGCGCAGAGCAAAATGAAAACACCCAGCGACTGAGGTTTTACGCGGTGTCCTTGGTAGCTAATGCCGTCTTGTTGTTTTCATCGGCGTTTATCGGCGGTTCCGAATTGTTTCCACGCGTCAGCGAAAGCGCTGAGCGCGTGATCGACTTCGGCATCGCCGATGTGGCGGTGGGTGACGAAGCGCAATTCCCACGTCGCGCACGGGCTCACCAGCACGCCGCGCTGTTTCAAGTCCGCCGACCACTCGGCTGCCTGGCGGCCGCTCGCGCGCACCGAAACCCGCACCAGATTGGTTTCGACCGCCGCCGGATCGATGATGCTCGCATCGATCGCATGCAGGCCCGCCGCAAGGCGCTTCGCGGTGCGGTGGTCCTCGGGCAACCGCTCGACCATGTTTTCGAGCGCGACGATGCCGGCGGCGGCGATCGGCCCGGCCTGGCGCATGTTGCCCCCGACCATGCGGCGGAAGCCGCGCGCGCGCTCGATGAACTCCAGCGAGCCGCACACCAGCGAACCGATCGGCGCCGATAGTCCCTTCGAGACGCAGAAGCACACCGTGTCGGAATGCTTCGCAACTTCCTTCGCGCCGACGCCGAGCGCGGCCGCGGCGTTGAAGATCCGCGCGCCGTCGATGTGCACCGGCACTTCATTTTCGCGGGCGAGCTTTTGAACTTCGGCCAGGTGCGTGAGCGGCAGCACCGCGCCGCCGGCGGCGTTGTGCGTGGTTTCCATCCACACGAGCGCGGTGCCAAGCCGGTTGCGCGTGATCCGCGGGCGGATGTGATCGCGCAGCGCATCGAGGTCCATCGCGCCGCGCCTGCCGGGAAGCCCCCGGTAAAACATCGCCGCGATGTTGCTGATGCCGCCCAGTTCGGCAGTGAGGATATGCGAGGTTGCCTCGAGCAGCACTTCGCCGCCACGGTCGCCGTGCGCGAGCAGCGAAACGAGATTGGACATCGTGCCGCTCGGCACATAGACCGCGGCGTCCTTGCCGGTTTTCCTGGCGGCAAGCGCTTCGAGCTTCTGCACCGTCGCATCGCCATCGCGCGAATCGTCGCCGAAGGTGGCGCTCTGCATCGCGTCGAGCATCGCTTCGGTGGGTTTGGTGACCGTATCGCTTCTCAAATCAATCATTGTTTCGTTCCTTCAGTCTTTAACCGCCAAGGACGCCAAGGTCGCAAGGGAAATCGACAAAACAGGATATATCAAATGCTCGGCTCGTTTACTTGGCATTATATCTTCGCGTCCTTTGCGTTTCAGCTTGGGTAATTAACGGGCAGCGAGCAGAAAATCCACCAGCTCGCAGAAGCCGGCGCCGCTTGCGGCCGTGGTCGCATAGACGGGCCCGGTTGTGAGCCGTCCGGAGAATGCCTTGATGTTGGCGACGCCGATCGCGTGCGGGAAGTAGGCAAACATCGGCGCGTCGTTCGGCGAATCGCCGGCGAATACGAAATCGTGCTTGCGTGCATCGAGGTCGACGTCGAAGCATTCCCGCATCAGGGTCTTGGTCATGGCAAGCTTGTCGTACGCGCCGAACCAGCCGTTGACGTGGATCGAGCTTACTTTCGCGGTCAATCCTTCCTGTTGCATGAGCGACACGATTTTATCGACCACCTCCGCAGGCAGCCGCGGCACGTCCTCGCAGTAGTCGATCGCGAGATCGGCTTCGCGGTAGTGCTGGTCGGCGGCGACCGCGCAACCGGGAACGGCTGCCAGTATCCGGTCCCGGATCGCCGCCAGGCGCACCCGGTCTGCGGCGCGCTGCCCGGCGCTCATTGTGAACCGTCGCCGCATACTGCGCGCCGCATGGTCGTAGCGGAAGTAGAACGCGCCGTTCTCGCCGACCACGGCATCGACCGGCCACATGCGCGCGATGTGGTCGCACCAGCCTGCTGGACGCCCGGTGACCGGGACCACCAGCAACCCGGCGCGCTGCAATTCTTCCATCGCTGCGTAGGCGGCAGCGGTGAGCCGCCCGCCGGTGGTCAGCGTATCGTCGATGTCGAACAACACGCCGCGGATACGCGCGCGCGCCGCCAGCGGAAACTCAGTTAGCGGCCGCATTGGAGGACACCGAGAGGAGAGAGGAGAGAGGCGAGAGGCGGGACGAAAGCACCCAGTGGGGCGTATGGATGCGCCGCAGTAGTAAATTACTCCTCACCCCTCTCTCCTGACGCCTCACGGCTCTTAATAGCACTCTTCCTGGCCGGCCGGCTGCACGGGCCGTTGCACGAAACCCAGTTTGGCCGGTACGTCGCCCGCGGCGATGGCTGACACGGGCGCGGTATTCTCGCGGTAGCGGAAGTACAGGCCGGCGCCGGCGCCGGCCTGCAGGCGCTCGATCGCGCCGGCGATCGCGTCTTCCGCCAGCGGCCGGTCGCGCTCGCCGGTGAAGCACGGCAGCAGGCGGTCGAGGTCGCGGTCGTCGATCATGCCCGGCCCGTGTTCGGTGGCGAGCAGCACGATGCCCGCGTCGTCGATCCATGCGCCGTCGATGCGAGTGGCCGTCCTGCCGGTATGGGTTTCGATGCGCAGCGGCGCGTTCGGATCGGGGTCCCAGCCGAGGCGGTAGACGAACGGCGTGTAGTCGAGCGTGACGAACACGCGTTGCGGCCCATTCTGGAAAAACCAGCGGCCCTGAACGTCGTGCTCGTAATTGCGGCTGATGAAGTCGGCGACCACCGGGTTCGCGATACGCTCGCCTTTGATCAGCCATTTGCCGCGGCGGTCAAGTCCGAGCCACCCGTAAACAGAAGGCACATTCGGCCACCTGGCCATCGCCTGCTTGACGATATCGTCCATGCGTTTTCGGCTGATTGCCGGAGCGAACGAGTGAACAAGTGAATGAGTGAACACCCTCTCCCTAGCCCTTCCCCTTGTCAAAGGGGGAGGGAATCCTTCACTCCTTCACACTTTCACTCGTTCACGGGGTCTCAATGCAAATGCCGGTTGCGCGGATGCGGCTGCAGCACCGGCGTCGCTATGGTCTGCTCTTCGACCGCGGGGCGGTTTTTCCATTCCTCGTCGAACATCTGGTTGACCACCGCGGTCACCTGATCGACTCGCGCTTTGTCGAAGTGCGGCGACAGCAGGGAGGCCAGGTCTTCCTCGACGCACTGGCGGCGGATTTCATGAATCGCCTCGGCGCTCGGGCCGATGAAAACCTGCTGGAATTCCTCCTTGCCGTTGTCCTGATAGTAAGTGACGGTGATCTCCGACGCGTACTCGGTGAGCGGGCCGAGCGCCAGGAACGCTTCTTTCAGGCGATTGTGAAAGCTGCGGCCCACCACGCCGGTCCAGCAGATATCGAGCGCCTGCTCCTTGGCATCGAAGCGAACGCCGGGCTCCTCGCGCTCAAGACTCTGCACTTTCGCGATCGCATCGACTTCGAGGTATTCGAGCCACGGGCGCAACGCATGCTCGACCTGCGTCAGGTGCACGCCTTTGCACAGGAATGCGGTGCCGTGAACGTGGACTTCCATGCGCATGTGGGTCTCCGGACCGATCGTGGCTGCCCATCAGGTTGCCGCTATGGGCGGGGCGACAAGGATAGCACAGTGAGGCCGGGAGAGGAGAGAGGCGAGAAGCGAGAGGAGGGCAGACCCTCGTTATCGCATAAGCCCAAGTTCACTGAGCATGGCGCTCATCTCGGCGCGCTCGCGCGGCAGGTAGTCGCGCAAAGATGCGCTGCCAACGTACATCGGCGACCAGTAATTGCGCGCAATCTCGGCGCGCCACTCGTCGCAGGCGGTGGCGCTAGCGAGCGCGCGGTCCCAGGAAGCGATCTGTTCCGCGGTCAGTCCGCGCGCGCCGTTGACGCCGCGCCACGCCCCGACCACGCAGTCGACGCCTTGTTCGACCCATGTCGGCGCGTGCTCGTACAGTCCGGCAAGCCGCGCGGGCGCCGAAACCGCGAGTGCGCGCAATGCGCCTGCTGCGAGCTCCGGCACGGCGCTGGCGGCGCTGATCGCGCCGACGTCGGTATCGCCAGCCATCACGTTCCCGACCGCATGACGCGCCGAATCGAACGCGCGCACCTTCAGCGCTTGCACGCCGCCGCCCGCGTGCCGGGTCACGCGTGCGAGCGCGATGTGGTTGGGGTTGCCGGGCGACGTCGCGACTGCGACTTTGAGCGAGCCGGCGTCGGCGCCGAGACACCTGAGCAGGTCGGCGGCATTCCTGAGCGGCGAGTCGGCGCGCACGACGAACGCGATGTACTCGTTGTGAAGAATCGCGAGCGGCGTGTAGGCGTCGTGGTCGAATGCGGTAAGCCCGGTCAGGTTGTCGGTCGTAACATTGGGCGAGCTCACGACGAGCACATGCGGATCGCCGGGAAAGCGATCGAGGTAAGCCCAGATCCTGCGGCTGCCGTCGCCCGGCATGTTGGTGACTTTCACCGGCATATCGAGCAAGCGCCGCGACTCGAGGACTTTCGACAGCGCGCGCGCGGTGCGGTCGAGACCGCCGCCGGGCGGCGTGCCGGCGACGATCTCGACTTCACGCTCCGGCCGCCAAGTCATCTCAGGCCAGCGTCTCGAGGAGCGCCTTCGCGGCCTTGAGGTCCGCGGTATCGAAGCCCTCTGTGAACCAGCCGTAAACGCCGGCGAGCGTGGCGTGCGCCTCCTCCCGCCGGCCCTGCCGGTCGAGCAGCCGCGCGAGGCTCGTCGCCGCCCGCAGCTCGAGCGATTTCTCGGCGCGCTGACGCGCGATCTCGATCGCGCTGCGGAAGCGCCGCTCGGCCTCGTCCGGGACCGGCTTGGCCAATCTCAGCAAAACTTCCCCCTCGAGCCGGTACGCCTCGGGCGCGCAGAAGGCCCCGCGAACTCCCTCGGGGATCGAAGCCAGTATCTGCCGGACTTCCTCGACATAACCGGCGCCGGCGTACAGTTCAGCAAGCACGCAGAGATAAAACATCTTTTGATAGGCGCTTACGGACGCCACCTGCCGGCACAGCTCGGCGAGCGTATCGCCACTCATACGCTCCCCGTCCCTGACATGGAGCAGCACGCCTGCGCCATCTATCCAGCGCGCAATCCCGTGCGATTTCGAGAGCGAGATCACCTGCTCCATATTCGTGATGGCGAGGTCGTGTTCGCCGCGCTGGCAGTGGAGCCAGGCGGTGAACCAGCGTGCAATTACCATCGTCAGCGGATGCTTGAGCTCCTCGGCCAGCCGGCAGGCATCCTGCACCTCACGCAGCGCGCTGTCCGGGTATCCCATCAGCCAGCGAGCCATTCCGAGAAACCACCGGCAGCAGGCGCCGGGATCGTGACCGCCGTACACGAACGTCTGCGCGGCGTGCCGCTCGCGATCGTACAGCGCAAGCCCGCGCTCGATGTGGGCGACGGCTTCCTGCGATCGTCCCATGGCCGAAAGCGTCGGCCAGAACGAATGGTGCGCCTCGAGGAGCTGGCCGGTATCGTCGCCATGCCGCGCGGCTTCGAGCAACCGCTCGGCCGCCTGCAGGCCTTCGGCGTACTCGCCGCGCGTGTACTTGACGTACCAAAGGCCCCAAAGCACCGGGAACCGGCTGGCACTGGCTCCGAGCTGATCGACCAGCTCCAGGGCGCGCAGGTACAACTGCTCCACTTCCGGCGCTATTGGTCCTTTCACCGCGATGAGCGCCGGCCCGAGCGCCATGCGAATTTCGAGCGCCTCGGTCAGCGTCTGCGCCGTCTGGGGAAGCTCGGCGAGGAGCGCGAGCGCTTCCTCAAAATACGCGACGGCCTCCCGGTTCGCTGAACGGTTTACCGCCTTCGATCCGGCCTCGCGGAGGTAATGCACGGCTTTCGGCAGGATTCCGCCTCTCACCGCGTGATGCGCCAAGCGTTCGACCTGCTCTTGGAGGCGATCGGCGTAGAGCCGCTCGATCGCCTCCACGATCGCCGCGTGAAGCGCGCGCCGCCGTTTCTGGAGTACGCTGCCGTACGCGACCTCGTGCGTGAGCGCGTGCTTGAACGCGTACTCAAGGTCAGGAAACAGCTGCGCCTCGTAAACGAACTCGGCGGTCTGGAGCTGCGTCAAGCACCGCCGCAGCGCTTCCTCGTCGATTTCGACAATCGCCCGCAGGAGCGTGAAGGGAACATGGGTCCCGACTACCGCGGCGGCCTGGAGCAGGCGCTTATCCTGCGCATCCAGCCGGTCGATGCGGGCGGCGATGATCGCCTGAACCGTCGCCGGCACTTGCAACGTGTCGGGCGCCTGGACGAGCCGGTAGGCGCCACGCTCGCCGACCAGTGCGCGAGTCTCGACCAGCGTGCGCACGCTTTCCTCGAGGAACAGCGGGCTGCCCTCCGTGCGCTCGACCAGGAGCCGCTTGAGCGATTGGGTGCCCGGATCCGGACCGAAAAGCGCGTTGAGGAGCTCTTCTGCGCTCTCGGGCGGCAAGGGGTCGATGCGAATCTGGCGGTAGTAGGTCTTGTTCGCCCAGCCGTGCCGGTATTCCGGCCGGTAGTTGACCGCGAGCAGGATACGCGAGGCGGGCAAGCTGTCGACCAGACTGTCGAGGAACGCCTGGGTCTCGCTGTCGATCCAGTGCAGATCCTCGAACACCAGCATCAGAGGATGGACTTGGTTCTCGCGCAGGAGAATTCGTTTGATCGCCGCGAGCGTCTGGCGGCGGCGTTCGGCCGGCTCCAGCGTGAGGAAGGGACTGTCTTCCGGCAGCGCGTCGAGGAGCCACAGCGCGACTGCTACCGTGTCCTTGAGCGCCTCGTCGAGCGTGAGCAGCCCGCCCGTCACCTTGACGCGGATTCCGCGGATGTCGTCGCGCGCATCGATCTTGAAGTAGCTGCGCAGGAGATCGGCGAGCGGCAGGTAGGGCGTCGCTTTGCCGTAGGAAACCGATCCCGACTCGAGAATCAGTGAGCCTTGCACATGGTGAGAACGGATAAACTCGTAATACAGCCGCGATTTGCCGACGCCGGGCTCGCCCACCACCGCGACGATCTGGCCATGCCCCCCGCGCGCTTCCTCGGCGGCGCGGCGGAGCTGATCGAGCTCCGTGTCGCGCCCCACGAAGCGGGTGAGGCCGCGCGCCCGCGCTGCCTGCAGCCGGGTCCGCGCTGCTCCTGCTCCCGTGATCTCGTACACCTCCACTGGCTCCGCGAGGCCCTTCACCGGGATCGGGCCGAAGGCCTTCACTTCGATGTAGCCCTCAGCGAGTGCCAGCGTGCCGGCCGTGAGCCGGATGGTCCCCGGGGTGGCGAGCTGCTCCATGCGCGCCGCGAGGTGGGTCGCCTGGCCAACCGCCGTGTAGTCCATCCGCAGGTCGCTGCCGATCGTGCGCACGACGACCTCGCCCGAGTTGAGCCCGACGCGAATCTGGACCTCGACGCCGTGGGTGCGGCGGAGCTCGTCGGTATAGCGCCGGATCGCTTCCTGCATGCGCAGCGCCGCGTAGCAGGCGCGCACCGCGTGGTCCTCGTGGGCAAGCGGCGCGCCGAAGAGCGCCATGATCCCGTCGCCCATCACCTGGTTCACGGTTCCTTCGTAGTGATGGACGGCCTCCATCATCCGCTCGAGCACCGGGTCGAGGATCTTCCGCGCATCCTCCGGGTCGCGGTCGGCGATCAATTCCATCGAGCCCTTCAGGTCGGCGAAAAGCACGGTGACCTGTTTGCGCTCACCCTCGAGCGCGGAGCGCGAGTCGAGGATCCGCTCGGCGAGGTGCTTGGGCGTGTAGGACTGCGGGGAGGCGGGGCGACTGCGCTCGGCCGTCAGCGCGGCGCCGCAGGACCGGCAGAACCTCTTCCCCGCGCCGACCGCGGCGCCACAGGCCGGACAGAACTCCTCGAGGCGGCCCCCGCAGTTCTCACAGAACCGCGCGCCTTCCTCGTTCTCGGCTTGGCAGCAGTGACACTTCATCGGTAGATCCCCATCGGGAGCTCACGTTCGGCCTGCCCGGGCCGGAGGCGCATGTTTATCTCGTCGAACATTGCCGCCGCCGGGAAGGCTCCTCGCGATAATCTCGACTGCGCGCCGCGGGCGCCACGCGGATCGGGCGTCGTCATGTTAGCACTTATGTCAAAATTCGAAAGCTTCCACCGCGGAGGACGCAGAAAGACCAAAAGCGTCACCACCAGAGACGCAAAGGACGCCACGGATGCCGAGGAAAGAGGTGGCCGCAGCAAGATAACCGCCTTCGTAATATTATCAGCGCTCGAAGGCGGATCCGAGCGGCCGCAGCGCCGCCGATTGCGAGGAGAAGAAACCGGTGAAGATCGATCGAGCAGTTCAAGCCCTGGCAGGCCTGTGCGTTGTCGCCGCTGCATGCGATCTTCCGTCTGCCGCGCATGCGCAAGCGTACCCGTCCAAACCGATCCGCATCGTCGTGCCGTTCCCGCCCGGCGGGACGTCGGACATACTCGCGCGCGCGCTCGGGCAGAAGCTCACTGAAGAGTGGGGGCAGCAGATCGTCGTCGACAACCGCGCGGGGGCGGGCGCGAACATCGGCGCCGAAGTCGCGGCGAAAGCGCCGCCTGACGGTTACACGCTGTTCGTGATGTCGACGGCGCACACGATCAACCCGAGCCTCTACGCGAAGCTCGCCTACGACCCGGTCAGGGACTTCGCGCCGATCACGATGCTGGTCGCAACCTCGCAGGTGCTCGCGGTGCACCCGTCGGTTCCGGTGAAGACCGTCAGGGAATTCATCGCGTACGCGAAGAAGCGCCCCGGCGAGCTCAACTACAGCTCCGCGGGCAGCGGCACGCAGCCGCATCTCTCAGGCGAGCTGTTCAAGACGATGACCGGCATCCATATCGTGCACATTCCGTACAAAGGCGCGCCGCCGGCGATGACCGACCTGCTCGCGGGGCAGGTGGCGCTGACGTTCGCCACCGCGCCCTCCGCCGTGCCGTACGTGAAGTCGGGCCGGCTGGTTGCGCTCGGCGTCAGCACCGCGAAGCGGATCGCGGCGCTGCCGGACGTGCCGACGATCGCCGAGGCCGGCGTCAAAGGTTACGAGGCCGCGGGGTGGAACGGGCTCGCCGGCCCCGCCGGCATGCCGGCGCCGATCGTGGAGAAGCTCAATGGCGCGTTCGTGAAGATCCTGCGCATGCCGACGGTGGCATCGTATTTAAGCGGCCAGGGCGCCGATCCCGATCCGGGCACTGCGGCGGAGTTTGCGGCTTACATCAAGTCCGAGATCGTGAAGTGGGCGAAGGTCGTGAAGGCGTCAGGGGCGCGGGTCGACTGATCGCGCGCGCAAGCTTGCAGAAAAACCAGCGCGCCGCGGGCAGCTCGCGCCGGTCAAAGCAATCCGAGCTCCTTGAACACTTCCACGCCGAGCCGCACGGCGCCGCTGGCGGCGGGGAAGCCGCAGTAGACGGTCGCGTGGTGGAACACTTCCATGATTTCGTCGGGCGTGGCGCCGTTGTTGAGCGCGCTGCGGATGTGGCCCCTCAGTTCGTCGGGGCGGTCGAGCGCGGCGAGCATCGCGATCGTCACGAGGCTCCGAATCTTCAGCGGCAGTTCGGGCCGCGACCAGAAGCCGCCCCACGCATATTCGGTGGCGAACTCGTTCTGCTGGCGCGTGTACTTGTCGTTGCTCGCCTGCCGCTTCGCGATGTGCGCATCGCCCATCACCTTGCGGCGCGTCGCCATGCCTTTCTTGTAGAGCGCGCTTTTCATCGATGCTCTCCGTTTCATATTGCGGTGCGCGAAGAATTGCGGAAGAGGTGAACGAGTGAACGGGTGAGCGAGTGAATAGATGATTGAGTAAGAAGGGGGGGCGAATACTCGTTCACTCGTTCACTTACTCACTGGTTCACGCGTTTAATTTACAGCGACCGCCCGCGCGCGTTCGGCCTCGCCGTTCGGTATGAAAAAGACCAGCACGTTGGCGAGGGCGATGGTGCCGGCGAGAAAGTAGAACCCCGTGTAAATATCGTACGCATCGGCAATCATGCCGAAGACCGCGGGCGCGATGCTCGCGCCGATGGCCTGGATGCCGAACTGAAGTCCCACGCCCGTGCCGGCGAGGTTCTTCGGCGTGGACTCGATGGCCCAGGCCTGCAGCACCGGGCGCATCGCATAGAGGAAGAAACCGACCAGCGCGATGAAAATCACGAACGTGACGCTCTTGCCGGCGAGCGCCATGCCCACGATCATCACCGCGGTCAGGACCATGCTCGACATGATCACGCGCCGGCGGCCCATTGTGTCGGACAGATGCCCGCCGATCGGGGCGGCGATAAAACCGGCGACCTGCAGCACGGTCAGGCAGATACCGACCGCAAACGGCGAGTAGTTGAGTTCGTAGGCGAGATAGACCGGCAGGAAAGTGAGCAGCCCGACCTGCGTCATGGTGCGGAACGCGGAGCTGCATGCGACCAGCATCAACGCCTTGTTCCTGAGCAGGCTCACGAAATCACGCAGGTAGCCGCCGCGGTCGCGCCGCGCCCGCGCGCCGGCGCCTCCGGCGTGTTCCCCGCCGCCTTTCGTCATGCTGAATGCGCCGAGCATCACCAGGATCAGCGCCGCCATGATCATGCCGGGGATCACGTTGATTACGACCACCGCGCGCCAGCTGAACCAGGCGAGCAGCGCGCCGATCACGAACGGCGCGAGCGCTTCGCCGAGATTGCCGCCCATGCCGTGGAACGACAGGACCAGGCCCTTGCGCTCGGAATAGCGGTGCGCGAGCGTCGGGATCGCCGCCGGGTGCCAGATGTTGTTGCCGATGCCGACCAGCGTCACGCATACCAGCAGCATCCAGAAACTGTGGGTAAGGCTCATCAGCGCGTACGGAAAGCCGACCCAGAACAGCGACGTCGCCATCAGGTAACCCATCTTGCCGATGGCGTCGACCAGAATGCCGCCGGGCACGTTTGAAATCGCCCCCGCCAGATGCTGCACCGTCATGATCAGGCCGATCTCCGTGTACGAAAGCCCGAGTTCCTTGCCGATCAGCGGCAGCAGGATATAGAACGTGGCGGGGTACCAGTGCGTGAGACCGTGTCCGGCCGAGATCAACCACACGTCCTTGAAGGAGCGCGGCGCGGCTGCAGCAGATGCGGTGGCGGTGTTCATGTGTCGGGCGCGGGATGCAGGCCGCATGATAGCATCGCGGTCCGGCCCCACCAAGAGCGGCGTATAATCACAGACGCAAAAAACAATCCATAGGGGCCAGTGGAGGATGCGCAAGGATCTCGAACGATTTTTCGGCCCGCGCTCAATCGCCATCGTCGGCGCATCGCAGGACCTGGTCACCATCAGCGGTCAGCCCCTCAAGCATCTGCAGTCTCACCACTACCGCGGCAAGCTCTACCCGGTCAATCCGAAATATCAGGAAATCCTGGGCGTCAAATGCTACGCGTCGCTTGCTGCGCTGCCCGAGACGCCGGACCTGGTGCTGGTCCTGATCAACGCCGCGCGCGTGGCCGACACGCTGCGCCAGTGCGGGAAAAAAGGCGTGCCGTACGTGATCATCTACAGCTCCGGTTATTCGGAAGTCGGCGGCGCCGGCGTGAATATGCAGCAGGAGCTCGCGCAAATCGCGGCCGAATTCAATATCGGCGTGATCGGCCCCAACTGCCAGGGCATGATCAACGTTGCGGACAGCGTGTTCGCGGGCTTCGGCTCGGTGTTCGGTTTCGACTACGACCCCGGCGGCGTCAGCATGGTGTCGCAAAGCGGCGGCTTCGGCTTTTCGGTGATGAATCTTGCGGCCAAGGACGGCGGGTTGAATTTCCGCCAGATGGTCACCACCGGCAACGAGATCGGCGTGAGCTCGCTCGATTTCATGGATTACTTCATCGACGACCCGCAGACCTCAATCATCGTCGGCTACATCGAGGGGTTGAAGGACGCGCACCGGCTGGTCGACGTGGGCAATCGCGCGCTCCGGAAAAAAAAGCCGATCCTCGCGTGGAAGGTCGGCAACACCGAGCAGGGGCAGAAGGCCGCCGCCTCCCATACCGCGAACCTCGGCGGCGCGATGGCGCTCTACCAGGCGGCATTCCGGCAGAGCGGCATCATCCAGGTCGAGGACATCCAGGACGTGACCGATTACGGGCACGCGTTCCAGTGCGGGAAGCTCCCGGCGGGCAACCGCGTCGCGATCATCACCATTTCCGGCGGCGCCGGCATCCTGATGACCGACGAGTGCGTCGCCCGCGGCATGCAGCTGCCGCAGCTCGCGCCGGCCACCATTGAAAAGCTGCGCCAGATCGTGCCGTCGTTCGGTTCGCTCATCAACCCAATCGACGTGACCGCGGCGATCTTCAGCGACATGAGCATGATCGGCCGCACGCTCAACGCGATACTCGACGACCCGCACGTCGATTCGATCGCGATGATCAATGCCTCGCTGCCGGGCGAGACCGCGGCCAGGATAGCGGCGGAAATCGCGGCGGTCGCGAAGCAGACCGACAAGCCGATTTTCCTCGCATGGAGCGCGCGCGACGCGGTCGCGCAGGAAGCGTACGCGACGCTCGATGCGCTGAATATCCCGCATTACAAGTCGCCGGTGCGCTGCGGCCGCGCGCTCGCGGTGCTGTCGTCGTACGCGGAGGCGCTGCGCCGCCATGCAGCGCAGCGTTCGGAAAAAGCCCTCGCGATTACAAGCGCGGACGCGCGCAAGATGCTCGCCGGAAAAAAAGAAGACGTGTCGGAATACGCGGCCAAGCAGGTTCTCGCGTACTACGGCATCGGCATCACCCGAGAAGAGCTTGCCGCGAACGCGGAGCAGGCGCTTGCGATGGCCAGGCGCATCGGCTATCCGGTCGCGTTGAAAGTGCAATCGCCCGACATCCCGCACAAGACGGAAGCGCAGGCAGCGCGGCTTGGATTGACGTCGGACGGCGCGGTGGCGGCGGCGTATGATGAAATCCTGCGCAATGCCAGGGCCTACAATGCCGCTGCGTGCATCGAAGGCGTGCTGGTGCAGGAGATGGTGACGGGCGGCATCGAGGCGATCCTCGGCGTGACCAACGACAAGCTGTTCGGCCCCGCCGTGATGTTCGGGCTCGGCGGCATATTCGCCGAAGTGCTGAAGGACGTCGCATTCCGCATTGCGCCGGTGACGAAATCGGTCGCGCTCGACATGATCGCCGAGATCAAGGGTTACGCGGTGCTGACTGGCGCGCGCGGCGCGGTGCATGCCGACATCGACGCGCTGGCCGATGCGATCATGCGGCTCTCCGCGCTGGCGCTCGATCTCAAGGACCATGTCGCCGAGCTCGACATCAATCCGCTGTTCGTGTTCGCCCAGGGCAAGGGCGTCAAGGCCGGCGACGCGCTGATACGACCGTTGGTCGGTGAGAGGCGAGAGGAGAGAGGGGTAGGTGATGAGTGATTGAGTGATTAAGTGATTGAGCAACCAATAACTGAATCACTCAATCACCGGTTGTTATCTGCGTTCATCGGCGTTCATCGGCCGTTCCGGGTTGCTTTGAAGTAAATAGGAAAATACATGCAGCTCTCCACTGAAGTCACACAGCTTTGCGACGAAATCCGCCGTTTCATCCAGAAGGAAGTCGAGCCGCGCTCGCGCTGGATCGAGGAAAACGACGCGATTCCCGACGATCTCGTGCAGAAAGCGCGCGAATTGGGGCTTTTCGGCCTTACGATTCCCGAGCAGTACGGCGGGATCGGTCTCGACCTCGCGGGCAAATGCGCGGTCGAGGAGGAGATGGGCAAGACCAATTACGGTTTTGCGACGCTGATCGGCAACCACACCGGCATCAGCTCGACCGGCATCGTCGCGCTCGGCAACGAGCAGCAGAAACAGCAGTACCTGCCGCGCATGGCGAGCGGTGAATGGCTCGGCTGCTTCGCGCTGACGGAGGCGCAAGCCGGTTCCGACCCGGCGGCGCTGCGCACCAGCGCGGTCAGGAAGGGCGACCGCTGGATACTCAACGGCGAGAAGATCTTCATCACCAACGCGCCGGTTGCGCACGTATTCACGGTCATGGCGCTTACCGACAAATCGAAAGGCATCAAGGGCATTTCGGCGTTCATCGTCGAGCGCAGTTGCAAGGGGCTGGCGGTCGGCCGCAACGAGCTCAAGATGGGCATGCACGGCTGCACCACGGCGCCGGTCGCATTCAACGACTGCGAAGTTCCGGCCGGCAACCTGCTCGGCGCCGAAGGCATGGGCTACGTGCAGGCGCTGAAAACGCTGACCCAGGGGCGCGTCACGCTTGCCGCGCGCTGCGTCGGCATGATGGACAAGCTGATCGGCAAATGCGTCGAGTACATGAAGGTGCGCGCCCAGGGCGGCCACAAACTCGCCGAGTATCAGGGTCTGCAATGGATGCTCGCCGACATGGCGGTGCAGCGTGACGCCGCGCGTGGATTGACCGAGCGCGCGATCGCGACGCTCATGCGCGGCGAGCGCGGCACGCTCGAGGCCGCCGCCGCCAAGCTGTACGCGACCGAAGCCTTGGGCAAAGTGACAGACGCGGCGGTGCAGATTCACGGCGGCATGGGCTACATGCGCGAGGCGGGCATCGAGACGACTTTCCGCGATGCGCGGATTACGCGCATCTACGAAGGCACCTCCGAAATCCAGCGCAACATCATCGCGGCGCAGTTGTTGAAAGAGCAGTGAACGGTGAAGGGTGAAGGGTGAAGGGAAAAAGCATGGCGAGCGTCAAACAGCTGTTTGACCTGACCGGGCGCGTCAGCGTCGTCACCGGCGGCGCGACGGGGCTCGGATTGCAGATGGCGACCGCGCTGGCGGAGGCGGGGTCGAACATCGTGATCGGCTCGCGCAAGCTCGAGAACTGCGAGCAGGCCGCGCGCGAGATCGAGAAGCTCGGCGTGAAAACGCTCGCGGCCGCGTGCGACGTGACCAAGGCGGACCAGGTCGAGGCGATGAAAGACGCGGTCATGAAGAAATTCGGCCGCGTCGATGTGCTCGTCAACAACGCCGGCCGTGCGTGGGTCGCGCCGCCGGAGGACATGCCGCTCGAGCGCTGGCAGCAGGTGTTCGACCTCAACATCACCGCGCCGTTTCTGTGCGCGCAAGTGCTCGGCCGCGAGATGATCAAAGCGAAGCGCGGCAAGATCATCAACATCGCGTCGATCGCGGGCCTCGTCGGGCGCAATCCGAAAGCCTACAACTCGATCGCCTACGGCGCGAGCAAGGGCGCGCTCGTCAATTTCACGCGCGATCTCGCGATCAAGTGGGCGCAATACAACATCCAGGTCAACGCGATCTGCCCGGGATTTTTCGTGACGCCGATCAACGAAAAGATGTTCGAGAAGGGCCACGACCAGATCCTGCGCGAGATCCCGCTCGGCCGCACCGGCGGCGACGACGACCTGAAGGGCATTGCGGTGCTACTCGCGTCCGACGCCTCAAACTTCATGACGGGTGCGATCATCCCGGTCGATGGCGGCGCGGTGGCGTGGTGACAACTCAAGCTCTCACCGCAAGGACGCGGAGAACACGGAGGAAAACATACAGCGAGAGGCGTGAGGCGAGAGAGGAGAGGCGGAAAACGAAGACCAATGAAACCCCAGATAAAAGCCGATAACCGCAAGGCAATTATCAACGGCACGTCAAACAGGCGGGGCTTGTGGTTATTCAATGTCCCCCCAAAGTTGCCAAACCCATCACAATATCTGGCGCGCCTGGTGATGACGCCAAGCATTATCAGACCCGTGCCGTAAAGCTCGCCGTCGAGGAGTCGAAATCATGAAAGAAAGCACAAGATACGCGAAGATTGTCGAGTGGTCGGAAGAAGACCAATGCTTTGTGGGAAGCTCCCCGGGCCTCATTTATGGTGGGTGCCACGGAACAGACGAGAAAGCCGTCTTCGAGCAGTTGTGCCACGTCGTGGAGGAAGCAATTGCCGTCTACCACAAAGACGGAAAACCTCTCCCTCCCCCGACGTCAGGCCGCGACTTCGCGAACAAGATGCAGAACGTCGCATAAGTGAATTTAATAATGCGATCTAGCAAGAAAGCACCTGATCGGGAAGTGCAAGCGTTTCATCGCGATCTCCTGCGCAGCGTCAAGCAGATGAAAGCGGGCAAGGCGGCGCGCAAAACGCGCGTGAAAGTCCCGGCGGTCGTGAGCGTCCGCAATTCCAGCGGGCTTAGCCAGGCGCAGTTTGCAGCGCTGCTCGGAGTCTCCGTTCGCACCCTCCAGAAATGGGAGCAAGGCGCGCGCGAACCTTCAGGCGCAGCCAGAAGCCTCATCCGCATTGCACAACGGCATCCGGAAGTTCTCGCTGATGCGATGAGATGAAATCCTCAATAGAGCGCAGGCGCCTCTCGGAAGTCTCAATCCTGCGCCAGGATGTGAATATTCAACAACCGGACGTGCGATGGTGCATGGCGTCGATGTGGTTCGCCGGTTAAATTGGGCGCCATCAAGCCGTGGCAAATGCT
>JAHFRL010000061.1 GCA_023266235.1 Betaproteobacteria bacterium
ACAGCGGCATTTCGATCGACGCCATGATGCAGAAGGAACCATCCGCAGGCGAGGAGCAGGTCGACATCATCATGCTGACGCACCTGACGGTCGAGAAGGGCATCAATGCCGCGATCGCCAGGATCGAGAAGCTGCCGGTGGTGGTCGGCAAGGTCACGCGCATCCGCATGGAACAGCTGGGTGCGCATTAACCGCTGGTGCGTATGCGCTACGTAAGCACCCGCGGCGGCGCTGCCGCCGCCGGCTTTTCCGACATACTGCTCGGCGGACTGATGGAGGACGGCGGTCTCGCCGTGCCGGAAGCCTACCCGCAGATCGCGGACGCCGAGCTTGCCGCCTGGCGCCGGTACAGCTATCGCGAACTCGCCTGTGAAATCATGCGCCGCTACGCCGACGACATCCCGCCGGCCGACCTCGAGCGCATCGTGGATCGCACTTATACTGCCGCGGTGTTCCGCTCGGACGAAATAACGCCGGTGCGGCCACTGGAGCGCGGCGTCTACATTCTCGGTTTGTCGCACGGGCCGACGCTCGCGTTCAAGGATATCGCGATGCAGTTGCTCGGCAATCTGTTCGAGCACGCGCTAGCCAAGAGCGGGGCCGAGCTGAATATCCTGGGCGCGACTTCCGGCGACACCGGTCCGGCGGCGGAATACGCGATGCGGGGAAAACGCGGCATCCGCGTTTTCATGCTGTCGCCGCATCAGAAGATGAGCCCGTTTCAGACCGCGCAGATGTTCTCGCTGCAGGACGCCAACATCTTCAATATCGCAATCCGCGGCGTATTCGACGACTGCCAGGACATCGTAAAGAGCGTCAGCAACGATCTCCAATTCAAGGCCCGCCACCGGATAGGCACCGTCAACTCGATCAACTGGGCGCGCGTCATGGCGCAGGTGGTGTATTACTTCAAGGCCTACCTTGCGGTCACTGCGTCAAACGGGCAGCAGGTGTCGTTTGCGGTGCCCACCGGCAATTTCGGCAACATCTGCGCCGGGCATATCGCGCGCTGCATGGGCTTGCCGGTCAGGAAGCTTATCCTTGCCACCAACGAGAACGACGTGCTCGACCAGTTCTTCCGCACCGGCATCTACCGCGTGCGGCCGCCGCAGCAGGTGACGCAGACCTCGAGCCCGTCGATGGACATCTCGAACGCGTCGAATCTTGAGCGCTTCGTCTACGATCTGGTCGGCAGGGACGCGGCGCTGGTGAAACGGCTGTGGCAGCAGCTCGACAGCGAGGGCGCATTCGATCTGTCGCGCACGCCGTATTTTTCGCGCATTGCGGATTTCGGTTTTGTGTCGGGCTCGAGCTCGCACGCGAACCGGCTCGACACCATCCGCCGCGTCTACCGCGACCGCGGCCAGATCATCGACACCCACACCGCCGACGGCGTCAAGGTGGGGCTCGAACATCGCGAGGAGGGCGTGCCGCTGGTGTGCCTCGAGACCGCGCTGCCGGTCAAATTTGCCGCAGCGATCCGCGAAGCGCTCGGCCGCGACCCCGAAGTGCCGCCGGGCTTCGAGAACCTCGAGCGCCTGCCGCAGCGCTTTACCGTGCTCGACCCCGACGTCGCCGCGGTCAAGGACTTCATCGTCCGCAACAGCGGCTAAGCTTTACTCAAAGCGCATCGACAGATCGACGGCCTTGATGTCCTTGGTGAGGCTGCCGATCGAGATGCGGTCGACGCCGGTTTCTGCAATCGCGCGCACGTTCTCCAGCGTGATTCCGCCCGACGCCTCGAGCTCGGCGCGGCCGGTTGCGACGCCGACCGCTTCACGCATCTGCTCGAGCGTCATGTTGTCGAGCAAGATCATTTTTGCGCCGGCGGCGAGCACATCGCGCAACTGCTCCAAATTTTCCACTTCGATCTGGGTCCACACTCCCGGTGGCGCGATACGCGCGGCCTCGCGCAACGCTGCCACGATGCCGCCCGCCGCAGCGATGTGGTTTTCCTTGATCAGGATCCCGTCAAACAGCCCGATGCGGTGGTTGACGCCGCCGCCGATGCGCACCGCGTATTTCTCGGCGAGGCGCAGGCCGGGCAGCGTCTTGCGCGTGTCGACGATCTTGGCCCGGGTGCCCGCGACGGCATCGACGTAATGCCGTGTCGCGGTGGCGACCGCCGACAGCAACTGCAGGAAATTGAGCGCGGTGCGCTCGGCGGTGAGCAGCGCACGCGTTTTGCCCGCTACCTCGCAGACCCGGCTGCCGGCGCTCATGCTGTCGCCCTCGCGGGTGAACCAGGTGATCGCGATCGCGGGGTCGAGCTTGCGCAAGCACGCCTCGAACCAGGGCTGCCCGCACAGCACGGCGACGCCGCGACTGATGACCGCGGCGCGCGCGGTTTGCCCGGCAGGCGTGAGCAGCGCGGTCCAGTCGCCGCTGCCGATGTCTTCAGCCAGCGCGGCGGCAACGTTGTTCTCGATGGCGGATGCCAATTCGTTCATTTTGCACTATATTGGTCGCAACTATAGCGATGAATTCTACCCGATAGGTGGCGGATATGACCGGAATCATGGGTGTGATTTCCTACGGCATCGGCACGATCATCGGCTTTGTGATCGTCGGCACGCTGGTTTTCTGGTTCGTCCAGGACATCACCCAGAAAAAGCACACCGTGCTGCGCAACTACCCGGTAATCGGGCGGCTGCGTTTTTACTTCGAGGAGATGGGCGAGTACTTCCGGCAGTATTTCTTTGCCGGCGACCGCGAGGAAATGCCGTTCAACCGCGCCACCCGCGGGTGGGTGTACAAGGAAGCCAAGGACGAGGGCGGCATCATCGGCTTCGGCTCGACCAACGACCTGCGCGAGCCGGGGTCGATCATATTCGTCAATCACCCCTATCCGGTGCTGGAAGAAGACCGCCTGCCGACGCCGTCGCTGGTGATCGGGGAGGGCTACGCGCGCTATCCGTTCGAGGCGAAGTCAGTCGTCAATATCTCCGGCATGAGCTACGGCGCGATTTCGGCGCCGGCGGTGCGTTCGCTGTCACGCGGCGCGGGTCTCGCCGGCTGCTGGATGGACACTGGCGAGGGCGGGCTGTCCCCGCATCATCTCGAAGGCAATTGCGACATCATCATGCAGATCGGCACCGCCAAATACGGCATCCGCAATCTCGACGGCGGTTTCTCGCCGGAAAAGGCGAAAGAGCTCGCGCAGGTGGTGAAGGCATTCGAGATCAAGCTGTCGCAGGGCGCCAAGCCGGGCAAAGGCGGCGTGCTGCCGGGCGCCAAAGTCACCGAGGAGATCGCGCGCATCCGCGGCATTCCGGCCGGGCAGGATTCGATCAGCCCGAACCGGCATTACGACATCGCGAGCGTCGACCAGTTGCTCGACAGGGTCGCCTGCATTCGCGACCTGACCGGCCGGCCGGTCGGCATCAAGACCGCGATCGGCGGCTGGGAGTTCATCAACGAGTTGTGCAACGCGGTGCTGCGGCGCGGGCGGGAGTGCGCGCCCGACTTTCTCGCGATCGACGGCGGCGAAGGCGGCAGCGGCGCCGCGCCGCAGACGCTGATGGACCACATGAGCCTGCCGATCGCCGAGGCGCTGCCGCGGGTGGTCGACTCGCTGCTGCAGTCCGATCTCAAAAACCGCATCCGCGTGATTGCCGCCGGCAAGCTCGTGACTTCGGCGCGCGCAGCCTGGGCGCTGTGCGTCGGTGCCGATTTCATCAACACCGCGCGCGGCTTCATGTTCGCGCTCGGCTGCATCCAGGCCTTGCGCTGCCACACCAACACCTGTCCTACCGGTGTCACCACCCACAACAAGCGGCTGCAGCGCGGCCTGGTGGTCGCGGAGAAATACCAGCGCGTCGCCAATTACGTGAAGAACATGAACAAGGAGATCGACATGATCGCGCACTCGTGCGGCTGCCGCCATGCGCGCGAACTCAAGCGCGAGCACGTGCGCATCGTGCAATCGGCGAACCACAGCATCGCGCTCAATATGCTTTACCCGTACCCGACCGCGGGTTCCCGCATCGCAGCAAAAGCGACTCCGACCGCCTCGCTTGTGGCCTGAAACCCTGCCGGCACCCGAATCAGGTTGCAAAGGGTGACGGGGGTATTACAATCATGCAGTGAGCATATTTCCAGAAAGGCGAACCTGAATCGGAAAATCACGCGACGAGCTAAAAAAACAGCGTGAGTTTGGTGGTATGACGGTTGCACAAAACCAAAGGAGAGGATCATGCAAGCAACGAATCAAAGCATCAGCGAAGACTGGCTGTCGGTCTGGATAGGCTTGCTAATATTCGTGCTCGCGCTGGGGTTGCTGGTCGGGGTGGACATACTGGGATGGGTGGTTACCACCGGCGTCTGGAACGACCTGACCAAGGCGCTGGCGCCCGCGTCCAAGGCCTACGCGGGGATGGGCGGGGTAGCGTCTCTGGTCGTTACTTACGTGGTGCTGTTGGTGGTGATGACAGTGGGCGCGATGGCGTTGCAAGCCGACGTGAAGAGGTTCGCGCTCGGCTTTACCGCCGTATTCTGGATCAGCTATTTGTGCTGGATTGTCGGCAGCTGGGCCAACTTCGCGGTGAACACGCCAGCCGACATGCAAAAGTTCGGCGTCAGTTGGTCGTTGCGGCTGACTGCGGAAGGCGGATTCATCGTAGCGCTGCTCGCCGGTCTCGCCATCGGCAACTTCATGCCCGGCTTCGCCGCTTGGATGCAGGAGGCGGTCAGACCCGAATGGTATATCAAGACCGCGATCGTCATTCTCGGCGGCTTCCTCGGCATTACCGCGGCCGAAAAACTGGGCCTCGCGACGTCGCTGATGTTTCGGGGGTTTGCGGCGATCATCGAAGCCTATCTCATCTACTGGGCGGTCGTGTATTACGTAGCGCGCAAGTGGTTCAAGTTTAGCCGCGAGTGGGCGGCGCCGCTCGCGTCCGGCATTTCGATCTGCGGCGTTTCGGCCGCAATCGCGACTGGCAGCGCGATCCGGGCGAGGCCGATAGTTGCGATCATGGTGTCGTCGCTGGTGGTTATTTTCGCAGTGGTCGAGTTGCTGATCCTGCCATTCGCCGCGCAGGCCTTCCTGTCCACTGAGCCGATGGTTGCGGGCGGTTGGATGGGATTGGCGGTGAAAACCGACGGGGCTGCGGTGGCGAGCGGGGCAATAACCGAATCCCTGATCATGGCGAACGCCGCGGCGCAAGGCATCAACTATCAGAAAGGCTGGATCCTCGGCACTACCGCGACGGTGAAGGTTTTCATCGATATTTTCATTGGCGTCTGGGCGTTCGTTCTTGCTTACATCTGGACCCGGCACATCAATGTCAAGCCGGGCGAGACAGCCAAGGCCGGTGAGATCTGGGAGCGTTTTCCCAAGTTCATAATCGGCTACGTCGTAACTTTCCTGGTGATCCTGTTCTTTGCGCTGGGCGCACCGGCCGAGACGACCGGAAAAATCAAGGCCGCGATGGGTGAAGCCAACGTGTTCCGCGGCATTTTCTTCGTGATGACGTTCTTCACGATCGGCGTCATGTCGAATTTCAAGAAGCTGTGGGAGGAGGGCATCGGCAAGCTCGCGGCGGTTTACGTGGTCTGCCTGTTCGGTTTTATCATCTGGGTGGGGCTGGTGGTTTCGTGGATTTTCTTCCACGGCGTCAAGCCGCCGCTGGTTGCAGGTTAAACGCGAGGAGAAGCGATCATGGAACAACCGAAAATCGGCGAGGAAATGCAGAGGATGCCCTATGAACCGCTGTTGCCCGTGGAAAAGAAACTGATCGGCTGGAGTCTCGGGCTCGGTGTGGTTCTGATGGTGATCCTGGTGTTTATCAGCTATACCTATTTCCCGGCGGGAGGATAGACGGGGCAGCCGTCAAACGGGGTGTGCGCGCAGCGCGGTGAGCTTGCCCGGCACCGCGTCGGGTGCGGCGCCGATGCGCATCGGGCCGCGCGCCGTCGCGTGGAATAAAAGGTACAAAACCAGGCCAGTGGAGACCTCGCTCCGTACAGACCGGTCGCGCGCTTATTGACGGCGGCGGTGAAAAATCGCATTCAGGGCCAAACCCAGCAGCATAACTGCGAGGGTAAAAATGGCGCCGAACAGCCAGGAGTGATCGTGCGCTACGTTCCATACCCACCGCTCGATGCCGACCTGGCGCACTTCGAAATGGCCGACGTTGTGGCCGACCACCTTGCCTGACTGCACCAGCAGCGTTTCGATTTCGTAGGTCCCGACCTGAAGGTCGCTTGGCAGCGGGATGTCGGTGATGAACAGCCGGTTGCCGTAGACCTTGATCGCGCGGTCGTCTTCGAGGTATCGGCCCTTCTTTTCCTCGAGGCGGAAAAACGTCTTGCGCCAGTCCTTAGCTGCAGAGGCCAGCAACTGCGGCTCGATGCGCACCGGCACTCCTTCGAGTCGTAACCCGTACTTATCCTGCTCCGCCGGGGGCAAGATCGAGGCGATCGGCCTGGTTGCGTACAGGTAAAGCAGGCTGGGCGCGTCTTCCACGTTGACGCGTCCACCGCCGATCCAGAACGGCCCGAACTTGATTTCGCGCGAAAGCGTCACCTCCTGTTGCGGTCCCACGACCTTGATGATGAGGTCACCTGCACCGCTCATCGCGCCGAAGGCCTTGACGTCGGCGCCGGCAAAATCGGTCGTAATGTCCACGTGGCTTGTTTCGGGCACGACCACCAATGGCTCGTCGGCCGCCCGGCACTGAACCGTGAGTACCATGCCTGCGGCAAATAACAACCATCGCAGCCAGCGCCTCATTCAACGCACCTGTATCGTCATTTCATAGGGGTCGGTGGGGGCAATGACGAGGGTCATCGTCATCTTGATGGCCACGCCGACTACGACCAGCGCAAGGATCAGGCGGAGCTTTTCTCCCGGCAGGCGGACCCCGAGTTGAGTGCCCCACCGGGTCCCGAATATCGAGCCAAGAATGAGGATCGTGGCCAGGAACGGATCGACTGCATGATTGACGCCTGCCTGCATGATACTCACCGCCGCCGTGGTGAAGAGCAGCTGGAACAACGACGTACCGACGACGATTTTGGTCGGCATCTTCAGAAAATAAATCATTACCGGCACCATGATGAACCCGCCGCCCACACCCATGAGCGAAGTCAGCACGCCGACGGCTGCGCCCAGCACCAGCGGAATCACCACCGACATGCGTACGGCCGAAACCGGGAAGGCCACCTGACCGGGCAGGCGCTGCATCAAGTTGCGCAGCACCGGCCGGGAAGGCGTTTTTGCGGAAGAGTCAGTTGCGGCCGGCGTGCCCGGGCGGAAAACGGCCTTGAGCGATTCGACCAGCATGCTGACGCCGATAAAGCCGAGCAGGATCACGTAGAGGAAAGTCACCGCATTACCGAACTGGCCACCACGCACCAACACGTTGGCGAGGTATACGCCAAATCCCCCGCCCAGCCAGCTGCCGATCAACAGGATCAAGCCCATTCTGAAATCGATGTTTCCATAGCGCCACTGGATATAACTCGCGCCGGCGGCGGTTCCCGCCATCTGCGCGGCGCCGCTCGACACCGCAACGATGGGAGGGATACCCGTGAAAATCAGCAGCGGCGTGATCAGGAAGCCGCCGCCCACCCCGACCAATCCCGACAAGAAGCCGACCAGTACGCCATAGAACAGGATCAGTGCGATATTCACGTCCATGTGCGCAATCGGCAGAAACAGTTCCATATACGAACCTTGGATCTCCTGATGCAGGCGATTTGCAACCGGAAAATCATCTATTTTAATGCTACCGGGCGCAGCCGGGCTCGATACTCCGATCGATGCGGGGCCGGGGCGATTGCGGCGAGAACTTCGTTCAGCCCGCGCAAGTGGGCGCTTGAAAATGCGGGTTAATCCCCCATTTGGAGTATAGAAGCCAACCGGGAACCAGCATGCGATTCGACAAATTTACCACCAAATTCCAGCAGGCGTTTGCCGACGCGCAGAGCCTCGCGGTCGGGCACGACAACCCCTACATCGAACCACAGCACTTGCTGCTCGCGCTCTTGCAGCAGGAAGACGGCGGCACGGCGTCGCTGCTCGCGCGCGCCGGCGCCAACGTGCCGGCGCTCAAGACCGCGCTGAGCGGCGCCATCGGTCGCTTGCCCAAAGTCGAGGGGCAGGGCGGGGAGGTCAACGTCTCGCGCGAACTTTCCAATCTGCTCAACGTGACCGACAAGGAGGCGCAGAAACACGGCGACCAGTTCATCGCTTCCGAGATGTTCCTGCTCGCGCTGACGCAGGACAAGGGCGACAGCGGGCGACTCCTGAAGCAGCACGGCGGGGCGCGCGCGGCGCTCGAGCAGGCAATCAAGGCGGTGCGCGGCGGCGAGAACGTCGGCAGCGCGGAAGCGGAGGGCACGCGCGAAGCACTCAAGAAATACACCGTCGACATCACCGAGCGGGCGCGCCTGGGCAAACTCGACCCGGTCATCGGGCGTGACGACGAAATCCGGCGCGTGATCCAGATCCTGCAGCGCCGTACCAAGAACAATCCGGTGCTGATCGGCGAGCCCGGCGTCGGCAAGACCGCGATCGTCGAAGGTCTCGCGCAGCGCATCGTTAACGACGAGGTGCCGGAGACGCTGAAGGGCAAACGCGTGCTGTCGCTCGACATGGCGATGCTGCTCGCCGGCGCCAAATACCGCGGCGAGTTTGAGGAACGCCTGAAGTCGGTGCTCAAGGAAATCGCCCAGGACGCCGGCCGCACCATCGTCTTCATCGACGAGCTGCACACCATGGTCGGCGCCGGCAAGGCCGAGGGCGCGATCGACGCCGGCAACATGCTCAAGCCGGCGCTCGCGCGCGGCGAGCTGCATTGCGTCGGCGCCACCACGCTCGATGAGTACCGCAAGTACGTGGAGAAGGACGCCGCGCTCGAGCGCCGTTTCCAGAAGGTGCTGGTCGACGAGCCGTCGGTCGAGAGCACCATCGCGATCCTGCGCGGGTTGCAGGAGAAATACGAAGTCCATCACGGCGTCGACATCACGGATCCGGCGATCGTCGCCGCGGCGGAGCTGTCGCATCGCTACATCACCGATCGTTTCCTGCCCGACAAGGCGATCGACCTGATCGACGAGGCGGCCTCGCGCATCAAGATGGAAATCGACTCCAAGCCGGAGGCGATGGACAAGCTCGACCGGCGCCTGATTCAGCTGAAGATCGAGCGCGAAGCGGTGAAGAAGGAAAAAGACGAAGCATCGCAGAAGCGGCTTGCTTTGCTCGAGGACGAGGTCCAGCGGCTGGAGCGCGAATACTCGGACCTCGACGATATCTGGAAGGCCGAAAAATCGCAGGTCCAGGGCACGCAGCACGTCAAGGAGGAACTCGAGAAGCTCAAGCTCGAAATGGACGCCGCCAAGCGCAAAGGTGACTGGCAAAAAGTGTCCGAGATTCAATACGGCCGCATCCCGCGGCTCGAGGTACAGTTGAAGCAGGCTGACAGGGAACCGGCGCAAGGGCGGAAGCCCAGGCTGTTGCGCACCCAGGTCGGCGCCGAGGAGATTGCCGAGGTGGTGTCGCGCGCGACCGGCATTCCGGTGTCGAAAATGATGCAGGGCGAGCGCGAGAAGCTGCTGCAGATGGAGGACCGCCTGCATAAGCGCGTGGTTGGGCAGGACGAAGCGGTGCGCCTCGTGGCGGATGCGATCCGGCGTTCGCGCGCGGGTCTTGCCGATCCCGACCGACCTTATGGCTCGTTCCTGTTCCTCGGGCCGACCGGCGTCGGCAAGACCGAGCTGTGCAAGGCGCTGGCGGAATTCCTGTTCGATTCCGAGGAGCACATGGTCCGCATCGACATGTCGGAATTCATGGAGAAGCATTCGGTTGCGCGGCTGATCGGCGCGCCGCCGGGCTACGTCGGCTATGAAGAGGGCGGCTACTTGACCGAAGCGGTGCGCCGGAAGCCGTATGCGGTGATCCTGCTCGATGAGATCGAGAAGGCGCATCCCGACGTCTTCAACGTGCTGCTGCAGGTGCTCGATGACGGGCGCATGACCGATGGCCAGGGCCGTACTGTCGACTTCAAGAACACCGTGATCGTGATGACCTCCAATCTGGGGTCGCAGATGATCCAGCAGATGGCGGGCGACGACTACCAGGTGATCAAGCTCGCGGTGCTGGGCGAAGTGAAGGCGCAGTTCCGGCCCGAGTTCGTCAACCGCATCGATGAAATCGTGGTGTTCCACGCGCTCGACGAGAAGCACATCAGGTCGATCGCGAAGCTCCAGCTCGGGCTGCTCGAGAAGCGACTCGCCAAGATGGACATCAAGCTCGAGGTTGCTGAAGCGGCGCTGAAACAGATCGCCGCCGCGGGTTTCGACCCGATTTATGGCGCGCGTCCGCTGAAACGCGCAATCCAGGCCGCGATCGAGAACCCGCTCGCGAAGCAGATCCTTGAAGGGCGCTTTGCGGCCACGGACGCGATTCGCGTGGATGCGGTCAAAGGCGTAATTCGCTTCGAAAAAGCCTGATCGCGCAAACGGCCGCGGCGGACAGCGCGGTTCCCGCGCGTTCGCTGCTTTTGCCTGGTCGCGCGCGGTCGATCGGGCGCGACCTGATGCGTCCAAACGTGTTAATTCAGTTACACTTGCCTTCAGAATGCGGTAATTAGTGACTTTCAAGGTCTTTACCCGGAATGCTTTTTGCGGGGATTTTGGGTATGTTAACGGGTTGGCGGCAGCTGGCAGCCCATAATCGGGCGGCAGCCGCGCCGCAGCTCGGCTCAGGGACGGCAGGCAAAGCTCAGTGAACAAACCAGGCAAACGAGACGCGCTCAATTCGACCCGGAAAGCGCCGGGCAAACGTCAGCGCGAGATCGATCGATCGCGTCAGGCGCCGCGCGAAAAGGAGCGCACGCTCACGACTTTGATGAGCAACCTCGACGGCATGGTCTATCGTTGCCGCAACGACGCACACGGGACCCTGCAATTCGTGAGCGAGGGCTGTTACCACCTGACCGGCTTTCGTCCGGAAGAGCTGCTGCTTCACGGCGAAATCTCATACGAGCAGATCAAGCATCCCGACGACCGATTGCGCGTGCGCGATGAGATCAATGCCGCGCTCGCCGCTGAACGCCGCTTCTTCGTCGAATACCGGATCCAGTGCCGTGACGGCGCAATCAAGTGGGTGTGGGAACGCGGCGTCGGCATTGCGGGCGATGACGGCACGGTGGTCACGCTCGAGGGATTCATCGAGGACGTCACCGAGCGCAAGCTCTCGACGCAGGCGCTGCAACAGGCGGAGCGCGGTTTCCGCAGCATTTTCGAAAATGCGACGGAGGGAATTTTCCAGACTTCGCCGGAAGGGCGCTATCTGAACATCAACCCGGCACTGGCGCGCATCTGCGGTTACGACTCGCCGGCGGAGTTCATCGCCAGCATCGGCGATATGCAGCACCAGCGCTACACCGAGCGGACACGACATGACGAATTCATGCGCCTGCTGCAAAAGCACGGTGCGGTGACCAACTTCGTTTCGGAGATCCGGCGCAAGGACCGGGACAAGATATGGATTTCCGAAAACGCGCGCGCCGTGTTCGATGAGACGGGTGAACTGCTGTTTTACGAAGGCACCGTCGAGGACGTCACCGAGAGCAAGCTCAATCAGGAAAAGCTGCAGCACCTTGCCAATCACGACCCGGTGACTAACCTGCCCAACCGGTTGCTGATGAACGACCGGCTGCGGCAGATGATGTTGGGCGCGCAGCGCAACAAAAGCGTCGTCGCGGTGGCGCTGCTCGATCTCGACCATTTCAAGCTGATCAACGACACCTTCGGTCATAATCGCGGCGATCAGCTGCTGCAGACGATGGCGCATCGCATGCAGGCGTGCGTGCGCGAAAGCGATTCCGTGGTGCGCCTCGGCGGCGACGAGTTCGTGCTGCTGTTGTCGGGCGTCGGCAGAGGCGAGGCGATGTCGCAGGTCACGCAGCGCGTGCTGCATGCGATTGCGCGCCCATCGCGGATCGAGGGGCGCGAACTGAGCGTATCGTGCAGCATCGGCGTCAGCATGTTCCCGCGCGACGGGCGCGACGTGCAGACGCTGCTCAGGAACGCCGATACTGCGATGTACAAGGCGAAGGAACTCGGACGCAACAACTTCCAGTTTTATTCGCCCGAAATGAATGTGGTCATTACCGAGCGCCTGGAATTGCAAGACGCGCTGCGCAAAGCGGTCGAGAAGGAGGAGTTCGTGTTGCTGTATCAGCCGAAAGTCGATCTGGTCTCGGGGCAGATCGCGGGCATGGAGGCATTGCTGCGCGTCAAGGATGACAAAGGCGGCTTGTTGCAGCCGCAGAACTTCATCCGGCTTGCCGAGGAGTCCGGCCTGATCGTGCCGATCGGCGAATGGGTGATGCGGCAAGCCTGCGCGTTCAACAAGCTGCTGCAGGACCGGGGCTTGCCGCCGATGCGGGTAGCGATCAACCTGTCGGCGCGGCAGCTGACGCGTTACGATCTGGTACGCGCGGTGGAACAGGCGCTGCGCGATGCCGGGCTGTCGGCGGAGTTCCTCGAGCTCGAGTTGACCGAGAGCATGGTGATGCACGACCCGGAAACCGTGATTGCGACGCTCGAGCAGCTCGAGGCGCTCGGCGTGCAATTGAGCATCGACGATTTCGGCACCGGCTACTCGAGCCTGAGTTATTTGAAGCGGTTCCCGGTCGCCAGCCTCAAGATCGACCAGTCGTTCGTGCGCGAGCTCGGCCAGGACGACAATGCGGCGGCCATCGTCAAGGCGGTGATCTCGCTCGGCCACAGCCTCGACATGAAAGTGATCGCCGAGGGCGTCGAGACGGAGAAGCAGATGTCATTCCTGCTCGAGAATCATTGCGACGCCATGCAGGGCTTTCTGTTCAGCCGGCCGCTCGCGGCGGACGAGTTCATTACGCTGCTCGAACGTGAAGGCAGCGGCACCGACAAATTTTCAATTTTGCGCCAGCTGTGCTCGTCATTCAACGATCAGTCGTCACTTCAGTTCACCGCCAACATCACCGGCAACTAGCAGGCCGCCGCGGCGCGCGCAGGCGTTAGCGCGATGAAAGCGCTGCGCCCGCCGCGGCGCCATTCCGCAGCAGGCGGGAAAACTCGTTCCCCGGCAGAGGCTTGCTGAAATAGCGGCCCTGCATCTCGTCGCATTCGTGGTCGCGCAGAAAGCGCAGCTGCTCCCCGGTCTCGACGCCTTCGGCGATTACCTTGAGTCGCAGGCTGTGCGCCATCGCGATGATCGCCCGGGTGATCGCGACATCGTCGCTGTTTCCCGGAATATCCCGGATGAACGAGCGGTCGATTTTCACGCTGTCGATCGGGAAGCGCTTGAGATAGTTCAGCGACGAATAGCCGGTGCCGAAATCATCGAGTGAAAGATGTATCCCCATGGCCTTCAGTTTTTTCAGCAGTATCACCGCATGCTCCGGATTGTGCATCACCATGCTCTCGGTGATCTCGAATTCCAGCGACGCCGCATCCAGCCCGGTCTCGTTCAGCACCCTTGCCACATCCTGCAACAGGCGTTCGTGAGCGAACTGGCGTGCCGACAGGTTCACCGCGATGCGCAACGGTGGCAACCCCTGTTCCTGCCAGGACTTGTTCTGGGCGCAGGCGGTCTTCAATACCCATTCGCCGATCGGCACGATCAGGCCGGTTTCCTCGGCCAGCGGGATGAACTGCGCCGGCGGGATCAGCCCCTTGGCCGGTTGCTGCCAGCGCACCAGCGCCTCCATGCCGGTGATGCGCCCGCTGCCAATGTCGACCTTGGGCTGGTAATGGAGCAGAAACTCGTTGCGCTCCAGGGCGCGGCGCAGACTGGATTCCAGCGTCAGGCGCTCGAGAGTATGGGCATTCATCTGCGCCGAGTAGAATTGATAGTTGTTCTTGCCGTGCTCCTTGACGCGGTACATCGAGATGTCCGCGTTCTTCAGCAGGCTCTGCATGTCCTCGCTGTCATCGGGATAGGTGCTGATGCCGATGCTTGCGGTGATGTGGAATTCCTGTGTCTGCAGGATGAACGGTTTGGCGACGGCGGCGAGGATTTTCTGCGCCACCGCGACGACCTGCTCGGACTGGGGCAATTCCTCGATCAGCACGACAAACTCGTCCCCGCCGAGGCGGCCGACGGTATCGCTGTCGCGCAGGCATCCGCGCAAACGATCCGCGACTTCCTTGAGCACGCGGTCACCGGCTTCGTGGCCGAGTGTGTCGTTGATATTCTTGAAGCGGTCGAGGTCGATGAACAGGACCGCCAGTGGCTTGGCGTGCCGCCGCGCCTGGGCGAGCGCGCGAGTGAGCTGCTGGTTGAACATGCTGCGGTTGGGTAAACCGGTGAGCTCATCGTGATGCGCGAGATGACGGACGCGCTCCTCCGCCCGTTTGCGCGCCATGAACTGGCCGATCTGGCTGCCGATGGCCCGCACGACCTGTAACAGCGCCACGTCAGGCTGCTCTATGTTGCGACTGAAGAATTCGATCACGCCCAATGGCTGTGCCCCGTCCAGGACCGGGAATCCAAAGGCGCAGTGCAGGCCCGCTTTCGCGGCGTTCTTCCCGCGCCGGAAACCCGGCTCCCGGGTGACATCGGGGAACCATACCGGGGCGCCGTCGAGCCAAATACGTCGCACCAAGCCGCCGGTCTTGGTTTTCGGTGCATCGCCATGCCAGGCCGGCGCCTCGTTGACGCTTTGAGCGGAAAACGCAATGAATTCCGCGATCTCCGCAGCGTCGATATACCATGTTTCGGCACACTGCAGCACTTGGGCATTATCATCCCATCGCCAGTGAGCGCCGCAGGCCCATCCCAGACTTTCGCAGATGGTTTGAATGATCCTGGGAATCGCTTCCGCTGATGTTTCGGCCTCCGCCAGCACGCGCGTCACGGCGTGTTCCATCGCCTGCCGCAGTTCCGCCCGTTTGCGCTCGGTGATGTCCTCAACTACGCTGATCACGTATTGCGGGTCGCTGGCGTCATCGCGCACGATCGACATGGTCCGCCGCGCCCATATGACCGTGCCGTCTTTGCGCACGAAACGCTTCTCGCCGATTGCCGACTTCATCTCACCGCGGGTGACCTGGCCCCGGTACGCGGCTCCCTGGCCGTAGTCGTCCGGATGGGTGATGTCCTTGATGGCCTTGCCGAGAAGCTCGTCGCGCGCATAGCCGAGCATGTCACAGAACTTCTGGTTGACATCGACCAGCACCCCGTTGAGATCAACGCGCGTGATCCCGACCGCCGCGTTTTCGAACATCGCGCGGTAACGTTCTTCGTTCAGCTTGGTTTCAGTTACATCGTCGATAACGCGAATGTAGTACTGGGGCGTGCCGTCCGCGCTCCTCGCGACGGATGTGGTGCGCTTGGTCCAGATTACCCTGCCGTGCTTGCTAAGGTAACGTTTTTCCGACTGGTAGGTGTCGATCTTGCCTTCGAGCAGTTGCTGTTCGAGTGCGGCGTCGGTGTTGACGTCGTCGGGAACTATGATCATTGCTGTCGGCTGCTGTTGCAGCTCCTCGAGGCGGTAGCCGATCATGTCGAGGAACCTCTTGTTGGCGAGCAGCATCCGGCGGTCGAGCGAAGTGTGAAGGATCCCGACCGCCGCGTAATTGAACGTCAGCTTGAAGCGGCGCTCGAGATCCTTGCGCTCGGTGATGTCGATGATGGTGCCGATCATTCCCGCGACGCTGCCGTCAGCGTGCGTAAAAGTGGCCTTGTAGTAAATCGCGTCATGGCGTCGCCCGTCGGGGGTCGTGATGATCGTCTCGTAGACCTTGGTCCCAGGGTGGTCCCACAGCACCTGATCGTCGGCGTGCAGACGTTTCGCAACTTCCGGGTCGTTGGGATAAAGGTCGTGCACCGTCTTGCCCAGGAACGCTTTGCGCGGCAGGCCGAAATAGGCCTCCCATGCCTTGTTTACTCCGAGGTAGCGCCCGTCGGTGCCCTTGAAATAAATCGGGTTGGGCAGCGCCTCGATCAGCTCCTGCGTCATGCGCTGCGCTTCGACCAGACTGGCTTCGCTTTTGCGTAAATCCCAATTCATGCGATTGGCCAATTCGACCGCTCTGCTGCCGGCCGTGGCGAGCGAGCGTATCAGCCCGAACAGCAGCAGGCTCACGGTGACGCCGCCGAGCAAAGCGGCGAACGGCAGCCAGCGGTCGGAGGAGGGGGCGACAAATGCCTGCCGCGCGCTGAAAGATATATCCCATCGGCGCCCGCCAACCTCCAGGCTCGACATACTGGCCAGATCGGCAGGCTTGCCGTCGCTCGAGGCCGATTGCGAGGACGGCGCTGCGAGCAGGCGGTCGCTGTCGAACATCAGGTTTTCCGCCGTGGGCGGCTGCAATCCGTCCGGGCTGTCCAGGAATCCGGCGTCGTGGATGCGGACATGGATTTTTTGCAGGAATTGCTCGCTTAACACCCCGCGCATCAGGTCGATCACGATAAACGCCGCGCTCACCATGCCGGTGAAAGCTTCGCGGCGCTGCGCCACGGTGGCAAGCGGCATGCCTTTGCGATAGGTCGGCAAGCGCATCGCGAACCCCGGATGCCTGCGCGGATCGAGTGACAGCGCGATGCTTCCGGACGCCGTGATCCGGCCTGAGTCACGCGTACGCTCGAGTGCGGCAAGACGCACTGCATCGCTGGCGAGATCGAGACCGAGTGCTATCTCGTTTCCCGCCATCGGCTCGACATATTGCACGACAACATACTCCGGCCGGTTTCCCGGCGGCTTGACCGTAAAGTCCGGATAACCGCGGGGATCTAAGCTGGTATCGTTGCGCACCGTCGCTTCAAAAGCCTGCTTTTGCACGGCAGCGATGCGCTGACCATAGTTAATACCTTGAATGCCGGGATAGCGGCGGTTCAGTTCGAGACTGTCGATATACTCTCTGAACTCGCTGCGGCTGACGAAATCCGATGCGATGAACAGCCCCCTGACTCCACGTAAGACATCGGCATAAGCGTGGATACGCGATTCAACGGCGTCGCGCGCGTCGCTGACGGCGTTCTCGAAATTCGCCTTGGCTTCGCGTTCCAGCTGATTTGCGGTCCAATACGAAGCAACGGCGGACAGGACGATGCCGGCGGCGAGCACCATCCACGCGATTGCGGCGTGGCTGGCGATATGGGCAAATTTTGCCCGCATGCCTGGGACAGGTGGAACGGGGCTCATGTGGGGATTTGTCGGAGCGCTGATCGCCGTACGGAATGTGTTTCGCCAAGCAAGTTTACCCTTGCTCAAATCCGCTTGCCTGGAAATCTGGTCATACTACGGGCTGCGGCGACGAAGACGCGGACGTTATAATCCACGCACGGACGTTGCTGTAGACGCCCGCCCAGAGCCCGGAGGAAGGCAATGTCTTTGAATTTGCGCCGCATGCGCGTGTTGCTGGCCGCGATGGCCGGCGTGAGTCTTACATCCTTGCCGCACGCGCAGAACTACCCTAACCGGCCAGTTCGTCTGGTGGTGCCGTTCTCGGCGGGTGGGGCGGCCGACGTGCCGGGCCGTATCCTGACGCAGAAGCTGTCGGAGGCACTCGGGCACCAGGTGGTCGTCGACAACCGCCCCGGCGCCGGCTCCACGATCGGCGCCGAGCAAGTGGCGAAAGCCCCGCCCGACGGCTATACGCTGCTGATGATCAGCAATACGCATTTCGTCAGCGCGGCATTGTATAAGAAGCTCGCCTACGATGCGCTCAGCGATTACGCTCCGGTGACGCAGGTTACCAGCGCGCCCAACGTCATCGTGGTCCATCCTTCGCTGCCGGTGAAAACCGTCAGGGAATTGATCTCACTCGCGAAGGCCAAACCCGGAAAAATCGATTACGCTTCGTCGGGAAACGGCAGCACGCAACATCTGACCGGCGCGCTGTTCACCAAGATGGCGGGCATCGACATGACGCATATCCCGTACCGGGGCAGTGGTCCGGTGACGGCTGATTTGCTCGGCGGGCAGGTGACCGTCGGTTTTCCGGGCATCGCGGGCATGCTCCCGCACATCAAGGCCGGCAAGCTGCGCGCGCTCGCGGTAACCAGCGCCAGGCGCTCACCCGAGCTGCCGGACTTGCCCACGGTGGCTGAGGCGGGGGTCAAGGGGTATGACGTGACCGCGTGGTTCGGCGTGACGGGGCCCAAGGACATGCCGCGCGACATCGTGCTGAGGCTGCATGGAGAACTGGTGCGCATCCTCAAGAACCCGGATGTGCAGAAACTGCTGCTCAACGCCGGCCAGGAAGTGGCCTGGCAGGAGTCGCCCGAGCTTTTCGGCGATATGCTGAAAGTCGAGTCTGCGAAGTGGGCGCGGATGGTGAAGGAATCCGGTGCTCAAGTGAATTGAGGTTTTGCTGGCGCTGAAAAACGAGGAGAAGATCGATGATTACAGCCTTGCACCGCGCGTGCCTCGCGTTGTTTGCGTTCACCGGCTGCGGTCTTACCGCGCAGTTGCATGCGCAAGCCTATCCGACGCGGCCTGTCCGCATGATCATTCCGTTCTCGCCGGGCGGCGCCACCGACGTGCCCGGCCGCATCCTGGCGCAGAAACTGTCCGAAGTTTTCGGGCAGCAAGTGGTGGTCGACAACCGCCCCGGCGCCGGCAGCACTATCGGCACGGACATCGCAGCCAAATCCCCGGCCGATGGTTATACGCTGCTGCTGACGGCGACGCCGTTTGTCATCGGCGCCGGTCTCTACAAAAAACTGCCTTATGACCCGCTCAAGGATTTCGCGCCGGTGATGCAAATCGGCAGCGCGCCGAATGTCCTGGTGGTGCATCCCTCGCTGCCGGCGAAGTCGGTCAAGGATCTGATTGCGCTCGCCAGGGCTCAGCCCGGCAGGATTGATTTTGCTTCATCCGGCAACGGCAGCGCGCAGCACCTTTTCGGCGTGCTGTTCATGTCCCTGGCGAAGATCAAGCTGACCCACATCCCGTACAAGGGCAGCGCCCCGGCGACGACCGATCTCATCAGCGGGCAGGTGTCGGTCGGTTTTCCCGGCATTGCGATCGCGCTGCCGCATAGCAGGGTCGGGCGGTTGCGTGCGTTGGCGGTGACCAGCGCGCAGCGTTCGCCGCAGATGCCGGATGTGCCGAGCATCGCCGAGGCCGGGGTGTCTGGCTACGCAGCGACGTTGTGGCTGGGCCTGGCGGCGCCGCAGGGAACGCCCAAGGTGATCATCGAGCGGCTCAACGCGGAAATCACCAAGGTGTTGCAATCACCCGATGTCAGGAATGGTTTTCGGAGCGCCGGTACCGATGTCGTCGCGTCCACGCCGGAAGCGTTTGGCGATTTTATCAGGTCCGAATATGCCAAGTGGGTCAGGGTGGTGCAGGAGTCCGGCGCGCAGGTGAATTAGCGGTCGGCGGTAAGTAGTCAGCGGTAAGCCTTACCCTGGAAAAGCGCGGAACGCGACGTCGTCGTCGCGCGCGATCTGCTTGACCAGGTTCACTTCCCACGCCAAGTAGTCCTGCATCGCCTCTTCGACGTTGGCGGTGCGGTCGTAGGGGCGGTACCACACGTCATCGGTGGTGTCCGCCAGACGGGTCATGCCGGCCTCGAGCGGCAATCCGGCGGCGCGCCACGCAGCGGTGCCGCCGCGCAGGACTGCGACCGGCGTTTGCGTCAGCCGCGCCGCCTCGGGCGCCGCGAGCCGCGCGATGATGGCGTCGAGTGAGGTCAGCACCAGCAATTTCGACCGCGGAATTTGCCTAAGGTTGTCCTCGAGATTGGCGCGGATCGCGAGCCACGCGCCCGGGATGTGGCCGTCGCGGTAACGCAGGCTGGTTTCGAAGTCGATTACGGTCGCGCGGCCGCTGTCGAGTTCGCGCTTGAGCTCGTGTGCCGCGAGGTAATCGCACTTGATCCGCTCGAGGCCGAGGACCTCAGGCGCCGCGGAACCCCGGTAAAGCCGGCCCGACCTGAGCGCGTCCTTGACCACGAACACGTCCTGCCAGCCCATCTGGATCAGCCACGATGCAGTCATGGCCGCGCGCACGCCGTGGTCGTCGATCAGCACGATGCGCGCGTTGCGCGTCGCGGCGAACGCGTCGGTGGCCTGCACCAGCTGGCCGCCCGGCGCATTCACGGTGCTGTGCAAGTGGCCGGCTGCGTATTCCTCGGGACTGCGCACGTCGAACAGGTAGAGCGTGCGGCGCTCCATTTCCTGCGCAAACCGGGCGACGGTTGCGACGTCGATGGTGCGCACGCCGAAGCGCTTGGCGACGCGCGCCGCGGCCTGGCGCGCTTGCGCCAGGCCCGCCCCCGAAGGTCGCGGCGCGCGCAGATTCTGCTGGCGTGCGAGCTCGAAACCGGCGAGGTGCCAGCCCATGGTGCCGTCTTTCAACGCGACGACGCGGTTCGGGATGCCGGCGTTGATCAGCGACTGCGCGCCGATGATGCTGCGCGTGCGGCCGGCGCAATTCACGACCACCAGCGTGTCCGGCGATTTGGCTATGTCGTGCACGCGGTAAACCAGCTCCGCGCCCGGACAGTCGATGCCGCCGGGTATGCTCATTCTCCGGTATTCGGCGAGCGGCCGGCTGTCGAGGATCAGCACTTTTTCGCCGGCGTCGAGCCTGGCCTTGATTTCCTGCGCCGCCATGCGCGGCGTGTTTTCCCGGTGCTCGACGAACTCGCCGAACGCCTTGCTCGGCACGTTGACGCCGCTGTAGAGCTCGTAGCCTTGCGCCGCCCACGCATCAACGCCGCCGGCGAGCACCCTTACGTCAGAGTAACCATGCTGCATGAGCTTTCCTGCAGCGCGCTGCGCGAGGCCTTCATTGCCATCGCAGATCACCACGCGCGCCGAGCGCCGCGGCACCAGCAGCGGCACGCGCACTTCGAGCCGTGACAGCGGCACCGAGGCGGCGAGCAGCAGGTGGCGTTTGGCGAACACCCCTTCCTCGCGCGCATCGAGCAGCGCGATCTCGCGGCCGTCGTGCAGCATCGCCTTGAGTTCAGGTGCGGTGACTGGCTTGGGCGCGGCGTAGCGCCTGGTGGTCGCGAGACCCATTGCTTCCTCCGGAAACGACGCGCAATGTAGCCGCCGCCGCGGCTCAGGACTTCTTGACGGCCAGTCCGCCAAGCAGCGCGGCAGTCGGCCGTCTGCCGGATTTGGAATGCGGGCGTGCATGGCTGATGTGACCGGCTGCGGAGGCAGGCCGATGGTCCGCCAGCTTGGGTTCGTAAGGCTTGCTGAAATCGAACCCGCCGGGCAGCGGCGCTGACGGCGGCTTGAGATGGGGTTTGGCATGCGGTTTGCCGTGCGGCTGCTTGTGGCTGGATGCATGCCGCGGTGCCGCGTGACGTCCTTCGCTGCTGCTGGATTTCCGGCCGCTCACCAGTTCCGGCAGCGGGAGCCGCTCGAGCTTGCACTTGATCGTGCGTTCGATGTCGTCGAGCATGCGGTGTTCGTCGGCGCAGACCAGCGAAATCGCCTCGCCGGTGCTGCCGGCGCGGCCGGTGCGGCCGATACGATGGATATAATCCTCGGCCACGTACGGCAATTCATAGTTGACCACGAACGGCAGTTGCTCGATATCGAGCCCGCGTGCCGCGATGTCGGTGGCGACCAGCACGTTGACCGTGCCCTGCTTGAAGTCTTCGAGGGCCTGCATGCGTTCGCCCTGGGTGCGGTCGCTGTGGATCGCGGTCGCCGCGACGCCGTCGCGCACCAGCTCGCGCGTGAGGCGGTTGGCGTCGCGCTTCATGCGCACGAACACCAGCGCCTGGCGCATGTCGCGGCTCTTGATCAAGTGGGTGAGCAGCACGCGCTTGCGCGCGGCTTCGACTTCATACATCTGGTGCGTGACGAGATCGGTCGGCGCATTGCGGCGCGCCACCTCGATCACCACCGGGGCGCGCAGTATCTGTCCCGCGAGCTTTTTGATTTCATCCGGGAAGGTCGCCGAGAACATCAGGTTCTGGCGCTGTGCCGGCAGCAGCGCGAGGATGCGCTTGATGTCGGGCATGAAGCCCATGTCGAGCATGCGGTCGGCTTCATCGAGCACCAGGATCTCGACGCGCGATAGATTGACGGTTTTCTGATGCACATGGTCGAGCAGGCGGCCGGGCGTGGCGACCAGGATCTCGACGCCGCCGCGCAGCACCTTGATTTGCGGCTCGATATCGACGCCGCCGAATACCACGCTCGAGCGCAGCGCCAGATATTTGCCGTAGCCGCGCACGCTTTCCTCGACCTGGGCGGCGAGTTCCCGGGTGGGCGTAATTACCAGCGCGCGGATCGGATGCCGCGCCGGGGACGGGCTCGCGCTCTGCTGCGGCGCCAGCATCTGCAGGATCGGCAGCGCAAAACCGGCGGTCTTGCCGGTGCCGGTTTGCGCGCAACCCATGATGTCATGGCGCGCCAGAATCGGCGGAATGGCTTTAAGCTGAATCGGCGTTGCCTGGGTGTAGCCCTGGTCTGCGATTGCGCGCAGCAACTCCGGCAGCAAGCCGAGTGATTCAAACGACATCAGCGGGAACTCCTGGTTTGCGCTGGACGCAGCGCACCCCGGCCTGCGGGATATCGCTGGTGTGCACCGACCGGTTCGGATTCTGGGTTGGGGAAACGCGATGTGGCATTACTAAGCACTTGTTTTACAATTATAACCTGCCTGTGGATAAACCGCCAGCCTGATTTTGCCGGCGCCCTTCGCGGCGGCCAAATCGATCCGGTCGGACGGCTGGCAAATGCCGATCCACAGCGTGGTCCGAGCGTGCGCGAACAGCCGCCGCCAGTCATGCGGTGATGGCAAAACGACCGCAAGTAACCTGGCGAAACCTGCGCGGACATTGAAAAATCGAAAAAATTTCAACAAAATCTGTTAAATTGTCGCGGCAGACACCAAAATTCTCACCCGCAAGGGAAACGCCATTACGCATGTTTGAAGCCAACGAATCGCTGCTGGTGCCGAAACCCGGCATCTTTCCGTTGATCCTGACGCTCGATACCAACGGTATCCCGCATCGCTGGATCACGTGGCAGCACGCGTGCTTTTATTACGCCAAAGACCAGATCGCGTGGACGGCAGGCGAACACGCCTTCACCGTGTTCGGCGGCCACAACCGGATTTCGGGCGAGCGCTCGCAAATCAGCGCCAGCAGCATCATCGCGATCAAAGGCAAAGCGATGGCCATGCGCGCATTCAGCCAGGTGCCGCCGCTCAACAACCGTGAATTGTTTCACCGCGACCGCTATTTATGCGCTTATTGCGGGGGGATTTACGCGGGCTCGAAACTGACGCGCGATCACGTGATTCCGTTTTCGCGCGGCGGCAGGGACACCTGGATGAACGTCGTGACCGCGTGCCGTTCGTGCAATGAAAAGAAAAGCGACCGCACGCCGGAGAAGGCGCGCATGGAGCTGCTCTACCTGCCGTATGTGCCGAACCGCGCGGAATACCTGATTCTGACTAACCGCCGCATACTCGCCGACCAGATGGAATTCCTGGCGCAGCACGTGCCGGCGCAAAGCCGCCTGCACCAGGGCGCCGGGCAATAACGCGCGCGGCTGCTTGCCGCGCTTTCGCGTTTCCATCATCAGCGCGTACGCCTCTTCCGGCGTCATCGCTGCCGGTTTTTTCTCGCGGAATATCAGCCAGAACAGCGCGCCATCGATCAGTACGAAAAACACCTAGAAATACAAGAGGGCGGTCACGACGGCATGATAAGGCATATTCATCCTCAAGCTCAGATGTTACTTGCAAATCATTGATCGATTGGGTTATCGGAAATCAATGGCAGGACACGCCGAGCGCCTGCAGCACCTCGCCGCTTTGCGGATGCTGCACGAACACCGCGAGATGCGTGTCCAGCGGCTTCCAGCGCGCATCGAGCGGGAAGCTTTGAACGTGGCTCAGCCTGCCCTGTTCATCGAGCGCCAGCGGCCCGGCCAGTTCGCGCACGACGAAATCGTGCCGCAAGGTGCGCCCCTTGTTTTCGCCGGCCTTGACCGCGGTGGCGAGGTTGTTTTCGTAAAGCGCGAGATAGACCTGGGCACGGCGCTGCTCAGGGCCGTCGCTGACCCTGACCTCGACCCGGCTTTCGAGCAGGGCGCCGTTGTGGCTGAGCTTGAGCCGGATATCCGCCTGCGGTGGCGACTGGTTGATCGCTTGCACCTTGCCGTCGATGTCGTCAAACAGCATGGCGCGGCGGTAGTCCTGGCCGTTCAATAACAGCTGCGGCGTGAACACGAAGCTCGCGCCGCGGCGCTTGCTGTGCTGCCGCTGGCGCTCGCTGAACCGCGCCTGCGCGAACGGGTCGTTCCAGCCAAGATGGTTCCAGTAATCGACGTGAAAGGCGAGCGGGATCACGCGCTCGGTAGTGAGTTTTTTCGCCGGCAGCTCGCCCACCCATTTATCGGCGGACGGGCAGCTGTCGCAGCCTTCGGAGGTGTAGAGCTCGAGCACGGCAACGCGCTGCGACCCGCTCGCGGCCGTGCATTCCGCCGCAGTTGCCGGCAGATTCAGCATGCTCGCCAACATTGTTCCGACAGCGGCGGCGTAAAACGACGATCGCATTGCCATATGAGTATTGATACGCGTTAGTCGCGGCGGCGGATGCGGAATTACACGGCGCGCCTTCGAGCTTACCGCAAACGCCGCAATCTGGTAGAATTCCCCTTTTTTTACAAACCCTTGCGCACTTTTTTGCGCCTACTGCCGGTGCTCAACGTCGATCTGCACAGTCATTCGAACTTTTCCGATGGCACTCTGACGCCGGAGACGCTGGTTGCACGCGCAGCACAGCGCGGCGTGGCGATGCTGGCGCTGACCGACCACGACCATACCGGCGGACTGATGGCGGCACGCGCGGCGGCAGCCGGGCACGGCATCCGCCTGATCGAGGGCGTCGAAATCTCCGTGACCTGGTGCGGCCAGACCATCCATATCGTCGGCCTCGGCATCGACGCGGCCGACGCGGCGCTGCAAGCCGGGCTCGCGGCGACCCGTGGCGGCCGCATCAAGTGCGCCCGCAAAATGGCTGCGGCACTCGATGCACTCGGTATCGTGGATAGCTTCGAAGGCGCACAGCAGTTCGCGGACAACCCGCAGCTGATCG
>JAHFRL010000062.1 GCA_023266235.1 Betaproteobacteria bacterium
TACCGATGGCTTCTCGCCGAGATCGACCGCGCCGGCGGTCATCACGCGCGCGGCGTCCATGATGTAGGTGTTGCCGCCGATGCGCGCGATCGCCTCCTCGACGCCCTCGAAGCGCCCGACCGGCATCTTGAACTGGGTGCGCACGCGGCCGTAGGCGCCGGTGGTGAGCGCGCACAGCTTGGCGATGCCGACCCCGTTCGCGGGCAGCGAAATCGAACGCCCGGCCGCAAGGCAGTTCATCAACATTTTCCAGCCCTGGCCGACGTTAGCGGCGCCGCCGATCACGTAGTCCATCGGAATGAACACGTCCTTGCCCCAGTTCGGGCCGTTCATGAACATGGCGTTCAACGGCAGGTGGCGGCGGCCGATGTGCACGCCCGGTGTTTTGGTCGGAATCAGGGCGAGCGTGATGCCGATGTCCTCATCGCCGCCGAGAATGTGATCGGGATCGTAGAGCCGGAACGCGAGCCCGAGCAGCGTCGCAACGGGCCCGAGCGTGATATAGCGCTTCTCCCACGTGAGACGGATGCCGGGCATGTCCGGCTTGCCTTCCCACTCGCTGCGGCAGACCACGCCGAAGTCGGGAATGCCGCCGGCGTCCGACCCCGCTTCGGGACTGGTCAGCGCAAAGCATGGAATCTCGAGCCCCTTGGCGAGCCGCGGCAGATAGTGGTTCTTCTGCGTGTCGGTGCCATAGTGCAGCAGCAACTCCGCCGGGCCGAGCGAGTTCGGCACCATCACGGTCACCGCGGCGGTGCCGCTCCTCGTCGTGAGCTTCGTCACCACTTCCGAATGCGCGAGCGCGGAAAAGCCGAGCCCCCCGTACTGCCGGGGAATGATCATGCCGAAAAAACCATGGTCCTTGATGAACTGCCACACGTGCGGCGGCAGGTTGTGCAGCTCGTGCGTGATCTGCCAGTCGTCGAGCAGCGCGCAGAGTTCCTCGACCGGGCCATCGACGAACGCCTTTTCCTCCGCGGTCAGCGCGGGCTTCGGCAACGCCAGCAGCTTGTTCCAGTCAGGCCTGCCGCTGAACAGATCGCCATCCCACCACACCGTGCCGGCAGCGAGCGCTTCCTGCTCGGTCTGCGACACCTGCGGCAGGATCCTGCGGAACAACGCGAGCAGCGGCGCGCTCAACACGGCGCGGCGCAGCGGCGACGGGTTGAGCAGCGCAGCGCCGATCGCGAACGCGATCCACAGCGCGGTGAGCGCGGATTGGGTCAGATGACCGGCGGCGGTCAACGCGCCGAGGCCGATGCCGGCGGCAATCGTCCAGACAAGCGCCGGCAGCCCGTGATATGCGAGTATCCAGACGACGGCGAGTATCGCCAGAATGATCAGCAGCGCGTTCATCTTCACACCTTTTTGGTGGCGAGCGGGCGCTTTCGAACGGCACTCCCCCGGTACACGCCAGCATACACGCGGCCCCCAGCCGCAGCAACGCGTGACCGGCTCGAGCCTCCCTGCGCGCTCACTTCGATGCGCGCAGCGCCGTGCTCGACTATCAGTGCGTCAATGATACCGGCCGCTTGAAACTCAGAACTGCGCTTCGGCGAGCGCGAGCACGCTCGCAGCACCGTTCACGACTTCACTTGCCAAGCCGTTGGCTTGCGGCAGGATATGTTCGGCGTAGAAACGTGCGGTAGCAATCTTGGCGCGGTAGAAATCCGCATCGCCCTCGCCGGCTGCAAGTTTCGATTCGGCGACCAGCGCCGCGCGCGCCATCAACCAGCCGCCGGCGACCGTGCCGCACAGTTTCAGATAGGGCACCGACACCGCTGCGGCCGCGTCGGGATCTTTGGGAAAAGTGGCGACCACCCACTGCGTCGCACCGTTGAGAGCGTCGACCGCGCGCTCGAGATTATCGCGTTGCGCGGCGACATCGGCATTTTTGCTGCGCGCGAGCTCACCGTCGATCTTGCGCATCTCGTCCAGCACCGTGAACGCGGTCGCGCCTTTCTCGAAGCCGACCTTGCGCCCGACAAGATCGGCGGCCTGGATGCCGGTGGTGCCTTCGTAAATCGTGGTGATGCGCGCATCGCGCAAGTATTGCGCCGCGCCGGTTTCCTCGACGAAGCCCATGCCGCCGTGGATCTGCACGCCGGTCGACGCGACTTCGATGCTGCTCTCGGTGCACCAGCCCTTGACGATAGGGATCAGGAAATCGACCAGCGCCTGGTTGCGGCGGCGCTCCTTGTCGTCCGGATGGTGGCGCGATTTGTCGAGCGCCGCCGACGCGGTGTAGGCCAGCGCGCGCATCGCTTCGGTCTGCGCCTTCATCGAGAGCAGCATGCGCTTGACGTCGGGATGATGAATGATGGTCACGCGGTCGCCGCTTTTCTGGCCGATCGCCCTGCCTTGCACGCGGGTCCTCGCGTACTCCCGCGCGTGCTGATAGGCGCGCTCGGCGAGCGCAACCCCTTCGAGCCCGACGCCGAGCCGCGCATGGTTCATCATGATGAACATGTACTCGAGCCCGCGGTTCTCCTCGCCGACCAGGTAACCGATCGCGCCTTTGCCGTCGCCGTACGAAAGCACGCAGGTCGGGCTCGCGTGAATGCCGAGCTTGTGCTCGATCGACACGCACTTGACGTCGTTAGGCGCGCCGAGGCTGCCATCGGGATTGACCAGGAACTTCGGCACGATGAAGAGCGAGATGCCTTTGACGCCTTCCGGCGCGTCCGGCGTGCGCGCGAGCACGAGGTGGATGATGTTCTCCGCCATGTCGTGCTCGCCCCAGGTGATGAATATCTTGGTGCCGCGAATGCGGTAATGATCGCCTTCCGGTACCGCGCGCGTGCGCACCGCGGACAAGTCCGAGCCAGCCTGCGGCTCGGTCAGGTTCATGGTGCCGCACCACTCGCCCGAGGTGAGCCTGGGCATATACAGTTGCTGCTGGGCGGGCGAGCCGCGCAGCGTGAGCGCCTCGAGCACGCCGGAAGTCAGCATCGGGCACAGCGAAAACGCAAGGTTCGCGCTGTTCCACATCTCCGCTACCGGCATCGCGACAACGTGCGGCAGGCCCTGGCCACCGTATTCGGCGCGCCCCGACAGGCCGTTCCAGCCGCCGGTGACGAATTGTTGATAGGCCTCCTTGAAACCCCGCGACGACGTGACCTTGCCATCGGCAAGCCTGGCGCCCTGCTGGTCGCCGCCGCGGTTGAGCGGGTCGAGCACTTCAGCGGCAAATTTACTCGCCTCCTCGAGCACCGCGTCGACCACGTCGACGGTCACCTCCGCGCAGTCGGGCATGGCAGTGATGTCGTCGAGCCCGACCAGTTCCCTGATCACGAACTGCATGTCCTTCAAGGGTGCGGCGTAGGTGGACATCGTTAACCCGGGAAATAGTAAATGGTAAATGGTGAATGGTTAGATGCGCAGGCGGAACCACCACGACTATTTACCATTCCCTGTTTCCTGTTCCCCATTCACCCGGCTCACAGCTTGGCTGTGAGCTCAGGCACCGCCTTGAACAAATCCTCGACCAGCCAGTAATTCGCGACCTGGAAAATCGGCGCCTCCGCGTCCTTGTTGATGGCGACGATCACCTTGCTGTCCTTCATGCCGGCCAGATGCTGGATCGCGCCGGAGATGCCGACCGCGACGTACAGCTCGGGCGCGACGATCTTGCCGGTCTGGCCGACTTGGTAGTCGTTCGGCACGAATCCGGAATCGACCGCGGCGCGCGACGCACCGACCGCGGCGCCCAGTTTGTCCGCGAGCGCTTCGAGCAGCTTGAAGTTCTCGCCGCTGCCCATGCCGCGCCCGCCGGAGACGATGATGCGCGCGGCGGTCAGCTCGGGGCGGCTCAACTTCGTGAGCTCGTGCCCCTTGAATTGCGAGAGGCCGGTGTCGGCGACCGGCGCCGCGTTCTCGACCGGCGCCGCAGTGCCTGCCGTGCCGGCGGCATCGAACGCGGTGATGCGCACGGTGATGATCTTGATGCGGTCCTTCGATTGCACCGTCGCGAGCGCGTTGCCGGCGTAGATCGGGCGCACGAACGTGTCCGGCGACACGATGCTGCTGATATCGGATACCTGCGCGACATCGAGCAGCGCGGCCACGCGCGGCATGAAGTTCTTGCCGAAGCCGTTGGCCGACGCGAGGATATGCGTGAACTTCTCGGCGAGCGCAACCACCAGCGCCGCCATGTTTTCGGCGAGCGGCACTGCGTAATGCGGCGCGTCGGCGACCAATACCCTGGAGACGCCGGCGATTTTCGATACGGCGGCCGCCGCTTCGCCGCACTGATACCCGGCCACCAGCACGCTGACGGCGCCGCCAATTGCAGTCGCGGCGGCGATGGTATTGGCGACGCCAGGCTTGAGCTGCCTGTTGTCGTGCTCGGCAATAACGAGAATTGACACTTAAATCACCTTTGCTTCGTTCTTGAGTTTATCCACGAGTTCCGCGACGTCGGCCAGCTTGACCCCGGCGCCGCGCTTGGGCGGCTCCTGCACTTTCAGCGTCGTCAGGCGCGGCGTGACGTCGACGCCGAGCGCGTCGGGCTTCACCACCTCGATCGGCTTTTTCTTCGCTTTCATGATGTTGGGCAGCGTCACGTAGCGCGGCTCGTTCAACCGCAGGTCGGCGGTGACTACCGCCGGCAGCTTGATCGTCAGGTGCTCGAGCCCGCCGTCAATCTCGCGCGTAACGTCGGCGTGGTCGCCGTTGAGCGTTATTTTCGAAATGAAGGCCGCCTGCGGCCAGTTGAGCAGCGCCGCCAGCATCTGGCCCGCCTGGTTGCAGTCGTCGTCGACCGCCTGCTTGCCCAGGATTATCAGCCCGGGCGCTTCCTTGGCGACGATCGCCTTCAGCACCTTGGCGACCGCAAGCGGCTGCACCTCGGCGTCGGTCTCGACCAGAATGCCCCGGTCGGCGCCCATGGCGAGCGCGGTGCGCAGCGTCTCCTGGCATTGCGGGATGCCGATCGACACCACGACGATTTCCGTCACCGCGCCCGCTTCTTTCATGCGTATCGCCTGCTCGACCGCGATCTCGCAGAACGGATTCATCGCCATTTTGACGTTCGCGGTCTCGACCCCGGTGCCGTCGGCTTTGACGCGCACCTTGATGTTGGGATCGACCACGCGCTTGATTGCCACCAGAACCTTCATTACCACCCCTCGAATGGAATTTACCGCGAAATCGGATTTTACCGGATTAGTCCCGGACGCGGAACGCGCGGCGGGCGGTCAGGCCTTGCCGGCGCCCGTCTTGCGCGCGAACGCGATCAGCTCGCCGACGATGCCGCGGCGGAAAGCGAGCACGCAGATGACGAAGACGAAACCCTGCACGATAGTCACCCACTGGCCGACTTCGGCGAGATAGGTCTCCATCGTCACGATCACGAACGCACCGACGACCGGTCCGAACACCGTGCCAAGCCCCCCGACCAGCGTCATCAGCACCACTTCGCCGGACATCGGCCAGTTGACATCGGTGAGCGACGCCAGCTGGAACACGATGACCTTGGTCGCGCCCGCCAGTCCTGACAGCGCCGCCGAGAGCACGAAAGCGAGCAGCTTGTAGTAATCGGTCTTGTAGCCGAGCGAAATCGCGCGCGCCTCGTTCTCGCGGATCGCCTTGAGCACCTGCCCGAACGGCGAATGGATGATGCGGTAGATCAGAAGAAAACCCGCGAGGAAGATCGCAAGCACCACGAAGTAGAGCGTCAGCGTGTCCCGCAGATCGAGCACGCCGAGGAGTTTTCCGCGCGGCACGGCCTGGATGCCGTCCTCGCCGCCGGTAAATGGGGCCTGCACGCAGAAAAAGTAGAGCATTTGCGCCAGCGCCAGCGTGATCATTGCAAAGTAAATCCCCTGGCGCCGGATCGCGAGCAGCCCGGTCACGAAGCCAAGCATGGTGGATGCCGCCGTGCCGGCCAGGATCGCGAGCTCGGGCGGGAATCCCCAGACCTTGGCCGAATGGGCGCACACGTATCCCGCGGTGCCGAGGAACATCGCGTGCCCGAACGAGAGCAGTCCGCCGAAGCCGATCAGCAGGTTGAACGCGCACGCGAACAGCGCGAAGCACAGTGCCTTCATCAGAAATACCGGGTAGACCACGAACGGCGCGGCGATGAACAGCACCACCATCGTCGCAAACGCGATGCGGTGCGCCTGCAGGTCCGCTGCCGGCGCGCCGATTGCTGCGGGTTCAATACCTGCCATATGCCTTTTAACGCTGGCCGAACAGGCCCTGCGGCCGGATCATGAGCACGATCGCCATGATGATGAAGATCACCGTGTTCGAGGCCTCCGGATAGAATACCTTGGTCAACCCCTCAATCACGCCTAGGCCAAAACCGGTGACGATGGAACCCATGATCGAGCCCATGCCCCCGATCACCACCACCGCGAATACCACGATGATCATGTGCTCGCCCATCAGCGGGTTGACCTGGTAGATCGGCGCCGCGAACACGCCGGCGAGCCCCGCCAGCCCGACCCCGAAGCCGTACGTAAGCATGATCATGCGCGGCACGTTGACGCCGAACGCCTGCACCAGCGCCGGGTTTTCGGTCGCCGCGCGCAGGTAAGAGCCGAGCTTGGTGCGCTCGATCACGTACCAGGTGCCGAGGCAGATCACGAGCGAGGCCACCACCACCCAGGCGCGGTAATTCGGCAGGAACATGAAGCCCAGGTTCTGTCCGCCGCTGAGTTCATTGGGAATCGTATACGGCATGCCTGATGAGCCGTACTCGTGGCGGAACAGGCCCTGGATGATCAACGCCAGACCGAAAGTGAGCAACAGGCCGTACAGGTGATCGAGCTTGTAGAGCCGGCGCAGCATGGTGCGTTCGATGACGACGCCGGTCGCGCCGACCACGACCGGTGTGAGGACGAGCGCCCACCAGTAGCCGAGCCCGCCCTTGGTGAGCAGAAACCAGGCGCAGAACGCGCCCATCATGTACTGCGCGCCGTGGGTAAAGTTGATGATGTTAAGTAGGCCGAAGATCACGGCGAGCCCGAGCGAGAGCAACGCGTAAAAGGAGCCGTTGATCAGCCCGATCAGGAGCTGCCCGAACAGGGCCTGCGTCGGGACGCCGAAGATTTCGCTCATCGCTGAAGGATGAAGATCAAAAGGCAGTGAATGCGTGAAGGGTGAATGCGTGATCCCCCTCTCCCCGCCCTCTCCCCCGGTAACGGGGGAGAGGGCTTCTTCCCCTCACCCTTCACCCTTCACCTTTCACTTAACCAGCGGGCAGCCGCCTTCTTTCTCGGGACGGAATGCCTGCTCGGCCGGGATGGTCGCGCGGACCTTGTAATAATCCCACGCACCTTTCGACTCGGAGGGCTTTTTTACCTCGAACAGGTACATCGGGTGGATCTTGCGGCCGTCCGGGCGGATCCGGCCCTTGCCGAATACCGGATCATCGGTCGGCATCTCCTTCATCTTGGCGATGACCTTCGGCCCGTCGTCGGATTTCAGCGCCTCGACCGCTTTCAGGTAGTGCAGTACGGCGGAGTAAACGCCGGCTTGGGCCATGGTCGGCATCGCGCCCTTGTGGCGCTGCGCGAAGCGTTTGGAGAAGCCGCGCGTCTGGTCGTTCAAGTCCCAGTAGAACGACTCGGTGAGCAGCAACCCCTGCGCCTTGTCCAGGCCGAGCGCGTGAACGTCAGTGAGAAACACCAGCAACCCGGCGAAGTTCTGCCCGCCCTTGACGATGCCGAATTCCGAACCTTGCTTGATGGCATTGATGGTGTCGGCGCCCGCGTTGGCCAGCCCGATGACCTTGGCCTTCGACGCCTGCGCCTGGAGCAGGAACGAAGAGAAGTCCGCACTCGGGAACGGATGGCGCACCTTGCCGAGCACCTTGCCGCCGCTCTTCAGCACCACTGCCTCGGTATCGCGCTCGAGCGCGTGGCCGAAAGCATAGTCGGCGGTCAGGAAGAACCAGCTATCGCCGCCGGTCTTGACGATGGCCGAACCGGTGCCGTTGGCGAGCGCCCATGTATCGTAGGTCCAATGAATCGAATTGGGGGAGCACGCCTTGCCCGTCAAATCCGACGTGGCGCCAGTCGAAACGATGAATGCCTTGTTCATTTCCCGCGCGATTTGATTGATCGCCAGCACCACCGAGGAGGTGGGCACGTCGACGATCAGGTCCACCTCTTCCGCGTCGTACCATTTGCGCGCAATCTGCGAGCCGACGTCCGGCTTGTTCTGGTGATCGGCAACGAGGATATCGACCTTCATGCCCTTCTTGGCGGCACCGAAGTCCTCGACTGCCATGCGGGCGGCGACAACCGAACCCGGACCGGCGAGGTCGGCATAGGTCCCCGTCTGGTCGTTCATCACGCCGATCTTGATCACGCCACCGGAAATCTGGGCGTGCGCCGCGCCGGCGGCAATCGCGAGTGCCGCCGCCAACTGGATACTGCGTTTGAGGAATTTCATCGGGTCTCTCCTTTGTCGTGGGTTGATAACGGGCGGTTCAAATGCCAAGGTACTCGTGCAGTATGTCCATTTTCGATGCGAGCTCGGCGGCCGGAAACGCCTGCGCTATTCTGCCACGTTCCATCACGTAATGACGGTCGGCGAGCGGCGCGGCAAAGCGGAAATTCTGCTCCACCAGCACGATAGTGAAGCCGCGCTCCTTCAGTTGCCGGATCACCCGGCCCAGCGTCTGGACGATCACCGGCGCCAGCCCTTCCGTAATCTCGTCGAGCAGCAGCAGATGCGCACCGGTGCGCAGAATCCGCGCCATCGCCAGCATCTGCTGCTCGCCACCGGAAAGCCGCGTGCCCTGACTCGTAGCGCGCCGTTCCTTGAGGTTCGGAAACATGGCATAGATCTCGTCCACGCTCATGCCGCCGTCCTGCACCTGTGGCGGCAGCAGCAGGTTTTCTTCGACCGACAGGTTGGAAAAAATGCCGCGTTCCTCCGGGCAGTAGCCGGTGCCGAGATGGGCAATCCGGTGAGTCGGCCATTCCACTGTTTCCATGCCGTCGATGGCGATTGAGCCCGAGCGCCTGCCCACCATGCCGAGAATCGCCTTGAGGGTAGTGGTGCGCCCCGCGCCATTGCGACCGAGCAGCGTGACGACCTCGCCGCGATTCACGGTGAAATCCACCCCGTGCAGGATGTGGGATTCGCCGTACCAGGCGTGCAAGCCGGCCACGCGCAGGATCTCGTTGCCCTCAGGCATGCGCCGTCCCCATGTACGCTTCCATCACCTGCTGATTTTTCGCAACCTCGGCGTACGCTCCTTCGGCAAGAATCGCGCCGCGGGTAAGCACGGTGATGATATCGGAAATGCCGGATACCACGCTCATGTTGTGCTCGACCATCAGCACGGTACGGCCCTTGGCAACCTGCGCAATCAGCTTCGTCACCCGGTCGACGTCCGCGTGCGCCATGCCGGCGGTGGGCTCGTCGAGCAGCATCAATTCGGGATCGAGCGCGAGCGTGGTGGCGATCTCCAGCGCGCGCTTGCGGCCATACGGCAATTCGACCGTGACCGTTTCCGCAAACGGCGCCAGGTCAACCGCTTCCAGCAGTTCCCTGGCGCGGTTGTTCAACCGGTCGAGTGATTTTTCCGATTTCCAGAAATGAAACGAAGTCCCGAGCTTGCGCTGCAGCGCGATGCGCACGTTTTCCAGCACCGTGAGGTGCGAAAACACCGCCGAGATCTGGAACGAGCGGATGACGCCGCGCCGCGCGATATCGGCGGGTTTTTCGGGCGTGATGTCGGCGCCATTGAAAAGAATGTGGCCCGCGGTCGGCTCGTGGAACTTGGTGAGCAGATTGAACACCGTGGTCTTGCCGGCGCCGTTGGGGCCGATCAGCGCATGAATCGAGCCGCGCCGCACCTTGAGATTGACGTCGTTCACCGCGACGAAGCCCTTGAATTCCTTCACCAGGTTTTTCGTTTCGAGGATGTATTCGCTGTCGCTGCTCATACCAATACCTGCAACCGCCGACGAACGCCGATGAACGCAGATAGGAGCAAACCGTTACCACGAAAATATGAGATTTTGACTTTCATCGGCGTTTATCTGCGTTCATCCGCGGTTTCCGTTTTTAGTGTTCTAGGAATCGATAGCCGAGGCCGACTTCGCCTGCTGGCGCAGGATGAATTTCTGGATCTTGCCGGTCGAGGTCTTCGGCAGCGGCCCGAAGATCACGGTCTTCGGCACCTTGAAGCGCGCCAGGTGGTCGCGGCAGAACTCGATGATCTCGTTTGCGGTCGGATTGACGCCCGCTTTCAACTCGACGAACGCGCACGGCGTCTCGCCCCATTTCGGGTCGGGCCGCGCGACCACCGCCGCCGCCATCACCGCCGGATGGCGATACAACACATCCTCGACCTCGAGCGAGGATATGTTTTCGCCGCCCGAGATGATGATGTCCTTGGAGCGGTCCTTGATCTTGACGTAGCCGTCGGGCTGCATCACCGCGAGGTCCCCGCTGTGAAACCAGCCGCCGGCGAACGCTTCGCCGGTGGCCTGGGGATTCCTGAGATAACCCTTCATCGTCAGGTTGCCGCGGAACATGATCTCGCCCACGGTCTCGCCGTCCCACGGCACCGGCTCCATCGTCGCCGGGTCCATCACCGTCATGCCCTGCTGCAGGTGGTACCACACGCCCTGCCGGCCGTTGAGCCTGACCTGCTCGGCGAGCGGCAACTCGTCCCACTCCGGATGCTTGGCGCACACCGCGGCCGGGCCGTAGGTTTCGGTCAGGCCGTAGACGTGGGTGATGTTGAAGCCCATTTTCTGCATGCCTTCGATCACCGCGCCGGGCGGCGCCGCGCCCGCGACCAGGCAGTTCACGGTATGGTCTATGCCCTGCCTCCACCCGGCCGGGGCGTTGATCAGCGCGAGATGAACGATCGGCGCGCCGCAATAATGCGTCACCCGGTGCTTGCGTATCAGGCCGAAAATCATTTCCACGTCGACTTTGCGCAGGCATACGTTGGTGCCGGCATTCGCCGCCATGGTCCATGGGAAACACCAGCCGTTGCAGTGAAACATCGGCAATGTCCACAGATACATCGCATGCGGCGGCATGCCCCAGCTGACGATGTTGGAAATCGCATTCAGGTAGGCGCCGCGGTGATGATAGACGACGCCTTTCGGGTTGCCGGTAGTGCCCGAGGTGTAATTGAGCGCGATCGCGTCCCACTCGTCGTCCGGCAGATACCATTCGAATTCCGGATCGCCATCGGCGAGGAATGCTTCATAATCCTTGGCACCGAGCCGCTCGCCGGGACCACGATACTCAGGATCATCGACATCGATGACAACGGGCCTTGCATTTGGCAAAAGCCGCAAGGCTTTTGTCACGGTGCCGGAGAACTCGCGGTCGGTCAGCAGCACTTTCGCCTCGCCATGCTGCAGCATGAATGCGATCGCCTCGGCATCGAGCCGCGTATTGAGCGTATTGAGCACCGCCCCTGCCATCGCGACGCCGAAATGCGCTTCATACATCTGCGGAATATTGGGCAGCATCGCCGCCACGGTGTCGCCGGCGCCGATACCGCGTTTTTTCAGCGCCGAACCCAGGCGCCGGCAGCGCGCGTAAACCTGCGACCAAGTCAGCCGCCGCTCGCCATGGATGACGGCGGTGCGTTGGGGATAAACATAGGCGCTGCGCGCCAGCAGTGACAGCGGCGACAACGGGGTGTAGTTCGCGGCGTTCTTGTCGAGACCGATGTCGTATGGATTGACGCGCGCCATACTTCCCCTCCGAGCCGTATTCTAGGAATAATTGCGTGACGATGCTGTCGCCGGTGCCGCGCCGGCTGATTTGCAGCATGCGCCGCGCGGCACGTTTATGGGCGGCAATGACTCTACAAGGATAAATCCCGCTTAGCAACCGGCTGTCTGGACGGCGGCTTCCGGCAAGATTCCTACGCACCAAGACCGTCGCGCATCTGCGCCACCGCATCAGCGACACGCCGCACTGCAATCACCTGCAGGCCGGGGATCGCCTGTCTGGGTTTGTTGGCTTCCGGGATCAGCGCATGAGTGAACCCGAGCTTGGCCGCTTCCCGCAACCGCTCCTGGCCGCGCTGCACCGGCCGCACTTCGCCCGCGAGCCCGACCTCGCCGAACACCACCAGCTTGGCCGGCAACGGGCGGTTCGTGAGCGATGACACGATCGCCATCAGCACCGCGAGATCGGCGGCGGGCTCGGCGATCTTCATGCCGCCGACCGCATTCACGAACACGTCCTGATCGAAGCACGCGATGCCGGCATGGCGGTGCAGGACCGCGAGCAGGAGCGCCAACCGGTTCTGTTCCAGCCCGACGCCGAGCCGGCGCGCGCTCGGCGCGTGCGCGTCATCGACCAGCGCCTGGATTTCGACCAGCAGCGGACGCGTGCCTTCCTGCGTAACCAGCACGCACGAGCCGGCGACCGGCTCGGCATGCTGCGACAGGAACAGCGCCGACGGGTTCGACACGCCCTTCAAGCCCTTTTCGGTCATCGCGAACACGCCGAGCTCGTTGACCGCGCCAAAGCGGTTCTTGCACGCACGTATCAACCGGAAGCTCGAATGCGTGTCGCCTTCGAAATAAAGCACGGTGTCGACGATGTGCTCGAGCACGCGCGGACCGGCGAGCGCGCCCTCCTTGGTGACATGGCCGACCAGGATGATCGTGATGCCGCTCGACTTGGCGAGCCTGGTCAGCTGCGCTGCGCACTCGCGCACCTGCGCCACCGACCCTGGCGCCGACTGCAGCGCCTCCGAATACAGCGTCTGGATCGAATCGATCACCGCCACCGCCGGTCGCTCGGCCTGCAGCAACGCCTGGATTTTTTCGAGATTGATCTCGGCGATCTGGTGCAGCACGGATGCGTCGAGCGCAAGCCGCTTCGCGCGCAGCGCGATCTGCTGCGCCGATTCCTCGCCGCTCACGTAAAGCACTTTGTGCCTGCCACCCATCGCACACAGCGCCTGCAGCATCAGCGTCGACTTGCCGATGCCGGGATCGCCGCCGATCAGCACCACGGCGCCGCGCACCAATCCGCCGCCCAGCACGCGGTCGAATTCCGCCACGCCGGTCGGCACGCAGCTTTCCTCGCGTGCCTCGACCTCGCTCAAGCGCTGCAGTTTGCCGCTGCCCGCAATCGCACTGAAGCGATTGGAGCCGGATGCCGCGGTTTCAGCAATTGTTTCGACCAGCGTGTTCCACGCGGTGCAGTGCGGGCATTGGCCCTGCCACTTGACGGCCTGGCCGCCGCATTCGGTGCAGGTATAAATCGATTTCGCTTTGGCCATGCAGATTCCGGTCAGCGCCGTGCTGCCGCCGGCATGGGCGGCAACCGGCATACGCCGCAGTGCATCGTGTCGCGGAAAACCTTAATGGGGGGACGCCGGACCGGACGGGATGTCCGGATGCGGCTTGTGGTGATGATGCAGCGCGCGTTCCAGCGCGTGCTCGACGCGCCGGATATGGTTGTGCAGGTTCTCGAACAGCATCACGCACAGCGTAGTGGTGACGGCATACAGCCCAATGGCGACGCGCTCGCCCTCGCGCACCAGCCCCAGCGCCTCGTGATCGGACAGGAAGAAATAATCGCCGAGCATGAGCCCGGCGGCGGTCGCCAGCAGGCCGGGCGCCATGCCCCCGTACCACGCGGCAACCATCGCCGCCGGCACGAAGAAAATGAACACAAAACGGTGATCCTGCGTGCCGAAGATCCAATACCGCAGCGCGAATGCCAGCAGTACCAGCGCGATCGCTATCCCGTAACGTGCCGTCCGCGAACGCCGGAACGGCCAGTCGCGGTGCGGATGCGCAGCGGGATGGAGCGGATGTTCGTCAATCAGCTGGTCGGCGGCCATGCCGCGATAATACACCCGCGGGTGGCGATTTTCAGCAACGGGTTTGCCCGCGTTTCAGGCCTCGATCACCGGCACGCGCGGCGCCAGCGCGCACAGCAGCTCGTAGCTCACAGTCCCCGCGGCGGCGGCCACCTCGTCGGCCGACAGCCCCTCGCCCCACAGCGTGACCGGCGTGCCGACTCGCGCGGCGGGAATGGCGCTCAAGTCGGCGCACAGCATGTCCATCGACACCCGGCCGAGCGTGCGCGTGCGCTGGCCGCCGACCACAATGGGCGTGCCGGTCGGCGCGTGGCGCGGGTAACCATCGGCGTAGCCGCAGGCGACCACGCCGACGCGCATCGGTTGGGTCGCCTCGAAGGTGCCGGCGTAACCGATGCGCTCGCCGGCCTGCAGCTCCTGCACCGCGATGATTGCGCTCGTGAGCGTCATCACCGGCTTGAGGCCGAGCTCGCGCGCCGGAACATCGGCGAACGGCGTGCAGCCGTAGAGCATGATGCCCGGGCGCACCCAGTCCGCGTGGGTTTCCGGATAGCGCAAGATCGCCGCCGAATTGGCCAGGCAACGCTGCAGCTGCTGGCCAGCGGCGATTTCATCGATCACTTTCATTTGCCATGCCACGCCGCGTGCATCGTCGGCGGTGGCAAAGTGCGTCATCAGCGTCAGCTGCTTCACCGCCGGATGTTTTTTCAACTTCTCGCGTGCGTCGATCGCCGCGCGTGGTGTGAAACCGAGCCGGTTCATGCCGGTATTGACCTTGAGCAGCACATCGAAGCTCACGCCACTGCGCGCGCCATCGAGCATGCGCAATTGCTCCGGATTATGGATCACGATCGTCAAGTCATGCTCCGCGGCAACCCGCAGTTCCGAGGCCTCGAAGACGCCTTCGAGCAGCGCGAGGCGTTTGGTCCACCCCGCGTCGCGCAGCCGCACCGCGGCATCGAGCTCGAGCAGCGCGTAGCCGTCGGCGCCGGCGAGCGAGCGCGCCGCTCGCAGCAGACCGTGGCCGTAGGCGTTGGCCTTGATCACCGCGAACACCGACGCCCGCGGCGCGTGCCGGCGCACCATACCGAAATTGTGCTGGAGCGCGGATAGATCGATCGTCGCTTTGATGGGACGAGGCATGGGTTAAGGATGAAGGATAAGGGATGAAAGACTAAAGCCCCTTCCGATTGGCTCTTGCTTCCGCCGTCATCCCTCCGCATTGGACTTTTCGTAATGCTGCGCAAAAATGAATTCAAGTTCCGTTATCACTTCCTCCGCGGCGCGGCCATGGACGACGTGCTGCTCGACGCAGCGCGAAGTCTCGACGAGCAGCTTGCGGCGGTCGAGCATCGGGTAGGTCCGGGTGAGCCGCTGGATCGCTTTCACCACCGTCTCGTTCACCGGGCGCGGCCCGGGAACCGGCACCGCGGCTTGCGGCATCGCTGCCTGCGCGCGCTGCGCAAGAAATTCCGCAAACTCGAGCAGCACCTGACGCTGCCCGGGAGCGAGGCGTTCGAACAGCCTCAGCAGTTTTTCCCCTTCACCGTTCACCGTTCACCGTTCACCCTTCACCCTTCACCCTTCACCAGGTTCAACGCAAACACCGGCATCTTGCGCCGCTCGCGCATCAGATCGAGCGCCTGCACCAGCGCCGCAACTACCGCGTCGGTGGTGCGCTGCGTTTCGCCCCACTCATCGCGCGCCGTCGCCAGCAATTCGCCGATGTTCTCGGGCAGCGGCCGGCCTTCCTCCATGATCATGTCTTCGAGCATGCCGGGCTTATGCTCCGGCCGGAACAGCAGGCCGTAGGTCAGTTCGTCGTTCCTGATCGCGATCCAGCGGCCGGCGTCATCGACCGCCATCGGTGCCATTGCGGCCGGCAGCTCGACGCGGCCGTTCGCCATCACCAGCACGCGCCGGCCGTCGACCGCGCGCGCGACCGGATCGGCGCGGCCGGCCTCGGTCGCATGCGCCGTCGTCCAATAGGCATCGTGCTGCGGTTCTGCCACGGCGCTGCCCGCGGCCTGCAGCGCAACCAGCAGCGCGCCGAAACCGATGCCGACCACCGGGCGCCGCGCACGCCGGAATGCCGTGAGCAGCCTGAATTCGTCGTCAATCCACGGGCAGGCGCTGCGGTCGGTCACGCGGTGCGCGCCGCCGAGCAGCCACAGCGCGTCATATTGCAATGCGCTGCCGGGCAGGCTCTGGCCGGTAAACGGCCGCTGATAGACAAAGCCGATGTCGCGCGTTTCAAGCTGCTTTTCGATCGTGCCGAGAAATTCGGAATAAGTGTGCTGCACGACCAGAAACTGCTTCATTGCCGGCTCGCCATCTCGCGCATCCTGTGGGTGGCAAACTCGATGAACGTCGACAGCAGGCGCGAGCGGAATTTCTCCCGCGGGCAGACGAGCGACAACGTGCGGATCAGGCGCGGCGCCAATGGTATGGCCACCACCGATCCGAGTTTGAGTTCCTTCACCACCGTGGCGCGCGACATGATCGCCACGCCGATGCCGGTTTCAACCACGCCTTTGACCGCTTCCGGGCTGCCGAGCTCCATCACGATATTGAGGTCTTCGGGCGCGATGCCCGTCTGCCGGAAGTAATTGTCGGCAAAATCGCGCGTGCCGGAGCCGCTTTCGCGGCTGATATACGGTTCGCCCGCGATCTGCTGCGGCGTGACCACGGCCTGTCCGGCGAGCTTGTAATCCGGCGCGCATATCATCACCAGTTCGTCGTCACAGCACACTTCGGTGTGCAGGCCCGGCAGGTGCGACGGCGACTCGATCAGCCCGAGGTCGATGGTATGATCGGCGACGTAGTTTTCGATGGTTTCCGAATTGCCGACCGCCATGTGCGTTTGCACCTGCGGGTGGCGCGCCTTGAATTCTCCGAGCACGCGCGGCAGGATGAATTCGGCAATCGTCGTGCTCGCGCCGAGCAAGAGCGGGCCGCCGATCGAACCCGTCAATTCGCTCACCCGCTTGCCCATTTCTTCCGACAACCCGAGGATGCGCTCGGCATACTCCAGCACGAGCTGCCCGGTCGGCGTGAGCGCGATCTTGCCGTGGGTGCGCTCGAACAGGCGCGTATTGAATTGCTCTTCGAGCTGCTTGACCTGGAACGTCACCGCAGGCTGCGTCATGAACAACTGCTCTGCCGCCTTGGTAAAGCTCAATTGCCTGGCGACGGTGTAGAAAACCTGCAATCTGCGATCAGCCATGCGCGTCCGCGTGAGAGGTGACAGGCGTGAGGCGAGAGGCGTGACGGCCTCCGTCCTCATCGGTTTTTCCCGCCTCTCCCCTCTCTCCTCTCGCCTCTCCGAAAATGGGTTAGTATTCAACCACATTTCGCCGGGCAAGTCATGAGCGACGCATGGAAAAAGCTGGATCTCGGCGGCGGCGGCCTGCAGAACGCCAATCTGCGTCTGGCGGCGCTGCTGAAAAAACGCCGCACCGCGTGGCTGCTGCTGTGCGCTTTTCCGCTCGGCCTGCACCACGATTACCTCGCGGATCCGCGCGGCGCGTGGTCGTTTCGCATCGTCACGCTGCTGGCGGCAGGTGCGCTCTGGTTTGGCAGCCATGCAGCGGCGATCGCGCTCGCCGCCGTGTCGCTGATATGGGCGCTGCTCGATACGCGATGGATCGAGCGGCAACTGGTGAAAGCGAACCGGCAGCTGCGCATCCAGGTCTACCTCGGCGAAAGCCGCGGCGCGCCCGCGGGCTTCAGAGGTCATTACACCGATGATGAACCCGCGCAAAACAAGCCTGCGCACGACCCCGGTCGCGCGCCCTCATTCGCCGAACAGGAGCGGCTGTTGCGCGAGCTTGCGCGCAAGAAACCTGATCTCTCGCAATAGGGCGCGCCATCGATCTATGGTATAAAGCTGCACTTAAATAACCCCGTAGAGGGTCCTGCACTTTCTCCATGCCGTTCGGTTTTTACATCATCATGGCGGCGCAGTTTTTTTCGTCGCTCGCCGACAATGCCCTGCTCGTTGCCGCCATCGCGACGCTCGCGCTGCTCGATTCGCCGGCGTGGCTCACGCCGATGCTCAAGCTGTTCTTCACGATCTCATACGTGGTGCTGGCGCCGTTCGTCGGCGCGTTCGCCGACGCGCTGCCCAAGGGCCACGTGATGTTCATCTCCAACGCCATCAAGGTGGTCGGTTGCCTGACGATGCTGTTCGGCGTGCACCCGCTGATAGCGTACGGCATTGTCGGGTTCGGCGCCGCGGCTTATTCGCCGGCAAAATACGGCATCCTCACCGAATACCTGCCGCACCCCAAACTCGTGATCGCCAACGGCTGGATCGAAGGCCTTACCGTGGGCTCGATCATCCTCGGCACCCTCATGGGCGGCGCGTTGATCAGCGATGCGGTTTCGTCGCAACTGCTCAAGATCGACATTCCGCGCATCGACACCGGCATCGACACCGCGCCCGAAGTCGCAATTGCGCTGATCATCGTGTCTTACGTCGCGGCGGCCATTTTCAATCTCTACATGCCCAGAACCGCCATCGATCACAAGCCCGCGCACAAGAACCCGGCTTATCTGGTCAGGGATTTCGCGCACTGCCTGCGCCTGCTGTGGCGCGACAAGCTCGGCCAGATTTCGCTTGCCACGACTACGCTGTTCTGGGGAGCCGGCGCGACGTTGCAGTTCATCGTGCTCAAATGGGCGGAAATCGCGCTCGGCTACACGCTGTCGCAGTCGACCATACTGCAGGGCATTACCGCGATCGGCATCGCCGCCGGCGCGGTGATCGCGGCGAAAACGATCCCGCTGCACCATGCCGCGAAAGTGCTGCCGGTGGGCATCGCAATGGGCATCATCACCATCGGCATGACTTTCGTGCGCGACGTCTATGTCGCGATGGCGATGATGACAACCATCGGCGCACTCGCCGGTTTTTTCGTCGTGCCGATGAACGCGCTGCTGCAGCACCGCGGCCACATTCTGATGGGCGCCGGTCACTCGATCGCAGTACAGAATTTCAACGAGAACCTGAGCATCCTGGCGATGCTCGGCGTCTACGCGCTGCTGATCAGGCTCGATTTCTCGATCTACACCGTGATCACGCTGTTCGGCGTATTCGTCGCGGTAACCATGGCGCTGGTGCGCGAGCGCCACCAGCGCAATGTGCGCGAGGGTCATATGCCGCAAATCCCGACCGACGCGACGCACTAAGTTCAGTTGCGGGTTGCGGGTTTCCAGTTGACCCCGGCAGGAAATCAACTCGCAACTGCCCCATCACTTCTCGCGCGGGTTGTGCAGGCCTTGGTCGGGGGCCTGATACGCGCCGCCGCGGATCTGCGCCACCATGTTGGCGAGGCTCAACGCGGCGTTCTGCACCTGCACGAAGATGTCCTCGTCCGCATCCAGGTCCTCGTGGCTCGTCGCGTACGGCCGGTACCAGCCGATCCAGGTGTCGAGCGCCGCACTCGGGCCGGCCTGTATCATGCCGATGTCGGTCAGCCAGTCGGCAAGCATGCGCCGCAAATTCTCCGGGCCGGCCGCGTCACCGTGCGCGACGACGGCGAACGCTCGCCCCGCGAGGTGCTTGGGGTAGCCCCAGCCCTTGAGCTCGAGCTCCTTCGCGAGCGCCGGATTCTTGCCTTCGGTGGTCGTCGGGTCGGGATTGCCGCCGTCGGCGCACACCAGCCGGTCGATCATGAGCTTCAGGCTCGCCGGCGCCTGATACCAATGCACCGGGCACAGGATGAAAACTCCGTGGGCTGCGGTCCAGCGCGGATATATTTCCGCCATCCAGTCGTTGGTCTGACCGAGCGCGTGATTGGGGTAACACGAGCACGGCCAGTGACACAGTGGCATGGAAGTCGACACGCAGGCTTTGCACGGGTGGATCACCTTCCACGGCTCATCGGCCAGCGTTGAGATGTCGAGAAAATCGACTTCGTAGCCCGGCAGCGCCGCGATGGTTTTTTGCGCGGCCTGCGCGAGGCGCCGCGTCTTCGAAATTTCCCCCGGGCAGGTGTGCTCGCTGCGGGTCGAGCCGTTCACGATCAGAATCCGCGACGCAGACCTGGGGTCCTTCTGGCGCTTTTCCGCGGCATCGATCCTGGCGCGCGCTTCGAGCCATTCGACGGGAAGCTTCTGGCCGGGATCCGCGAAGCCCGGCCCGGCGGGCTTCGCGCGCGGGGACTTGCGGTAGACGATGTAGCCGTCCCACGCCTTTTCGAACACCTGCTCGAGCTCGGCGCGCACCTCGTCGAATGCAGGATCGTAGAACCGGGCGTAGAAACGCTCGCGGAACTGCTCTTTGGTGAGCGGAACGTACTCAGCTTGACGCCGAACGGACGGTTTGGACATGGTTCACCCTCCCCTCGTGATCATAATTTCGGGCACCAATCGCACGGTTGGTCGGTGTGAGCGCCCTATCCTTACGCGCGATATCGGCTTCAGTTTCAAGTTCAGGGTTTCAGGTTAATAGCTCGCGCTCAAAAACGGGTGCTCGAGCGCCCGTGCGGCGAGTTCGCGCAGCTGCGGCCGTAGCGGAGACGGCAACATCGCGTCAAGGCGCGACGCGAAAAGCGCCGGAAAATACGGTTCATCTTCATCCGTCGTCCAGCCCGCAGCGCGCAATACCCGGGTCCCGGCTTCGGGAATCCCGACCGGAATGTCACGCCCCGACAGCAGCCCCCATACGCCGGTCCACGCGCGTGCCACCAGCAGCGGGTGGTAGCCTCCGCCGCCGGTGACCATCAGCCGCGGCGTGCCGTCGGCGTGACGCGGTGCAGCCTCAAGCACGCGCTTCACGACATCGAGATAGCATTGCGTTGAAATTTTCAGCCGGCCGAGCGGATCGGCGGCGAGCATATCGGCGCCCGCCTGCAGCACGATCGCAGCGGGGCTGAATTTTTCGACCACCGGTTGCCACACCGCGTCGAACACGTGCCGGTATTCCGCGTCGTGCGTGCCCTGCGGCAACGGCACGTTGAGCGTGGTGCGGCCGCCCTGCTCGCTGCCGCTATCCTCGAACCGCCCGCCCGCGAAAGGATACGCATAAGCGGTGTCCATGTGCAGCGACAGCGTCAGCACCTCGGGATCGTCGGCAAAGGCCGCCTCGATTCCGTCGCCATGGTGCGCGTCGATGTCGACATACAGCACGCGCCAGCCGTGCTTGCGCAGCCGCATTACCGCCAGCACCGGATCGTTGAGATAACAGAAGCCCTGCGCCGAGGCAGCCCGCGCATGGTGCATGCCGCCGGCCGGATTGAATGCGACGCGTCCATTGATCACTTCCTCCGCTGCGGCGATGCTGCCGCCGGTCGCGGTCGCGGGTATCGTGTAGAGCTGTTCGAAGTACGGATTTTCGGCATTGCCGAGGTTGAAACGCGCGCGGTCTTCGTCGCGCAGGCCGCCGTCCGCTTCCGCGCGCCGTAGTGCGGCAATGTAGTCGGAACTGTGGAACCGCTCGGCCTCCTCGACCGTCGCCGCGCGCGCCTTCAACAACTCCTCCGCCGTCACCGCGCCATAGGCTTCGATCAGTTCGAAAGCAAGCGCGGTGCGCGGAATCGCGAGCGGGTGGCTGCCGCGATACGGCCGCTGCCGGCGCGTGAGGCCGTTGATCAGCGTCGCCTTGCGCGTGGGCGCCGGGCCGTAAGGCGAGACCAACACTATCCCGGGATGGAGCCCAGGCCGAGGTCGGCCTGGTAAGCAGCGTGCGGATAATGGAAAGGCACCGGCCCATCCGGTGCGCCATCGAGAAACTGGCGCACGAAGGCATCCTTGGAAACGCGCATTTCCGCCGCGGGGCCCTCAGCGGCAATCACGCCGTCCGAGATCAGGTAAACGTAATCGATGACCCGCATGGATTCAACCGCATCGTACGAGACGACGATCGAGGTCGCCCCGAGCGCGTCGTTGAGACGGCGGATCAGGTTGCCGATCACGTTGCAGGAAATCGGGTCCAGCCCGGCGAACGGCTCGTCGTACATGATCAGCATCGGATCGAGCGCGATCGCCCGCGCGAGCCCGACGCGCCGCGACATGCCGCCCGACAGCTCCGCCGGCATCAGCTGCGCCGCGCCGCGCAGGCCGACCGCCGCGAGCTTCATCAGCACGAGGTCCCGGATCATGCTCTCGGGGAGATCGGTGTGCTCGCGCATCTGGAACGCGATGTTTTCGAACACCGACAGATCGGTGAAGAGCCCGCCCATCTGGAACTGCATGCCCATCTTGCGCCGCAGCCGATAGAGCGCCACGCGGCTCAGCTCGTGCACGATCTGGCCGTCGACCTTGACATATCCGCCGGCAGGCACCAGCTGGCCACCGATCAGGCGCAGCAGCGTCGACTTGCCGCAGCCGCTCGCGCCCATGATGCCGACTATTTTTCGGCGCGGAATCGAAAGGCTGATGTCTTTCAGCAACCCGCGATCCGCGTAGCCGAAGCGCAGCTTGCTGATCTCAACGATGTTGTCTGGCGGCATGACAGATGTGGAATTTTTCGCGCACGTAGTCTAACACGGGTGTCTAGCGAAAAGCCTCGCCGCCAAGGACGCGAAGGACGCCAAGGAAAAACAAGACGTGGGGAAAAAAAACAAAGGCGAAAACCCCTCACCGCGAATGATGTACGCAACGCAGAGTAACCGCAATTCGCTTTTCGCCTCCCTCCTCTCACCTCACTCCTCTCCTGCATTTCCTTGGCGTCCTTCGCGTCCTTGGCGGCTAAGCTTTAACGGCTCAGCTTTAACGGCGAAGCCGCAGATAGATCTCCGGCAGCTTGTTGGGCAGGCTGTTGATGTGGTCGAGCACCATGTAATGCCCGCGGCCGAAGATCTGCGGCAGATACTGATTGGCCATGGTGTCGACCGTGAGACAGAACGGGTGCACGCCGCGCGCGACCGCCTCCTTCACCGCCATGCGCGTGTCCTCGTGCAGGTAGCGCCGGTCGCCGCCGTCGTCGTAGTCCTCGGGCCGGCCGTCGGACAGGATCAGCAGCAGCCGGCGCCGGCTGTCGACGCTGGCGAAGCGCGCGGTGGCGTGGCGGATCGCGGCGCCCATGCGCGTCGCCAGCCGTCCCGACATGCCGCCGATCACGCTCTTGATCTGGAGCGAGAACGGCTCGTCGAAATCCTTGATCGTGTAGTAGGTAACGTTATCGCGGTACTTGGAGCAAAATCCGGCGATCGAGTAGGCGTCCCCCACCTCCTCCATGCTTTCGGCGAACAGCAGCACGCCGGCGCGCACGCGGTCGACCAGCCGCCCGCCGCCTTCGGGCAGATGCTGCATGATCGAGGTCGACATGTCGGCGAGCAGCGTCACCGACACGTCGCGCTGCTTGAGCTCGCGCCGGCGGTAGATCGCCGGCTGCGGCGACATGCCGGCGCGCTTCTCCGCGACGTAGGCGACCACGGCGTTGAGGTCGATGTCGTCGCCATCGAACTGGCGCAGCCTCGGCGCGAGGCGCGCCGGCTTTTGCGCCTGGATCGCTTTCTTCAGGCGCTTGAGCGCCACCGCGTACTGCGAGGTCAGCCGGTTCGCTTCGGCGAGATTCGCTTCGCCGAGCGGCTTCTCCTGCACCCAGCTCCAGTTGCGCTTGTAGCGGCCCTCGCGATAGTCCCACTCCGGGTAAGGCCGGCCTTTGTCACCCGCCTGGCCGCCCTGCTCCTGCGTCTGCGAGCGCTGCAGCGACTGTTTGCTCGAGCCGGCGCTCTTGCCTTCGCTGGCCACCATTTTCTCGCGCTCGCCGCTCTGCTGGCCGCCGGTATCGGCGTTTTGCTGTTCATCCTGCCCCTGCTCGCCTTCGTCGCGCTCCGGGTTCTCGCCGTCGGCGCCGGCCTGGGTCTGCTGCGGTTGCTCCTGCTGCGCCTGCGCATGCGCCGGGCGCGCCGCATTCGGCGCGCGCCCCGGCAAGTACGCGCCCTGGAATATCTCGACGTCGGTGACCGGCGCCAATGCGGTTTCGCCATAAAGCTCGTTGGCGATGCGGAAGGCGTCGGCGATTGTCGCGTCGGGCTCGAGCAGCCGCCGCAAGCGCGGGTCGAAATCGGCCGGCTCGCCGCGTGCAGCCGCCAGCGCGCCGCGTACCGTCATCAGCGCCCAATCGTAGAACGGCAGCGCTTCGGGCGGACGCAGGCGGTGCGCGAGCCCGGTCGCGTGCAGGCGGCTCAGGTAATTCGGCACCAGGCATTGCACGCGGCTGTCGATGCGCAGGTCTTCGCATGCATCGAACAGCAGTTGAAAACGCAGCACGTCGTCGCCGTAACGCTCGAATAGCGGCGCCCACGCGATCGGCCCCGACGCCGGCAACTCGGCGCCGGCCGCGCGGAATATGGCTTGCATGGCTGCGCGGTCGAAGCTGCCGAACGCGAGGTGGCCTGCCGCGTGCAATACCGCAAGGATCGCCTCGTCGCGATCCGGCATCACCGCGGGTATGAACACACTGCGGCCGTCGGTTTCGACGAACGGCCGGCCTTTCTCGGGCGACCAGCTCGATTCCTTGAGCTCGAACGGGCGCTCGTACCAGATGTCGAGCAGGAGCGTGAGCAGCCGGTTGCGCTCGCCCATGCGGAAACCGGGCAGATGGTCGAGCAACACCGAGAGGCTTTCTTCGCTTTCGAGCCGGAAATATGCCTCGCCGCGCGCGCGGCCGGACTGCATGATGTCGGCGCCACGCGAGGCCCACGGCAAGACCGCCTGCGCTCCGAGCAGGTTGCGCACGCGGATCGCGCCGGCAAGATAAGTCGACAGCATCAGCTTGCGCGACTCGAACAGCTCTTCCATCGGCGTGCACAACTGCTCGATACCGGTGATGCCCTGGCGGCAGGCGAGGTCGAGCACCGGTGTCGCGAAATAGGCGCGCCCGCTTTCGGCATGGCGCGCGTACCAGATGAAGCCGATTTCGGCCCAGCGCCCCTCCCCGGCGTGGCCGAGCGTGCCGAACGCGCGCGGCAGATTTTTCATGAAGCTTGCGATCGCCGGCGCCGGCGCCGGCCACTTGA
>JAHFRL010000189.1 GCA_023266235.1 Betaproteobacteria bacterium
CCTGCTGGCGCTGTCGCTCGCCAATTGCGCGCAGAACCCTGTCACGGGCAGAACCTTCGCCGATCTCGCGCGCAATTCGCCACTCGGGAGAAACGCGGTGTCGCACCTGCGCCTTGTCAACGGCATGTATCCGAGCGGCGAACCGGCCGCAAGACAATCACTGAAGGTCATCGAATAATGAGCCCGCTCACGACTCTCGACGCCGCGCAATGGGATGGGCCGCGCGATCCGGCCGCCACCGCCCGCGCCGCGCGCGAACTCGAAGCCGGCAACGTGCTGTTCTTGCCGCGCCTGAAATTCGCGCTCGCCGCTGACGAGCAGCGCTTCCTGTCGCCGCAATGGTCGGACGGCAAGGCGAAAAACGTCAGCTACGACCCGCTCGCTGCGGAAATCAGGCACACCTCGGCGCAAGATGACGACCGCCGCCAGCTGGCGGCAATGATGGCGCGCTTCGCGCAGCAGGCGCGCCAACTGGTGCTGAGCCTGTGCCCGGGCTATGCGCCGCATTTGCGCTGGGGGCTCACCAGTTTCCGGCCGGTTGAGACTCACGGCCGCGAAAGCTCGCGCAAGAAGGACGACACGCGGCTGCATGTCGACGCGTTTGCCTCGCGTCCCAACCAGGGCCTGCGCATCCTGCGCGTGTTCTGCAACGTCAACCCGCGCGGCGAGCCGCGCGTGTGGGAGCTCGGCGAACCGTTCGACGCGGTCGCGCAGCGTTTTCGCGACCGGGTGCCGCCGCAGTGGCCGGGCAGCGCGTGGCTGCTCGAGCGGCTGCACGTCACCAAGGGACGCCGCAGCGCTTATGATCACATCATGCTCAATCTGCACGACAAGGCAAAACTCGACGACGCCTATCAGCAGGCCTCGCCGAAAACGCGCATCGAGTTTCCGGCGCAATCGACGTGGCTCGTATTTACCGACCGCGTGATGCACGCGGCGCTCGCCGGACAGTTCCTGTTCGAGCAGACGTTTTACCTGCCGGTCGCGGCGATGCAGGACGAGCGTTATGCGCCGCTGCGCATCCTGGAAGAGCTTTTTCAGCGTAAGCTCGCATGAAGGCGGGGAATGGGAAATGGTGAATAGGAAATGGGGAATAGGTAGCTGGCCGCACTTATTGCTCTTCACCTTTTACCATTCCCGATTCCCTATTTACCTCTGCTTCCAATGACACCAACCGCTAGTGGCCCGGGCGCCGCGCAGCCGCCGATCGCGCTGCTCTGGATCTGGGGGCTGGCGGCGGCGTGGATCCTGGCGGGCCTGCTCGGCCACGATCCGTGGAAGCCCGACGAAGCCTACACCTTCGGCCTCGTCTACAGCCTGCTGCAGGGCGGTGACTGGGTGGTGCCGATGCTCGCGCACGAGCCGTTCGTGGAGAAACCGCCGCTGTATTACCTGAGCGCGGCGGCAATCGCGTCGATCCTCTCGCCGCCGCTCGCGCTGCACGACGCGGCGCGCCTGACGACCGGGCTTTACATGGCGCTCACCTTCGCGTTCGTCGCCGGCGCGGCACGCGAACTCTACGGTAAGAACCGCGGCGGACTCGCAGTACTGATGCTGATGGGTTGCGTGGGAATCTTGATCCGCAGCCACCAGTTGATCACCGATATTTCGCTCTTGACCGGCTTCGCCGCCGGTTTTTACGGTTTTGCGCTGGCATTGCGGCGCCCGGCGCTCGGCGGCTTCTGGCTCGGCAGCGGGGTCGGCATCGGCTTCATGTCGAAAGGCCTGCTCGCGCCTGGCGCGCTCGGCATCGTTGCGGCCCTGCTGCCCTTATTTCCGGCATGGCGCAACCGCGGCTACCTGATCTGCCTGGCGCTCGCCGCGCTCGCGTGTACGCCATGGCTCCTGATCTGGCCGTTCGCGCTCTACCAGAAATCTCCTGCACTCTTTACCGAATGGCTGTGGGTCAACAACTTCGGCCGCTTCCTCGGCACCAACGAGTTCGGGCCTGCCGCCGACACCGCGCATTACCTGCGCATCCTGCCGTGGTACGCACTGCCGACGCTGCCGCTCGCGGCGTGGACGCTGTGGCGCGCGCGCTTGAAAGGCATGTTGACGCCGCAGATGGCGCTGCCGCTCACCGGCTTCGTCGTGATCTTCGCGGTGTTGAGCTTCTCCGCCGATGCGCGCGAGCTCTACGCGCTGCCGATGCTGCTGCCGCTCGCGCTGCTGGCGACTCCCGCGACCGACACGCTGCGGCGCGGCGCGGCGAACCTGATCTACTGGTTCAGCATAATGGGCGGCGGTTTTTTCGTGATCGTCGCCTGGTTTTACTGGACCGCGCTCGAGCTCGCCATTCCGCCAAGACTGCACGCGCACCTGCACACGCTGCAGCCGGGTTACGCGCCGGGATTCAAGTGGCTGCCGTTCACGCTCGCCGCGCTTTACACCGCGGGCTGGATCGTGCTGCTGCTGCGGCTCAGGAAAAGCCGCGAGCGGCCGGTGATCGCGTGGGCCGCCAGCATGACGATGGTGTGGGGCCTGCTCGCGATCCTGTTTGTCGGCTGGGTCGACGCCGGCAAGAGCTACCGCTCGATGATCGCCGACATGCAGCAAGCGCTGCCGGCGAAATACGCATGCATCGCGAGCCGGAATCTCGGCGAGCCGCAGCGCGCGATGCTGCATTACTTCGCCGGCATCATCACCTGGCGCCTGGACGCCCCCGGGCGCCAGCGCAACTGCGACTTGACGCTGGTGCAGGGTGTCGCGAGCGAGGAATACGCGCCGCCCGGCCCGTGGCGGAAGATCTGGGAAGGCACGCGCCCCGGCGACACGGTCGAGCGCTATCGGCTGTATCAGCGCACCAAGAACTAGGATTGAGGACCGAGGATTGAGGATTGAGGGGAAGCGCCACTACCTAATCCCTGAGTCCTGAGTCCTGAATCCTGCATTCTCAATCCTCGGTCCTCAATCCTCGATCCTGAATCTCAGTGCATCCGCGGCGAAGCGCCGCCGTCGGCCGGCCTGCCTTCGACGATTTCGTCGAGCGTCGCCGGCCGCAGGCCGACGATGGTGACGACGAACTTCACCGTCTGCCCCGCGAGCGGATGGTTGCCGTCGACCGTGAGCTTGCCGTTCTCGATGCGCGTCACGCGCAGTTGCATCTCTTCGCCGCGCTCGTTCTGGAACATCACCTCGGAGCCGAGCACGCGATGCTCGGGCGGCACGTTGCCGATATCGTCGGTGAAAGTCAGCGCGGGCTGGTGCTCGCCGAAGCCGTCGCCTGGCGACAGCATGACTTCCACGCGGTCGCCGACGTGTTTGCCCTCGAGCGCCTGCTCGATCTTCTCGAACAGCGGGCCGTTGACGCCGTGCACGTAGCTGACCGGCAGATCGAGTTGCTCGAACAGCGTCCCGCGCTGATCCCAGATCGTGTAGGTCAGGTAAACCACCATGTTGCGGGCGACGGTATCTTGCATGGGGACGGAATCCGTTGAAGGCCCGCGCACCGAACGACGGCGAATCCGCTCGTTCCAGCGCGCGGCGTCAAACCGGAAGCTGGCTTCCGGTTCACCCCGAATTATCGCACTTTGCTGTGCCGCAACATCACTGTCGACACCCGCTTTGCGCTGGCGTAAACTGGCGTTCCTTTCCCCTCCAGCAATCCATCTGCACGAGCGTATTATATTCATTACAATCAAGGCCTTAAGGAGATTTTCATGAGCAACGGACGCGAAGTAGTGGTGGTAAGCGGCGTGCGCACCGCGATCGGCGATTACGGCAGCGCACTCAAGGATCTTGCACCCTCGGAACTGGCCGCGCAGGCGGTGCGCGAAGCGGTCAGGCGCGCCAAGATCGATCCCAAGCAGGTCGGCGCGATGGTGCTCGGCAACGTGATCCACACCGAAGCGAAAGACATGTACATCTCGCGCGTTGCGTGTATCAAGGCCGGCCTGCCGCAGGAGACCACCGCGCTCACGGTCAACCGCCTGTGCGGCAGCGGGCTGCAGGCGATCGTCAGCGCGGCGCAAATGATCAAGCTCGGCGACGCGGACGTGGCGGTCGGCGCCGGCGCCGAATCGATGAGCCGCGGCGCTTACATCCTGCCGACACTGCGCTGGGGCCAGCGCATGAACGACGGCGGCGCGGTGGACATGATGGTCGGCGCGCTGACCGATCCGTTCGACACCGTGCACATGGGCATTACCGCCGAGAACATCGCCGAGCAATGGAAGATCACGCGCGAGCAGCAGGACGAATTCGCGGTCGAAAGCCACCGCCGCGCGATCAACGCGATCGAGAAAGGCTACTTCAAGGACCAGATCCTGCCGATCGAGCTGAAGACCCGCAAAGGCACGACGGTATTCGACAAGGACGAGCACCCGCGCGCCGACGCGAGCCTGGAAGGCATGGCCAAGCTGCGCGCGGCGTTCAAAAAAGACGGCTCGGTGACCGCGGGCAACGCCTCCGGCATCAACGACGGTGCGGCAGCGGTGGTGCTGATGGAGAAAGCGGCGGCCGCGAAGCAGGGGCTGAAGCCGATGGCGCGGCTGGTGTCGTATGGGCTCGCCGGCGTCGACCCCAAAATCATGGGCATCGGACCGGTGCCGGCATGCAAGATCGCGCTCGAGAAAGCGGGGCTGAAGGTCAGCGACATGGACGTGATCGAGGCCAACGAGGCGTTCGCGGTGCAGGCAATGGCGGTCGCATGCGACCTCAAGTTCGATCCCAAGAAAACCAATCCGAACGGCGGCGCGGTCGGTCTCGGGCACCCGATCGGCGCGACCGGCGCGCTGCTCACGGTCAAAGCGCTCTACGAATTGCAGCGCATCGGCGGCAAATATGCGCTGGTGACGATGTGCATCGGCGGCGGCCAGGGCATTGCCGCGGTATTTGAGCGCATGCAGTAAACGCACAATAAATCAAAAATAGACCGCATAGCCCGTCCTGGGCTTGTCGCAGGGGCGCCAAGATACAACCTTGGCGCCTTTTTTATTTGCCGACCGGCCCACCCATCGCCTCACGCCTTTCACCTCTCGCCTCACGCCTCTCGCCTCTCGCAATACACCGTTCACGGTGCACAGTTTACCGTTCACCGCCTTGCGCGCGAAGCTCTGCCAAACGCGCAAGGCAAAAATGCGCGAATGCGATCCCGCTTAACACCGGCACCAGCAGATTGACGAGCGGCACGTAGTAAAGCAGCGCGAGCAGGACGCCCAGCACGTACATCCGGCCCCGGCTCGTGGCGAGGATCGCGCGGTATTCGTCGGCGCTTGCATGGTCGGCGAGCGCGTCGTAGCGGAACAACCGCTGATTGAGATACGCCGTCAACACGACCGGCACCACCGGTGCGAGCACGCCGGTGAACCATAGCGGCAAGGTGACAACCCACAGCCCGGCGAACACCAGCACCGCGACCAGCGCATTGACGATACCGCCGAGCGCGGTGCCGCCCTGTCTTTTTTCGAGCGACGGGTAATCGCGCGACGCGACGAAGCGGAGGATCAGCGGCATTTCCAGCACCGCCGCGATCAGCACCGCGGTGAGCAGGATCATCGGCGCCAGCAGCAGCGACAGCAAGACCAGCGCTGACGCGCGCACCAGCTGTTCCAGACCGCGCTGCGGCAGCCAATCGCTGACGCTGGACCCCGCGACGAGGGTGTGGATCCACTGCGACCAGCTCTCCCAGTAGAGCCACGCGAGGCCCAGCCACAACGCGAGGGCAACCAGCATCGGCCAGATCGCGAGCGCGAGCATCCGCGGATGCAGCACGCCGCGCAATGCGCTGCCCAACGCACGCAATACGTCATTCATGGATAGGATCGAGGATTGAGGGTTGGAATTCGGCGCTCCGCATTTCCTTTCGTTTTTCCGCCTCACTCCTTACGCCTCACCCCTCACGCCTCTCTTCTCTCGTCTCTCACCTCAGTTCATTCTAGCGGAATTGGGCAGCCACTCCGAAAGCCAGTAAAATCGTGCCAGCTGGCAGCCGCCGACGCGACCGTTCACAACGACATGTCCACCCTCACCCAATCGCGCGCATGGCAGGCGCTCAAGGCCCACCAGCAGGCAATCGCCGGCGCCAGCATGGCGCAGATGTTTTCCGCCGACCCGCAGCGCTTCGAGCGCTTCTCCCTGCGGCTCGACGGGCTGCTGCTCGACTATTCGAAAAACCTGATCAGCGCCGATACCGTCAAGCTGTTCGCCGCTCTGGCGCGCGAACGCGATGTGGGCGGCCAGATGCAGCGCATGTTCAGCGGCGACCGGATCAACACCAGCGAAAACCGCGCTGCGCTGCATACCGCCTTGCGCGACGGGCGTTCCGTGACGGTGGACGGCACCGACGTGTTGCCGCAGATCGAGAGCACGCTGCGCCGCATGCGGGACTTCAGCGACGGCGTGCGAACCGGCAGGATCACCGGGCACGGCGGCAGGAAGTTCAGCGATGTCATCAATATCGGCATCGGCGGCTCGCATCTGGGTCCGGCGCTCACGGCACGGGCGCTTGCGCCCTATGCCGCGCCCGGACTGCGCGTGCATTTCGTGTCGAACATCGACGTCGCCGCGTTGCTGCGCACGCTGGCCCCGCTCGACGCCGCGACCACACTGGTGATAGTCGCCTCCAAGACGTTCACCACGATCGAAACGCTGGCCAATGCGCGCACGGTGCGTGAATGGCTTGGCGAGCGACTCGGCGCCGGCGCCGGCGCGCATTGGGTGGCGGTTACCGCAAACACGCGGCTGGCGGCTGAATTCGGCGTCGCCGGGGAGCGGGTTTTTCCGTTCTGGGACTGGGTCGGCGGACGCTATTCCCTGTGGTCCGCCGTCGGGCTGCCGGCCGCGCTCGCGATCGGCATGGACAACTTCGAGCAACTGCTGCGCGGGGCGCGCACGATGGACGAGCATTTCCGCAGCGCGCCGTTCGAGAAAAACATGCCGGTGATCCTCGCGCTGCTCGG
>JAHFRL010000063.1 GCA_023266235.1 Betaproteobacteria bacterium
GACGTCGCGCATATGGACGGTGATTGTTACCACGTCCTGCTGCATACGTGCAACGCGCGCGTTGAGCAGGCACAAGGCGGTAAAGAATTGCACCGGCTTGCCGCGCATCAGCTGGAGCTGGCGCACGGCATTCGCATGGCTGCCCGGCTTGTTGAGCAGTGCGGCGCCGACCGCCGCGACCTGATCGCAGCCGATAATCAAGGCGTCGGGATACGCGGATTGCGCGGCCTGCGCCTTGGCGCACGCAAGGCGTAACGCCAGCATCGGTGGCGTCTCTCCGGCAATCGGACTTTCATCGACAGCGGGTGCCAGCGTTGCAAACGGCAGCCCCAAGCGCGCCAGCAGTTCGCGGCGGTAGCGCGAGGCGGATGCCAGCACGAGACGCGACGGGGGCTGGAATGGCATGGGGTGATCGGCGCGCAGAGAGGATGCCGAGACAGCTCGGATCAAGTTTTCCCATCGATCGGGGCTGCCCCTGATGCGGGGGCTGGCCAAAGGACGTCGTTCCGTCGCCCGGATAGTCCCTAAGTGATTGCGTTAAATGGATTTTCTGTTATTTTGTTTTGACAGAAATAGATGAAAATACTATCATGCGCGGTTTATGTCTGCACGTGCTGTCATCGATAGTCTGGAGTTTGCGCGTTCCGGGCAGCAACTGCAGGGCGCAATCGCGGTTGCGCAGCTCGCGCGGCTGACCGACAGCCTGTTCGATACGGGCGGGAATCTGAAATTCGCGCTGTCCGGCGGCCTTGACGGGGAGCATCGGCCGCGGCTCAACCTCAAGGTTGAAGGCGCAATCAATCTCAGGTGCCAGCGTTGCCTGGACAGTCTGGCCTATCCGGTGGAGGTCGAGTCGAGCCTGCTGGTGCTGACGGGCCATGCGGGCGGCGAGACCGCGGAGTTCGACGAGCTCGACGGCATCCCGGCGGATCCGCATACCGATGTCCGGGCGCTGGTCGAGGATGAAGTGCTGCTGGCGATCCCGATTGCGCCACGGCACGCGGAAGGACAATGCAGCGCGGCAGTGAAGACAACGCGGGATGGCACTACGTCGCCGTTCGCGGTGCTGGCCAAGCTCAAACAGCAACGAATCGAGAATTGAACCTAAAGGAGTCTTGACATGGCAGTTCAGCAAAACAAGAAGTCGCCATCGAAGCGGGGCATGCACCGGTCGCACGATTTTCTGACCAATCCGCCGCTGGCGGTCGAGCCGACCACCGGCGAAGTGCACCTGCGCCATCACGTCAGCCCGACCGGCTACTATCGCGGCAAGAAAATCGTCAAAGCCAAGGGCGAGTAGGGGGCGCGGCCCGGTTCTGCCCGGTCGTGCCGCTAGCCGCATCCGGCCGCGCAAGCTGCCCTTTAACGCGCGGTAGCGAGGAGATTTGATGGACGTAACGGTCGCCATCGATTGCATGGGAGGCGATCATGGCCCGCACGTGACGGTCCCCGCCGCGCTCGACTATCTGCGGCGCGTCGAGTACGTCAACGTCATCCTGGTCGGTCTGCAGGATGCGATCACTGCCGAGTTACGCAAGCTCAAGGCGGATGCCGCGCCGCGTCTGGCGGTGCAGCACGCGAGTGAAGTGGTAAGCATGGACGAGTCGCCGGCGGTCGCGCTGCGCAACAAGAAGGATTCATCGATGCGCGTCGCGGTCAACCTGGTCAAGGACGGCACCGCGCACGCCTGCGTCAGCGCCGGCAACACCGGCGCGCTGATGGCGATCTCGCGTTTCGTGCTGAAAACCCTGCCTGATATCGAGCGTCCCGCGATCTGTTCCGTACTGCCGACGCGCAAAGGGCACACCTATATGCTCGATCTCGGCGCCAACGTCGACTGCACCGCCGAGCACCTGCTGCAGTTCGCCGTGATGGGCGCAACACTGGTCAGTTCGGTCGAGAACAAGGAGCAGCCGAGCATCGGGCTGCTCAACATCGGCGCAGAGGACATCAAAGGCAATGAAGTGGTAAAGCGGGCGGCGGAGCTGCTGCGCGCCAGCGGACTCAATTTTTACGGTAACGTCGAAGGCGACGATATTTACAAGGGCACGACCGACGTCGTGGTGTGCGATGGTTTTGTCGGCAACGTCGCGCTCAAGACTTCGGAGGGGCTCGCACGCATGCTCGGCGCTTATTTACGTGAGGAGTTCAACCGCAATGCGGTGACGAAACTCGCCGGCGTGGTCGCGCTGCCGGTGATCAACGCCTTCAAACGCCGCATCGATCCGCGCCTCTACAACGGCGCGAGCCTGCTCGGGCTGCGCGGCATCGTCGTCAAAAGCCATGGCGCGGCCGACCGACTCTCGTTCCGCGTCGCGATCGGCCGCGCGGTCGACGAGGCGCGCGGTGGGGTGCTGAATCATATCAGCGAGCGCATGTCGGTGCTACAGGAAGGTGCGGCATGACGTATTCGCGCATCATCGGCACCGGCGGTTATCTGCCGGCCAAAGTGCTCACCAATCGCGACCTCGAGAAGATCGTCGATACCTCGGATGAGTGGATTTTCAAGCGTACCGGCATCCGGCAGCGCCACATCGCCGAGCCCGACCAGACCTCGAGCGACCTTGCGCTGGGGGCCGCGCAACAAGCGATCTCCGCCGCAGGCATCACCGCGCCGGAGCTCGACCTGATCATCGTTGCCACATCGACCCCGGATTTTATTTTTCCGAGCACCGCGTGCCTGCTGCAGGCGAAACTCGGCGTCAAGCGCTGTCCGGCTTTCGACGTGCAGGCGGTATGTTCGGGATTTGTTTACGGGCTGGACATCGCCGACAAGTTTATCCGCAGCGGCCGCCACCGTTACGCGCTGGTGGTGGGCGCCGAAGTTTTTTCGCGCATCCTCGACTGGAACGACCGCGCGACGTGCGTGCTGTTCGGCGACGGCGCCGGCGCCGTGGTGCTGGCGGCGGACAGCAGGCCCGGCCTGCATGCAAGCGTGCTGCACGCCGACGGCTCCCAGGCGGGCATCCTGTCCACGCCTGGCCAGGTTTGCGGCGGCAAGGTTACCGGCGATCCGTTCCTCAGAATGGACGGCAAGGCCGTGTTCAAGTCCGCGGTGCGCGTTCTGGAGGAGGTGGCGCGCGAGACGCTCGCGCTGTGCGACATGCAGCCCTCTGATATCGATTGGCTGATTCCGCACCAGGCCAACGTGCGCATCCTCGACGCGACCGCGAAGAAACTGGGTATCGATCCGGCCAGGGTGATCGTCACGGTTGATCGGCATGCCAATACGTCCGCGGCGTCGGTGCCGCTAGCACTGGATACGGCGGTCCGCGACGGCCGCATCAGGCCGGGCCACAAGGTGCTGCTGCAGGCAGTCGGCGGCGGTTTCACGTGGGGCGCGACGCTGGTGGAAATGTAGCAAAGATGATGAAGCTGGCATTGGTCTTCCCGGGGCAGGGTTCGCAGTCGGTCGGCATGCTGCAAAGCTTCGCCGAGTCGAAACCCGTACGGGATACGTTCGCAGAGGCGTCGGCGGTGCTCCAGCAGGATCTGTGGCAGCTGGTGAGCGCGGGCCCGACTGCAGACCTTAATTCGACCGTCAACACGCAGCCGGTCATGTTGGCCGCGGGCTATGCGGTGTACCGCGCATGGCGCGAGGCGGGCGGGGCGCAACCGGCGCTGGTTGCCGGTCACAGCCTCGGCGAATACACCGCGTTGGTGGTCGCCGGTGTCGTCGCCTTTCGCGACGCGCTGCCGCTGGTGCGCTTCCGCGCCCAAGCAATGCAGGAAGCAGTGCCGCTCGGCACGGGTGCGATGGCGGCAATACTCGGCCTCGACGATGATGCGGTGCGCGCGGCGTGTGCCGAGGCGGCGCGCGGCGAAATCGTGGCACCGGTCAATTTCAATGCACCGAGCCAGGTCGTGATCGCCGGCCACAAGGCGGCAGTCGAGCGCTGCGCCGAGGCGGCCAAAGGCAGGGGCGCCAAGCGCGCCGTTATGCTGCCGGTCAGCGCCCCGTTTCATTCTTCTTTGTTGAAGCCCGCCGCAGAACGACTTGAGCGGTATCTGGGCACAGTGACTTTTCATGCGCCGCAAATCCCGGTGGTCAATAACGTGGATGTGGCAACGGTCAGCGATCCGCAGCGGATCAAACACGCGCTCGCACGCCAGGCATGCAACCCGGTGCGCTGGGTCGAGGTGATTCAGCACATGGCGCGCATGGGCGTCACGCACGTCGCCGAATGCGGCCCCGGCAGAGTGCTGGCCGGGCTGACCAGGCGCATCGACAGCACGTTGCAGGGCCTCGCGATCGCGGATGCCGCGTCGTTCGCGCAAGCGATGCAGACTTTACAACAGGCGGCATGATGCTTAACGGACAAGTGGCACTGGTAACGGGCGCTTCACGCGGCATCGGCAGGGCGATTGCGCTCGAGCTCGGCAAGCAAGGCGCGGTGGTGGCCGGCACCGCAACGAGCGAGGCGGGCGCGAAAGCGATCAGCGAATACCTGGCCGCGGCCGGCGTCAAAGGCGCCGGGTTTGCGTTGAATGTGAATGACGCGGCGCAGGTCGAAACAACGGTCGCCGCCGTGCACAGGCAAATTGGCGACATCGCGATTCTCGTCAACAACGCCGGCATTACGCGCGATAACCTGCTGTTGCGCATGAAGGAGGAAGAATGGGACGATATCATGTCGACCAATCTCAAATCCGTTTACCGGCTGTCGAAGCTCGTAATCCGCTCGATGATGAAGGCGCGCAGCGGCCGCATCATCAATATCACGTCGGTCGTCGGGGTGATGGGCAACATGGGGCAAACCAACTACGCGGCGGCCAAGGCCGGCATGATCGGCTTCAGCAAGTCGCTCGCGCGGGAAATCGGCAGCCGTAACATAACCGTCAACTGTGTCGCACCCGGCTTCATCGATACCGACATGACGCGCGAACTTGACGCGAACCAGCGCGGCGTCCTGATCGGCCAGATACCGCTTGGCCGTCTTGGCACGGCGGAGGATATTGCTGGCGCGGTCGCATTCCTGGCGTCTCCGGCCGCGGCCTACATTACCGGCGCGACGCTGCATGTTAACGGCGGTTTGCTCATGGATTAGCCACGAAAATTCCAGGTAGGTGACATGCGCCGAATTTGGTAAAATACGCAACCCGCACAACCTGAATCCACTCCCAAGAAGGGGATATTGATGGAAAACATAGAGCAGCGCGTTAAAAAAATCGTGGCCGAACAACTGGGTGTCAACGAAGCCGACGTCAAGAACGAGTCATCCTTCGTCAACGACCTCGGTGCGGATTCGCTCGACACGGTGGAGCTGGTGATGGCGCTTGAAGAGGAATTCGAATGCGAAATTCCCGACGAAGAAGCGGAAAAAATCACCACCGTGCAGCAGGCCGTCGATTACATCAAAGCGCACCTCAAATAAGTTCCCGGCTTCCGCCACGGATATCAATTGGCAAGACGCAGAGTCGTTGTAACCGGGCTCGGCATCGTATCTCCGGTCGGGACCGGCGTAACTGAAGCCTGGTCCACCATCGTTGCCGGCAAGTCCGGCATCCGCCGCATCACGCGCTTCGATGCCTCGGCTTTCAGTTCGCAGATTGCCGGCGAAGTCAGGGGCTTTGACGTCGCGGCCTACCTGTCGCCCAAGGAAGCGCGCCGCATGGACACCTTCATCCATTACGGCATGGCGGCGGCGATGCAGGCGGTGAAGGATGCGGGAATCACGGTAACGCCGGAGAACGCCGAGCGCATCGGCGTCAACATCGGCTCCGGCATCGGCGGCCTGCCGATGATCGAGGATACGCACAAGGACTACATCGCGAGCGGGCCGCGCAAGATCTCGCCGTTTTTCGTACCCGGCACCATCATCAACATGGTGTCGGGCAATCTCTCGATCATGTACGGGTTCAAGGGACCGAACCTCGCCATGGTCACCGCGTGCACCACCGCGACGCACTGCATCGGCGAATCCGGCCGCTTGATCGAGTACGGCGATGCCGACATCATGATCGCGGGCGGCGCCGAAGCGACGCTGTCGCCGCTCGGGCTCGGCGGCTTCTGCTCGGCGCGCGCTCTCAGCACCCGCAACGACGATCCGGCGGCCGCGAGCCGGCCGTGGGACAAGGACCGCGACGGCTTCGTGCTCGGCGAGGGCGCCGGCGTGGTGGTGGTCGAGGAATACGAGCACGCGACGAAACGCGGGGCCACGATCTACTGCGAACTCGCGGGCTACGGCATGAGCGCGGACGCGCATCACATGACGGCGCCGTGCGAAGACGGGGACGGCGCGATGCGCTGCATGGTCAACGCGCTCAAGAACGCCAGCGTCAACCGCGACGAAGTCGACTACATCAATGCGCACGGCACCTCGACCCCGCTCGGCGACATCGCCGAGACCGTGGCGGTCAAGCGCACTTTCGGCGCGCACGCGAAAGAAATCGCGGTCAGCTCGACCAAGTCCATGACCGGGCACCTGCTGGGCGCCGCGGGCGGCGTGGAGGCGGTGTTCTCGGCGCTTGCCGTGAAGCACCAGATCGCGCCGCCGACCATCAATCTCGTCAACCAGGATCCGCAATGCGACCTCGATTACGTGCCGAACACGGCGCGCGAAATGAAGGTTCAGGTCGCGCTCTCGAATTCGTTCGGCTTCGGCGGCACCAACGGCAGCCTGGTGTTCCGCGCCGTTTGACGCCGCACCCGATGTTTCCCTGCCGGCGCCCCAGCCGGCCTACCCACCGGCATCACGATGAATCTCGTCAATGGCGTTGAGAGCGATGCGATCAGCGTGCACGATCGCGGCCTCGCGTACGGTGACGGCGTGTTCCGTACTTTTACGCTGCGCGGCGGGCAACCCTTAGGGTGGCGGCGGCATTACGCGAAGCTCGCCGCCGACTGCGCAGTGCTGCGCATCGTCTGTCCGGCGGCTGACGTGCTTGAGCGTGACCTGGCCGCGATTGCGACACGCCATCCCGATTGCGTCGTCAGGATTATCGTCACCCGTGGCAGCGGCCTGCGCGGCTATGCGATACCCGAGGCAGCCGCGCCGGCGCGCATCGTCAGCGCCAGTTCATTGCCGGATTATCCGCAGCGCTGTTACGACCAGGGGGTGCGGGTGCACTTGTGCCGCCTGCGCCTGGCAGTGCGGCCGGCGCTGGCGGGGGTCAAGCATCTGAACCGGCTCGAAAACGTGCTCGCACGCTCGGAGTGGAACGATCCCGGGATCGCCGAAGGCCTGCTGTGCGACGCCGACGGCAACGTAATTGGCGGCACCATGACCAATCTGTTCCTGATCAAGGATGGCGCGCTCGTAACGCCGGATCTGACGCGCTGCGGTGTTGCCGGCGTGACACGCGAAATGGTGCTCGAGCAGGCGCAGGCCAACGAACTTAAAACCCGAATCGCGGCCGTCAGCATCGATGAGCTGCTCGCTGCCGACGAGCTGTTTCTGGTCAACAGCGTGATCGGCGTGTGGCAGATTGCGGCGCTCGACCGCAAAACCTGGAGCGCCGGGCCGCTGACGGCGCAAGTGCGGCGCTGGATCGGCGATGCTCAAGACCGCTAAACGCTGGCTGCAGCGCCCGCTGTGGCTCGCTGTGACGCTGCTTGCCGGATTCGCCGCCTGGCTGCTCGGCTACGGATATGCCGATCTTGAAATCGGCAACACGCTGCAGTTCAGCCTCAAGCAGGGCAGCAGTCTGCGCAGCGCAGCGCGCCAGATGCAGACAGCGGGCGTGCTCGACTCGCCATGGCAGTTCGAGCTGCTGGCACGGATTTTCGGCGACGCGAGCCGCATCCAGGCCGGCAATTATGAACTCGGCGGCAATATCACGCCGGTCGCGTTATTGAGAAAAATCACGTCCGGGGACCGCAGCCAGGACCAGATCACGCTGGTCGAAGGCTGGACCCTGGCCCAGATGCGAGCCGCGCTCGATGCCCACGCTGCAATCAAGCACGACACGCATGGCATTGCGGAATCCGAAATTGTCGCACGTCTCGGGATTCCGTACCCGTCGGCCGAAGGATTGTTTTTTCCCGACACCTATTATTTCGCCAACGGCACCAGCGATGCGGCGATCCTGCAGCGCGCCTATCGCGTCATGCAGTCGCAGCTCGCGACGTTGTGGAACGCGCGCGCGGACGGCCTGCCGCTGGACAATCCCTATCAGGCGCTGATACTGGCGTCGATTATCGAGAAGGAAACCGGCCAGCCGGACGAACGGCCGATGATCGCCGCGGTATTCGTGAACCGCCTCAAGTTCGGCATGAAGCTGCAGACCGATCCGACCGTCATCTACGGCCTGGGCAGCGCATTTGACGGCAATCTGCGCAAGCGCGACCTGCTCGCCGACGGGCCGTACAACACCTATATGCGTGACGGCCTGCCGCCGACGCCGATCGCGCTGCCGGGTCTCGCCGCGCTCACCGCCGCGCTCGATCCGGCGCCGAGCAAAGCGCTGTATTTCGTCGCGCGCGGCGACGGCACGTCGCATTTTTCGACTTCGCTGGCCGAGCACGAACGCGCCGTGACAAAATACCAGAAGCGCGGCAAACGCTGACCCTATGCGCGGCAAATTCATCACACTCGAAGGCATCGACGGCGCCGGCAAGAGCACGCATCTGACGTGGCTGGCCGGGTTTTTCCGGGAGCGCGGATTCACGGTCTGCGTCACGCGCGAGCCCGGCGGCACCGGGCTCGGCGAAAAACTGCGCCGGATTCTGCTCGATCCGGAAAACTCGATGCATGCGGAAACCGAGGCCATGCTGATGTTCGCGGCACGGCGCGAGCACCTCGATAAAGTCATCGAACCGGCGCTCGCGCGCGGCGAATGGGTGATGTGCGACCGCTTTACCGACGCGACTTTTGCTTACCAGGGCGGCGGCCGCGGCGTTGACTGGCAGCGCCTGTCGCAACTCGAGCAATGGGCGCAACGCGGGCTGCAGCCCGAGCTCACGCTGCTCTTCGACCTGGCGCCTGAAATCGGCCGCCAGCGCGCGCGCGGGGCCCGCAGCGCCGACCGATTCGAGCAGGAGCAGGATGACTTTTATCGCCGCGTGCGCGCCGGCTACTTGCAGCGCGCGCAGGAAGCGCCGGCACGGGTGCGCGTGATCGACGCGGGCCAAAGCGTCGGCCAGATCCAGCAGCAGCTCAGGGACATTGCGGGTGCGCTATGCCGGTAACCGTCTACCCATGGCATCAACAGCAATGGCGCGAGATGCTGCTGCGCAAGACCGCGTTGCCGCATGCATTGCTGTTCAGGGGCAGGGAGGGCATCGGCAAATTCGATTTCGTGCGCAAGCTCGCCCAGTCGCTCGCGTGCGAGAGCCCCGCGGCCGATGGCGCCGCCTGCGACGCATGCCGGAGTTGCCGCTGGTTTGCCGCCGGCAGCCACCCCGACTACCGCGAAATCCTGCCGGCCGCACTGCGTGCGGCCGATTTACAGCCTGCAGTAGCGGACTCCGACGACTCCGAGCAGCCGGCGCCTGGCAAACGTAAACCGAGCCAGGAGATCCGGGTGGAGGAGGTCAGGGAACTGCAGGATTTCGTCAACCTGACCGCCCACCAACGTGGCAGCAAGACCATCGTGTTCTACCCGGCTGAAACGCTCAATGTGAACGCGGCCAACGCATTGCTGAAAAGTCTCGAGGAGCCGCCGCCCAGTACGCGCTTCATGCTGGTTACGCACCGGCCGAGCTACCTGCCGGCGACCATCATCAGCCGTTGCCAGCAGGTGGTGCTGCCGACGCCGCCGGCCGCCAGCGCCGAGCAATGGCTGCGCGAGCAGGGGATAGCCGAGCCGGCGCTGAGTCTCGCGCAGACCGGTAACGCGCCGCTCGCCGCATTGACGCTCGATGACGGCGAGTTCTGGGCGCAGCGTAAAGCTCTGCTCGGCAGCTTGGTCGGATCCAATATCGATCCCCTGATGCTCGCGGAGCAGGTGCGCGATTTTCCGGTCGGCCGGCTGCTCGGCTGGCTGCAGCGCTGGACCTACGATTTGCTGAGCGCGAAGGCAGTCGGCCGCGTGCGCTACAACCCGGATTTTGCGCAAGCATTGACGCGGATATCCACCCGTCTGCGGGCTGCCGATATTGCGCGTTGTCACCGCGCGTTGGTGCGCCAGCAGCGCAGCATCAACCATCCGCTCAATGCGCGCTTGTTCACCGAGCAACTGCTGCTGTCGTATGCGGCGCTCGCGCGCGGCGAATCGCCGATGGGTGAGCATGCTGGTTGATTCGCACTGCCACCTCGATTTCCCCGAACTCGCCGACCAGCTCGACTCGGTGTTCGAGTTGATGCGCGAAAACCAGGTCGAGCGCGCGCTGTGCGTGTCTGTGACGCTCGAGGATTTTCCGCGCGTACGCAAGCTGGCGGAGACTTATCCGCAGATCCATGCGTCGGTCGGCGTGCACCCGGACTACGAGGGCGTGGCCGCGGTCACGGCCGCGGAACTTGTCACGCTGGCCGCCCATCCTAAAGTAGTCGCGATTGGCGAGACCGGGCTTGATTACTACCGGCTCAAAGGCGACCTCGAATGGCAGCGCGAGCGTTTTCGCACCCACATCCGCGCCGCGCGTGACTGCGGCAAGCCGCTGATCATCCATACCCGTGAAGCGGCGAACGACACATTGCGCATCATGCGCGAGGAGGGCGCCGGCGAGGCGGGCGGGGTAATGCATTGCTTTACCGAAAGCTGGGAGACGGCGGAAGCCGCCATAGAAATGGGTTTCTATATCTCGTTTTCGGGCATCGTGACCTTCAAGAATGCCAAGGCACTGCAGGAGATCGCGCGCCGGGTGCCGCTCGAAAATATGCTGGTCGAGACCGATGCGCCCTATCTGGCGCCGGTTCCATACCGCGGCAAGATCAACCAGCCGGGCTACGTCGCGCGCGTCGCTGCAGAAATAGCCCGGATCAAGGGCACGACCCTCGATCAGGTTGCGCAAATAACGACTTCCAATTTCAATCAATTATTCAATATAGTATAGGATATAGCTAATGTCATTATTGAGGATAATTCCAGGCCTGGCCTTGGCGTTCCTGTGCCAGTTTGCGATCGCGGGAGCCTACGAGGACATGCTGGATGCAGTCAAAAAAGATGACTTAACGGCGATAAATCAGCTGCTCAAGCGCGGTTTGGACGCCAATACCACCGATCAGGAAGGCAATTCGCTGCTGATCCTGGCCGCCAGGGATGGACGTACCGGGGCGGTCAAATTATTCCTGGCGGCCCGCGCGCAGGTCAACGCCCGCAACGCGCTCGGCGAAACGGCACTGATGCTGGCGGCGATGAATGGTCATTTGGAGGTGGTCAGGCATCTGCTGGTCCAAGGCGCGCAGGTCAATCAGCCGGACTGGACGCCCTTGATTTATGCTGCGGTCAAAGGCGACGTCAGTATCAGCCGTTTGTTGCTCGCGTATGGGGCCCAAATCAACGCGACTGCCGATAACGGTTACACCGCGTTGATGATGGCGGCGCGCGAAGGCCATCGCGATCTGGTGCTGCTGTTGCTTGCCAATGGTGCCGATCTCAATCTCAAAACCGCGACCGACGTAACGGCGCTTTCAGTTGCACGCGAGAAAAATCGGCAGGATATCGTCAATTTGCTGATCAAGGCGGGTGCCAAATAGCGACAAGCGGGCAGGCCCGAAAGCGGCATGGATAGCGGATTTGTCGAACTGTCTAGTCGTATAATGTATATTATGTCAAATTAAGGTCACCACCAGGCAAAACGCCATCTCCATGCGGCTACAAGTCCTCTCCGACCTCCACCTCGAGGCAGACCCCTCCTTCCGGCCACCGGCCACTCACGCCGACGTATTAGTGCTCGACGGAGACATCGCGCCAGGCACCGACGGCCTGGCGGCATTCGCTGATTGCGCCATTCCGGTAATCTATGTTCCCGGTAACCACGAGTATTACGGCGCCGACCTCGAAACCATGCAGCGGCGCATCCGCAGCTATGCCAGGGACGTGGGCATCCACCTCCTCGACCGCGACGAGGTGGTGCTTGAGGGAGTGCGGTTCCTGGGCGCCACGCTGTGGACCGATTTCAATCTGTATGGTCCTGATCAGATTCCGCGGGCGTTCGAGGAGGCCAACCGGCACGTCCTCGATTTTCGCATGATCCGCTATCGGGACCGATTACTGATTCCGGAAGACACCATCGTTTTTCATCTCTTCGCGGTGCGGTGGCTCGCGCAGAGGCTCGATACGCCATTCGCGGGCCCGACCGTGGTCATAACCCACCACGCGCCGCATCCGGGCAGCGTCCATCCGCGCTGGAAGGACAACCTCGTCAACCCGGCGTTTGTATCCGACCTGACGCCGCTGATGGGCAAGGCCTGCCTGTGGATTCACGGCCATACTCACGACAGCTTCGATTACGCGGTCGCGGGCACACGCGTGATCTGCAACCCCAAGGGCTATCGCAACGAAAACCGCTCGTTCCGACCTGATCTGACCGTTCGGGTCTAAAGTCCAGGGCCGGAAACAGCCTATTGGATATTCGCGGTTATCCAGTCCGCGATGTAATCAACCCCGACCTGCCGGTTGTCGGCCTGGGCATGATAGGTGCCGCCGTCCTCGGCGGTGAGGATCTTCAGGGCTTTGCGCTGCGAGCCGACCGCCGCGTAAAGCTGGTGGGCGGAAGCGACCGGCACGACCTTGTCGTCCTGCGCATGCACGATCAGGAACGGACAGGTGATTTTCTCCGCGACGCCCGCCAGCGAAAACTTTTCGGCTTTCCTGATTGCGGCGTCGGCGTCATCGATGCAACCCATGACCCAGCGGAAATGGAACGCCGACTGCGCGGTGTTTTTCGGATCGGTCGCATGTTTGCGCTTGATCTCGCGCTGCCACCCGGCCAGGTCCCAGTGCAGCGCCGCGAACGCGACGCCGGCGGCGTAGCGTCGCTCGAACGCGGCGATGCGCGCGGCGTAATAGCCGCCGAAGCTGTAGCCCATGACCACCACTTTCTGCGGATCGACTTCCGGCCGCGCGGCGACGTAATTGTAGGCAGCCGTGCCCGGGACCTCGTAATCATGGCGCGCGTGCAGGTTGCGCAGGCGCAGCGACTCGCCCTGCCCCGGCCCGTCGATCGCGAGCGTATGCCAGCCGCGCGCGGCAAACTCGAGGCCGTTGAAGAGCACGCTCATTTCCTTGCAGTTGTCCATGCCGTTGAATACCACGACCGCCGGCACGCGGCCTTGCGCGCCCGGTGCTTGCATGAACAGCGCCGGCAGCGTGGTGCCCTCGTACGGAACTTCGACGCGCTCGATGTTCGGGAAGCGCCGCGCGAGCCCGGCGTGCTGGCACTGCAGGGATTTGCGGCCGATTTCGCGTTTCTGTGCGCCCGGGACCACGAACCGCTCGCCGGTGAAGTAGTACATGCCGGCGCGCAGATAGTAATTGCCGGCGGTGAACTGGCGCCCCTCGGCAGCGGCTTTATCAGCCACTTTTTCAAGCCGGCTTGCCAGCGCGCACCACTCTTCCCGCCATGCATCGGGTTCGCTCTGACGCGACTCGAGCCGTGCGCAGACCTCGTCGATCTCGCCGAGCGCGACCGCGCCATAAGGCGCCATTCCTTTGGTGACGAGCGCCGCGTTCGACCACACGAAGTTGCCCGGGAATTGCTCGATCCACCTACCGCCGGGCATCACTGACTCCTCTCGCTTCTCATTCAACGGTAATGCCGACTTCCTTGACCACTTTCGACCACGTCGCGATCTCCTTCTTGATGAACGCCGAGAATTCTTCCGGCGAGCTGCCGACCGGGTCCGCACCCAGGCCGATGATGCGCTCTTTCACCTCGGGAATGGACAAGGCCTTGGCGAGGGCCTGGTGCAACTGGCCGATCACCGCCGGCGGCGTTCCCGCCGGCACGACCACGCCGTTCCATTCGATCGCTTCAAATCCGGGGATGGCGGCCTCGGCTATGCTCGGGACGTCGGGCAGCGCGACGTTGCGCTTCAGGCTGCTCACGCCGAGTGCGACCAGCTTGCCGGTCTGGAAGTGCTGGATCGAAGACGGGATGGTGGCAAACAGGATCGCGGTTTCACCGCCGACAATTGAAATGACCGCGGGACCGCCGCCTTTGTAGGGAATGTGCACCATCTTGATGCCCGCCATGTAACTGAAGCGCTCAGTCGCCAGATGGTTCGCGCTGGCATTGCCCGCGGAACCGTAATTCAGACTGCCCGGCTTGGCTTTCGCCAGCGCGATCAGCTGTTTCACCGATCGGGCCGGCACCGACGGGTGCACCGCCAGCACCAGCGTGACGATGGAAACCAGGCTTACCGGCACGAGATCCTTCTCCGTATCGAACGGCATTTTCTTCATCAGGCTGGGATTGGCGCCGAACGTGATGTTGGGAATCCCCAGCGTGTAGCCGTCGGGCGGCGACTTGGCGGCGATGTCCAGGCCTATCGTCGAGGAGCCTCCGGGCCGGTTCTCGACCACCACCGTCTGGCCGAGGATCTCGGTCAGCCGCGGCGCCAGAATGCGGAACACCACGTCGGTCGAGCCGCCGGGCGCGTACGGCACGATGATGCGTATGGGTTTGGTCGGATAAACTTGTGCAACAGCGTGGGTTGTGCAAATGAACAACGACACGGGTAACAACGCCAACATCGTATGACGCCACGGAATATTCATTTTCTCCTCCTTACACTGATCGGCGATGATCAAGAATACTTTTTGCAGTGGTGACCTGCCCTCTTATAAACCGCTCCTGACGCCAGCGTGGATTGTAGAGCCTTTTGCGGAGGGCGGCTTTTTCACATCGACGTTCCCATACCCCAGTGATGCCAGCCGGTCCCGAAGATCAACCCAAGAATCATCGATAGCAATCCGCCGATAATAAACAGGATGAATAATGCCGGAATGGCGGCAACTGCCCATTTGACCAGCAAAATCACCATGGATACGAAGGGAATCTTGATGTCAGTCACTACCACTTCACGTCTGTCGTCAGCCATCATCGGTCTCCATTAAGATAAAACTTTGTCCGTTTACTTGGGTCGTTTCTACCATGGATGGCGTCGCTAGGGTGCAAGTAACCCGCGCTACGCCAGCGCCGCTGCACGATCCGAGGTCGCCGACTTGCGCTTTCGCTTGACAGATTGTCTACAACGTTTGTAGTCTTTGTCTACAATTATTGGCGTCACCGCACCCTAGGCTGGCGCAGCGCGGCGCGCTTGAGACGGACCGTACGTTGTACCCCATCATCGTAACTGGAGGTTTCCATGCAACGTGACTGGTTATCCGCAATCGCCCTCGCCGCCGGTGCCGTCCTGATTTCAGGTCCGGTCATGGTGTACGCGCAGGAACCGGCCGTGATGCGCGCGGTGGGCAACTTTTCCCAGAACAAGAAACAGGTCGACGGCGCCGAGCGGCCATTCTTCGATGCGCTCGCCAAAAACCTCGGCGCCAGGATCAAGGTCGAATTCAACCCGATGGACGTGCTCGGCATCCAGGCCGCCGACGCGCTCCGCCTGATGCGCAGCGGTGCGTTCGACGTAATGAGCATCCAGATCGGCATGGCTTCACGCGACGACCCGTTCTTCGAAGGCCTCGACCTGATCGGCGTGGCGCCGGACATGGCTGAGTTGCGCAAGGTCGTGACTGCGTACCGCGAAGTTTTCGACCGTCGATTGCAGCAGAAATTCCATGCCAAGGTACTCACGCTCTGGCCGTTCGGTCCGCAAACCATTTACTGCAACGCGCAGATCAACTCGGTCGACGATCTCAAGGGCCAGAAAGTTCGCGTCTTCACACCCTCGATGGCGGCGCTGATGCAGCATTTCGGCGCTACGCCCGTAACGCTGCAATTCAGCGAGGTTTACCCGTCGCTGCAGCGGGGAGTGGCCACGTGCGCGGTCACGGCTCCTACCGCCGGCAACTCCGCCAAGTGGCCGGAAGTCACCACGCATTTCCTGCCGCTTTCGCTGGCCGGGGCGGTGCAGGGGCATTTCATTAATCTCGATTACTGGAAGCGCTACTCGCCGGAGATGCAGAAAAAACTCCAGGCCGAATTCAAGAAGCTCGAGGACCAGCTCTGGGATATCGCCGTCAACGTCAACAACGACGCGACCAACTGCAACGTCGGCCGCGAGCCGTGCAAGGAACACACCAAATTCAACATGAAGCTGGTCGCGGTCACCTCTGCCGACATTCAGAAAGTCAGGGCGGCCGTCAGCTCGGTCGTATTGCCGATCTGGAAGAAAACCTGCAACAACGTCGATCCCGCCTGCTCGGAAACCTGGAACCAGACGGTGGGCAAGGTCGTTGGACTGCACATCGACTGACTGCAGTCGAATCCGTGCACCCATCGACGCCACCCAGCCGGATCAGCGTGGCGGTAACCGTCCCTGGGGCAAGTTGAGCCAGCAGACCAATCCCGTCACCCGCCTTGCCCTCTTACCAACGCGGCTGATGGCGTTGCTGTGCGGATGGGCGATGCTCGCATTTACGTTGGCGACCTGCCTTGAAATCGTGTTGCGCAAGCTGGGCTATTCGCTGCAGGGCATCGACGAGATCGGCGGATATCTCATGGCGGTGTTGAGCTGCGCCGGGTTCGGGTACACGCTGGCGCACAACGCGCACACCAGAATCGACCTCGTGCTGGCTGCGCTGCCCAGGGCTGCGCAGGCCGCGCTCAACGTGCTGGCCATGGTCACGCTCGCCGCCCTGGCCGTATTCATGCTCTGGCGGGCCGGCGCCGAACTTCTGGACAGCATCGAGCTGAAGAGCGTATCCACCTCTCCCTTGCAGGTTCCCCTCTGGATTCCACAATCGCTGTGGATCGCCGGACTCGGGTTGTTCGCGATCGTCGCCGCCGCGTATGCGGTGCACGCCCTCTGGCTGCTCATGCGCAATCCCGGCGAGGTTAACCGCTGCTACGGACCGCCTTCCGTGCAGCACGAACTCGCAGCGGAACTGGCGAGCCTCAAACAGCGCCAATCCCAAGGTGGCGCCTGATGGATCTCAGCGGGGCGGTAATCGGTTTCCTGCTGATGCTGGCGCTGATGTTCGTCGGCCTGCACGTGGCCGCGGTCATGTTGATCATCGCCCTCCTCGGCGCCGCCATCTATCTCGGCCCGGCAATTGTCGATGCGCTCGGCATGCAGTTGTGGGGCGGAACCAACAATTTCGTGCTGCTCGCCATCCCGCTGTTCGTGCTGCTCGGCGAACTGCTGGTGCGCGGCGGCGCTACCGACCGCATCTACCGGGCGCTGTCCGATTGGCTCGCGCCGCTGCCCGGCGGCCTGCTGCACACGAATATCGGCGCCTGCGCGCTGTTCGCAGCCGTGTCCGGTTCGTCGGTTGCGACGGCGGCCACCATCGGCACGGTCGCGCTGCCCGCTTTCAGAGACCGAAAATACGATACGAAAATGGTGCTCGGTTCCATTGCGGCCGGCGCGACGCTGGGCATACTCATTCCGCCGTCGATCAACATGATCATCTACGGGGCGATGACGAATACCTCGGTGGGCCGCCTCTATGCAGCGGGGGTCGTTCCCGGGCTCGTGCTGACCGCGCTGTTCATGCTGGTGATCGTCGTGGCATGCTGGATCAATCCCGCGCTGGCCGCCGATCGCCCCCCGCCTGTTCCGCTGCGGGAAAGGCTCCACCGCCTGGCCGACCTGGTGCCGCCATTCGGCATTTTCCTGATGGTGATGGGCAGCATTTACCTTGGCTGGGCCACGCCGACCGAAGCTGCCGCGGTGGGCGTGCTCGCCGCTCTGTTGCTGGTGTGGTATTACGGCACGCTGTCGGTCACTCTCCTGCACGAGTGCTTTCTCACCACGGTGCAGGTCACGGCAATGATCGTGCTGATCGTCTCCGGCGCGCTCTACCTGAACTTCGTGCTCGGCGTGCTCGGCGTGCCCCAGGCTCTTGCCCGCTTCGTATCGGACATCGGCGCCACGTCGGTGCAGATGATGTACATACTGTTCGTCTTCTACCTCATTCTGGGCTGCTTTCTCGAAACCCTGTCGATGATGATCGGCACCATCCCGGTTGTGTTCCCTCTGGTCATGGCGCTCAAGATCGATCCCGTCTGGTTCGGGATCTTCCTCGTCGTCATGTGCGAGCTCGCGTTGATTACGCCGCCGGTCGGCATGAATCTGTACGTGGTGCAGGGCGTGCGGCGCGAAGGCTCCATCATGGATGTCATCCGGGGCACCACCCCGTTCCTGTTCATGATGTTTTTGCTGGTCGTCGTCCTCATCCACTGGCCGGGGCTCGCGCTCTGGCTGCCCAATTTGAGTTTTGGCAGGGGAAATCCTTAACCGAAAGGAGTAAGACATGCAACGACTGTTCCGGAAAATGGCGGCCACCGCCGCTCTCGTCGCGTTCGCCGCTGCCGCCGGCGCGCAGGAGAAAATCCGCATTGCGGGCAATTTCGCCACCGAGCACACCAGCAGCGTGGCGATGGAACAAGTATTCAAGTCCGAACTGGCGAGGCTCTCGAATAACCAGCTTGGCGTCGATATTTTCCCGGCCATGCAACTGGGCGGGGCGAAAGAAAACGTCGACGCGGTCCGTTCCGGCGCGCTCTTCATGACGTGGGTGGGCGTGGCGTTCCTGTCGCGCATCGTGCCGGAGCTCGAGGCGATCAGCCTGCCGTTCCTGATGCCCAACCGCGAGGTCGCGCTCAAGGTCGTCGATGGCGCCGTGGGCCAGTTGATCGACCAGAAGTATGCCGAGAAAGGTTTCATTTCGCTGGGCTGGATGGAACTGGGCGCGCGCCACGTCACCAACAGCAAGCGGCCGATCAAGAGCATGGCCGATCTGAAAGGCCTCAAGATCCGCATGCAACCGATCGAAACCCACCTCGCGACATTCCGCGCGCTCGGCGCAAACCCGATCTCGATGGACGTGAAGGAACTCTACTCGGCATTGCAGCAGGGCGTCGTCGAGGGCCAGGAAAACCCCTACCCGATCATCAGCGCCAATCGCTATTCCGAAGTACAGAAATATTTGTCCAATACCGGGCACTTCTTCGACTTCATCGCGATCGTCGCCAACCGCAAGCAGTTCGAAGCGATGAAACCCGAGCATCAGAAGGCGGTCAGGGGCGCGATGGCCGCGGCGGTGGCGTATCAGCGCAAGATTGCCGCCGAAGCCGATGGCAAAGCGCTGGATGAGCAGAGAAAAAAGATGCAATACGACGAGATATCCCCGCAAGCCCGCGAGGAGATGCGCAAAGCGTCCGCCGGCGTTGTCGACCAGGTCAAAACCCGCATCGGCGCCGAGCTGGTGGACCGCGTTCTGGCCGAAGTGGCCAAGGCGCGTTGAGCCGGCGCGGGCGCAATCGAGAGTGAGGGGATAGATGTCCCGTCAGCCGGTGGCGGCGCGCGCGCTGAATGTCATCGACCGCGCCGCCATCGCGGTGATCGTCGCCGCGATGGCGGCGATGGTGATCGTGGTATCGCTCCAGGTGCTGCTGCGCTACGCATTCAACACATCCATTGATTGGGCTGAAGATATCGCCCGGCTCACGTTCGTGTGGGCCATCTTCCTGGCGATTCCGCTCGGCGTGAGAAGCGGCGCCCACATCGGCATCGAGCTGCTGACCACGCATTTCCCGCCGCCGCTGCAGCGACTCTGCCTGCGGCTTTCCGCACTGCTCTGCGCCGGCTTGATGTTGATTGTGGGATACCAGTCCACGCTCCTCGTCATCCAGCAATGGGATGAAATGCTGCCCACGCTCGAAGTCACTGCGGCGCTTTTCATGGTGCCGGTGGCAGTCGGGTCGGGACACAGCGTATTGCACCTTATCGCCATCTTGTTTTCCGGCAAAGCGGCCAAACCGCAGGTGATCACGGAATGAGCGGGTGGATCATCATCGGCTTCATGGTGCTCGCCCTGTTCGGCATGCCCATCGCATTCGCCCTGGGTTTCACCGCATTGATCGCCGTGCTGGCGAGCGGCATCGACCTCTCGATGATCCCGCAACGCATGATGCATTCGGTCAACTCGTTTCCGCTGATGGCCATTCCGTTATTCATGGTCGCGGGCGAGCTGATGATCAAGGCCGGCATCGTCGAGCGGCTGATCGAGCTTGCCAACTCCGTAGTCGGACGCGTGCGTGGAGGCCTGGCGCACGTCACTATGATTTCCGGAGCGGGGCTTGCCACCGTATCGGGAACCGCGGTGTCGGATGCGAGCGCCCTGTCCACCATTCTCGTGCCGTCCCTGTCCAAAGCGTATGACCTGCCCTTCGCGACCGCAATCGTCGCGGCGGCCGCCAACCTCGGACCGATCATCCCGCCCAGCGCCGCAATGATCGTTTACGCATTCATGGCCGGCTCCACCGTGTCGGTAGGCGGCATGTTCATGGCCGGCGTCGTCCCGGGCCTGTTGATCACGCTCGGCTTCATGGCCCTGTGCAGCCTGATCGCATGGCGCAGGCATTATCCGCCGACCGGCGAGAGCTTCCGCATCGCCAATGTGTTGTACCAGCTCAAACACTCGTTCGTCATTTTCCTGATGCCCGTGATCGTGATCGGGGGCATCGTGGCGGGCGCATTCACCGCCACGGAAGGCGCGGCCATTGCGGTGGTTTACGGCCTCGCCATCGGATTCTTCGTCACGCGCAAGCTCAAGCTTACCGATCTGCCCAGCTTGCTGCTGCGCGCCGCGATCACCTCCGCGATGGTCGGCGCGTTGATCGCTTTTGCCTCCGCCGTTACATTCCTGCTGACGGTGGATCTGCTGCCCCAGAAACTGTCGACTGCCCTGCAGGCAATCACCGCCAACCCGCTCATGTTCAATCTGCTGGTTGCGGTGATTCTGTTCGTGGTGGGGATGTTCATGGAATCGAATGCGGCCTACATCATGCTGGTTCCCCTGCTGCACCCGATCGCGCTTCAGTACGGCATCGATCCGCTGCACTTCGGCTTCCTGTTCGTGCTCAACCTGGTGATCGGCATGCTGACGCCGCCGGTCGGCGTCGTGCTGTTCGTGGTGTGCGGCATCACTGGCATCAAGATGGGCGATCTGGTGCGGGCGGTCTGGCCGTTCATCGCCTACATGTACGCCGTGCTGTTCGCCTGCATGCTGTACCCGCCGCTGTGCACGTGGCTGCCCAGGATGCTGGGCTATTGAATTGCCTTGACGCGAGCAAACGATGAAGCGAATCTTGCTTGGGATGCTGACCCCTTCCTCCAACACCATCCTCGAGCCGATCTGCACGCAGATGCTGGCGGGCCTGCCCGAAGTCACCGCGCATTTCGGCCGCTTCCGGGTGACCGAGATCAGCCTGTCGCAGCAGGCGCTCGGCCAGTTCGATATTTCGCAGCAGCTGGCGGCGGCGGAACTGCTCGCCGACGCCAAGTGCGACGTCATCTGCTGGAACGGCACCTCGGCCGGCTGGATGGGTTTCGACCAGGATCGCAAGCTCTGCCAAGCCATCACCGAGCGCACCGGCATCCCTGCCTGCTCCTCGGTCCTCGCGCTCGCCGAGGTATTCAAGCTCACCGGCGTGACCCGTTTCGGCATGGTGTCGCCCTACATCGACGACATACAGGCGCGCATCAACGCCAACTTCGGCCGAGAAGGTTTTACCTGCGTCGCCGAGCAGCATGCCGGCATCAAGGTCAACTTCGATTTCTCCGCCATCAGCGCCGAAACCATGACGCGCATGGCGCGGAAAGTTGCGCAATCGAAGCCGCAGTCGATCACCATTTTCTGCACTAACATGAAAGGCGCTCCGCTCGCCGCGCCGCTTGAGCAGGAACTCGGCATCCCGATCTATGACACGGTGTCGCTCGCAGTGTGGGCGAGCCTGCGGGTGGCCGGAGTGGATTCTTCGCGGGTCCAGGGCTGGGGATGTCTGTTCCGCGAAGTGCGATAAGAGCGATACAGCGACACGATCACGCAAGATGTCCGGTTTCGATCTGATTATCCGCAACGGCACCGTCGTCACGGCATCCGACCTCATGCGCTGCGATATCGGCGTGCGCGGTGGTAAAGTGGTGGCGCTCGCCGAGCACCTCGAAGGCGCCCAGCGAATCATCGACGCAACGGGGAAACACGTGTTACCGGGCGGGGTGGACGGCCATTGTCATCTCGACCAGCCCATGAGCGACGGCAGCCGGATGGCCGACGATTTCGCCTCCGGCACCCTCGCCGCGGCGTGCGGCGGCACCACCACCGTGATCCCCTTCGCCTGCCAGACGAAAGGCCACTCGATTATCTCGGCGGTGGAGGATTACCACCGGCGCGCCGACGGCAAGGCGCTGGTGGATTACGCCTTTCACCTGATCGTCACCGACCCGGGTCCGCGGGTGCTGCGCGAAGAGCTGCCGCAGTTGATCGCAGACGGCTACACGTCGTTCAAAATCTACATGACCTACGACGATCTCAAGCTCGACGACCGGCAGATTCTGGACGTGCTGGCGCTCGCGAAGCGCGAGGGCGCCATGGCCATGATTCACGCCGAGAACAGCGATTGCATTGCCTGGCTCACCGCTCTGCTCGAAAGCACCGGTCGCACCGCGCCCCGGTTTCATGCGGCCGCGCGTCCGATGGCGGTGGAGCGCGAAGCCACCCATCGAGCGATTGCGCTGTCGGAGCTGACCGAGGTACCGATCCTGATCGTGCATGTATCGGGGCGCGAGGCCGTGGCACAGATCCAGTGGGCGCAAAACCGCGGCCTGCGCATCTACGCCGAGACCTGCCCTCAGTACTTGTACCTCACCGCCGACGATCTCGGCCGCGAGGGCTTCGAGGGCGCGAAGTGCATATGCAGCCCACCGCCGCGCGACAAAGCCAACCAGCAGATCATCTGGGATGCGCTCGCCTCGGGGGTGTTCCAGGTTTTCTCATCCGACCATGCCCCGTTCCGCTTTAACGATGCGCAGGGCAAGATGATCAAGGGAGCCAATGCGCCATTCCGTTACGTGCCGAACGGCGTGCCCGGCATCGAGACCCGGCTGCCGCTGCTCTTCGACGGAGTCTCCAAAGGACGCCTCAGCATGAACCAGTTCGTTGCGCTCACGGCGACGAACGTGGCGAAAATCTACGGTCTGTATCCGCGCAAAGGGACGATTGCAGTGGGTGGCGATGCCGATCTTGTCATCTGGAACACCCGGCGCGACGTCACCATCACCAACTCGCTGCTGCATCACAACGTCGATTACACTCCCTACGAAGGCATCACCGTGCGCGGCTGGCCCGAGACCGTGCTGTCCCGCGGTGAAATCGTGGTCGAGCGCGGTAAACCGGCCGGGACTCCCGGGCGCGGCCAGTTCCTGCCGTGCGCCCAACCCGAGCCTGCGCGACAGAAAATGCCCGATTAAGCAAAAACCGGCCGCATCGACGGCGTCGACTGAGGCGGCGGCAAGCGCACGAGGATCGCCTGCAAGCGCATAAATACTGGCTTTGTGGGCGACTCGCTTCAGAAAACTGATATTTCAAGACCCCGGGCTAACGGCGGCGCCAAAGGGCGCCGTCACCCTGACGGCAGCGGCAGATCTCGCGGGGAAAAATCACAAGCGGCTCTTGAGTCCGATCAAGGCCTGAAGCAGGTCAGGTACATCGCTCTGGACGATGCTCCACAAGGTATCGTTATCGATGCCGAGATATCCATGGATCAGCCTGTTGCGAGTGGCAATGACGAGCCGCCAGGGAATCTGCGGATTGGCCGATCGCACATCTTCAGGAATATGGCTGGCCGCCTCCCCGATCAACTCGAGGTTGCGCAAGGTGGCATCGTAATTCATGCCACTGACAACGAACCCTGCCTGGTCAAGCGCGCGCGTATAGGCAACGACCTTTTCGGCGGAAGCGATCATGTCGTCGATGAAAAACCGCCACTCCCGCGGGACCGGCTCAGACATTAACCGCCTCGTTTTCGATGAAGGGGCGCAATTCCGGGCGCAATGCCTTTTCGGTGACCAGATCGACCGGGACACCAAACAGGTCTTCCAGGTGGAACAGAACACCGAAATAGCGCTCCGAGGTCGCCGGGCCGTCGAAAGCAACTAGGATGTCGATGTCGCTGTCGCCGCGCGCAGCATCACGCACAGTGGAACCGAACAACGTGAGCCGTGTCACTCCGTAACGCGCAGCCAGCATCGGCTTGCTCTGCGTGAGCAATTCAAGGGCACGTGCTCGATTCATTGGCGCTCCCGGGATCGTGCGGTAAGGTGAGTGTGCCGCGCCGGTCAAGCACTGTCAATTTGACCTCGGTGCGGTCGGCTCGTCGAGGGGTAAGGCCTCGCGCAAGCGGGATGCCAGGTAGCGGCGGAACGTCTTGGTCGTGCGCGGCATGTGCACGAGGATCAGGTTTTCAAGAAACCTGGAAGAGATGCTATTTGAAGAAAGCGGGCTACGTCCCCGATTTACGTTCGCGGTGAAATCGTGGTCGAGCGCGGTAAACCGGCCGGAACTCCCGGGCGCGGCCAGTTCCTGCCGTGCGCCCACCCCGAGCCTGCACGACAGAAAACGCCCGGTTAAGCACAAGCCGGCCGCGTCGACCGCGTCGACTTAGGCGGCGGCAAGCGCACAAGGATCGCCCGCAACCGCATGAATACCGGCTTTGCGGGCGGTTTTTCTCCCTCAGAAATCCGCCAAAGCGACAATCAACTGCGACCGTATTTTTGGTGCGATGGTTAGGGTAAAGGCTCGCCAGTTTTCCTCGCCCGTATCGATTCGAATATTTCCC
>JAHFRL010000190.1 GCA_023266235.1 Betaproteobacteria bacterium
AGCACCGGGTCATCTTCAACGATCAGCACGCGCATCTAAGTCCGTGAATCCAATACAGTTACCAACCCCTAGTGTAACGCAGTGGCAAACCGCGCGCGGCATGGTGGATTTCGCATTCCCGATGAAGGGCTTATCGCCATGAAAGCTGGGTGTAAGGATGCGTTGCTAGGATTTGATGATCAAGTTGCGGCAACACGGGATGTTGCAGCACCAATTCCGGGGTGTCTCGACGTGATGTTGTCAGGTTTGCGAACGTTTGCTCTTGATTTCCTCCTCGGAGGTCTGAGCGTTGCGGCTGCTGGAGTTGAACCGGCGCCCAGCTTGGCCTCTTTAAACTCCGACCTGGCGCAGCTCACCCTGCGCCAGGCGGAGATTTTTTTTGCCGCCCGCGCATGAACCGACCCGAGATATTTATCGCGTTAATCGGGCTCTCGGTATTGGTGGCCGGCTGCGGAAAAGACGAAACGCCGGTCCCGGCAGTTGATTCCAAAACCACGCGTAATGCCGCCGCCGATTCGTTCCAGCCACCGGCAGCCCAGCTTCAGTTCCTCACGATCGAGGCGGTCGGTGCTTCCCAGACCGCGGATGTGCTCGCGCTGCCGGGCCGCGTGACGTTCCGTCCGCAGGCGCAATCCGCGGTCGGCGCCACGGCGGCAGGGCGCGTGGTTGCTGTGCTGGTGCAGGCCGGGCAAGTCGTCAAGGCCGGTGCGCCGCTGTTGACCATCGAAAGCGCCGACGCAGCGGCCGCGCGCGCAACGCTCGATCAGGCAGCCACGAGGCTGGGTATTGCCGAGAGCGTCTTCAGGCGCCAGGTCGAGATGGTCGAAAAAGGTGTCGGCTTGGAGTACGAGCGGCAGGAAGCTGAAGCGCGGCTCAAGGAAGCGCGCGCCGAGCATGAGCGGGCTCGCCACGCCGCAGACTTGATTGGAGCCGGGCAAGGCATCCGGGTTACCGTGCGAGCGCCGGCGGATGGCGTAGTGATGACGATACGCATCTCGGTCGGCGCCATGGTCGCGCCCGGCGGAGAAGCGTTATTGGAACTCGGTGATCCGACCCGCCTGCAGGTGGTAGCGCAGGTTGCGGAAAGCGATTTGCGCCGCATTGCCGTCGGCCAGGAAGCCGAAGTGGAAGTGCCCGCGCTCGCTGCCCGTGTTGCGGCGCGGGTCGAGAACTTCAGCCCACGCGTGGATCTGGAATCGCGGCGCACCCAGGTGTACCTCGCGCTTGCCAAGCGGATCAATGGCTTGCGTGCCGGAATGATGGCGCAAATCGTCTTGCGCGTGGGCGCCGAGGCAGGCATCTCGGTCCCGGTTTCGGCGGTGCTGATCAAGGACGGCAAGCGCCGCGTGGTCTACGTGGAACGCGATGGCACTTTCGAGGCCCGGGATGTGCAGGTTGGCCGCAACCGGGACGGTCGGGTAACGATTCTGCAGGGACTCTCGGCCGGCGAAAGGGTGGTGGTGCGCGGCGCTTTGCTGCTCGATAATCAGGCAGAGCAACTGCTCTGACCATGCTGCGTCTTTTTCTCGAAACCTGCGTGCACCGCCGCGTGGCGGTGCTGTTTGCAACCTTCGTAGTGGCCGCTTTCGGGCTGCGCGCCTACCTCGACACGCCCATCGAAGCCTATCCGGACGTCACCAACGCCCAGGTCACGGTCATCACCCAGCTACCCGGCAACGCGCCGGAAGAGATCGAGCGCCGCATAACGGTGCCGCTGGAACGGGAGTTGAACGGCACCCCGGGGATGACGTTGATGCGCAGCGAGAGCCTGTTCGGCCTGTCGTTGATTACCCTGACCTTCTCGGACGATACCGGCTCCTTCCTGGCCCGAACGGTCGTCTCGCAACGCATCGCTTCCGCCGATCTGCCACAAGGGGCGACGCCCGAGCTCGCCCCTGAGGCGACACCGTTGGGCGAGGTGTACCAGTTCACGCTGGTGAGCGACCGTCATGATCTGTACCAACTGCGCGCCGAAATGCAATGGAACGTCGTACGCGTGCTGCGCCAGGTACAGGGCGTTGCCGATGTCGTGCCTTTCGGGGGATATCTCAAGGAAATGCACGTCGAAGCCGACGCCGCACGCCTGTTTGCCCTCGGCCTGACACTGGCCGATATCGAGCAGGCGATCACCAAGTCCAACCTGAACGTCGGCGGCGGCTTTCTGCGGCACGGCGATCAGGAGCTTACAGTGCGCGGCCTCGGCTACCTTGAATCGCCCGAGGACATCAAGCGCATCCTGCTCAGGAGCAAGGACGGGACTGCGGTGACGGTGGGCGACGTTTCCAACGTGGTGCAGTCATTCACGCCGCGGCGCGGCACTGTTGGTTTTGGCCCCGAGAAGGAAGCCATTGAGGGCTTCGTGTGGATGCGGCGCGGACAAAACCCGTCGCTGGTGCTGGACGGCGTCCACGCCAAGGTGCGCGAGCTCAATGACGCGATCCTGCCCAAAGGCATGCGCGTGGAGCCTATTTACGACCGCACCGATCTTGTCGGGCAAACCCTGTCCACGGTCCATGAAAATCTTTTGCGCGGGTTCATTCTGGTGGTTGCCGTGGTGTGGCTGTTCCTGCGCAGCGTCGCGGGCTCGCTGGTGGTAGCCGTGATCATACCCCTGTCGCTGCTGGTGGCCTTTCTCGGCCTCTACACTCTTGGCCTCCCGGCCAACCTGATCTCGATGGGCGCCATCGACTTCGGAATCCTCGTCGACGGCGCCGTGGTGCTCGTCGAAAACGTCATCCATGCGCTGCGCCACGATCAGCCCGCCGATCGGCGCGGGGTGCTGCGGCTGGTGGTGCGTTCGGCGGTGGACGTGGGGAGCCCTACTCTTTACGCGATGCTGATCATCATCGCCGCGCTGGTGCCGGTATTCACGCTGCAATCAGTAGAGGGGCGCATCTTTCGGCCTTTGGCGCTCACCTATTCCTTTGCCCTGGCCGGGGCGTTGGTGTTCGCGCTCACGCTGGTGCCGGCCCTGTGCGCGGCGCTGTTCCGGCCGCGCGACGCCCGGCTCCAGGAGCCAGGCTGGGTCGAGCGGCTGCGCGCGGGTTACCGCCGATCTTTGTCATGGTTGCTCGAGCGCCGCGGGATGGCACTCGCCGCGGCTTTTGCGCTGCTGGCGCTGGGAGCGTTGACTCTCACCCGTCTCGGCACCGAGTTCCTGCCGGAGCTGGATGAAGGCGATATTCAGTTGTTTGTCGAGATGCCCCCGAGCATCGCGTTGGAAAAGGGGCAGGACATCCTGCTCGAAGTGCGCCGGCGGGTACTCGCGTTTCCCGAGGTGAAGGGGACCCTGAGCGAGCAAGGCCGACCCGAGGACGGCACCGACAACGAGGGCGTCAACATGAGTGAAACCTTCATCCGTGTCAAACCTGCACGCGAATGGCGAGCGGGCTGGGACAAGGAGCGTCTGGTGCGGGAGATGCGCGCTTCGGTGAACGAGATCCCCGGCGTGCGCTACAACTTCTCGCAGCCGATCAAGGACAACGTCGAAGAAGCGGTCAGTGGCGTGCGCGGCAAGGTGGTGCTGAAAGTTTTTGGTCCCGATCTGGCGCGAATGCGAAGTACTTTGGAACAGGCCAAGGAGGAGCTCAAGACGTTGCCGGGCATCGTGGATCTCGATCTCTACCGGGACGCCTCGACGCCTCAGTTGCAGGTGCGCTTCGACCGACAGGCGCTCGCCCGCGCCGGCATCGCGATGGAAGACGCGCAGCACACCCTCGAAACTGCCCTGGCAGGGCGCGTGCTGACCGCGTTGTGGGAAGGCGAGCGCCCGGTACCGATACGGTTGATGTTGCCGCTGGACATCCGCGGCGATGCCGAAAGAATCGGCGCAATCACGGTCGTCGCCGGGTCCGGCGCGCGCGTCCCTTTGCGCGATCTCGCTACCCTCCAGGTCGCCAACGGCGTGGCGTCGATCAACCGGGAAGGTAACAGCCGTTACCTCGCCTTGAAGTTCAACGTCGAAGGACGGGACATGGGATCGGTGGTCAAGGATGCCATCGCCACCGTCAGCCATGGCGTGCAACCGCCTGAAGGCTATTACTTCGTCTGGGGCGGCGAATTCGAAAACCAGCAACGCGCCATCGCCCGGCTCAAGCTCGTGGTTCCGGTGGCAATCTTGATCGTGCTCGGCCTGTTGTACGGGGCCATGAATTCGGGGCGCAGCGCTCTGGCCATTCTGTTGACCGTCCCGTTCGCCCTCACCGGCGGTGCTTTTGCATTGTTCGCGGCCGGGGTGCCGCTGTCGGTGAGCGCCGCGGTGGGATTCATCGCGCTCCTGGGTCAGGTGTCGCTGATGGGGCTGCTGGTGCTGAGTGCCGCAGAAGCACGGCGGCGTAACGGCGAGGCGCTGGGGCCTGCACTGATCGAAGGCGCCGCCGAGCGGCTCCGCCCGGTGCTCATGGCTTCGCTGCTCGCCCTCGTCGGCCTGCTGCCGATGGCGCTCTCCTCCGGGGTGGGCAGCGAGACGCAGCGGCCGTTTGCCCTGGTCGTAGTGGGAGGCATGCTGACCACGCTGGTGGTCGCGCTGTGGCTGCTGCCGACGCTTTACAGCTACATCACTCCGCAGCAGCTGGCGACGCCGGAAGAGACCGACGAGCATTTGGGAGAAAAGCCATGAGCGTTCGATCGCTTGCGATTTTTTTTGCTCTTGCGCTGGCAACGGAGTCGCTCGCCAGAGCGCAGGATCCGAACGCGGTTCTTCCCGAACGCCTGACGCTGCCGGTCCTGCTGCAGCTCGTGGCAGAGCGCAGTCCAAGACTCGCCGCCGAACGCGTGGCAATCGACGCGGCGGAGGCGGAGCGAGTCACTGCCGGCGTGCTGCCTAATCCCACAGTTTCCTTCGGGCGTTTCAAGCCGGCCGGCGGCGCGAACACGCTATTCGAAGGCAGCAGCCAGCAACAGTCGACCGTGGATTTCCCGCTCCTGATTGCCGGTCAGCGCGGTGCACGCATCGAGGCAGCCGAGCAGGGAATGCTGGCTACCCGTGCCCGTGTCGGGTTGGCCGGCAACGAACTGGCGCTGCGCGCCGCGGGGCTTTTCGTCGGACTCCAGGCGGCACAGGAAAAAGTTACAGTGCTGCAGGAGTCGCGCGGCGACATCGAGCGCGCTGCCGCTATCGTCAGCGGCCGGTTGGATAGCGGCATGGCGAGCCGCTACGACCTTGCCCGTGTGGAGGTCGAACTGGCCGGGGTGACAGTCCGGATGGAAGAAGCGCGTGACGACCGGGCCAACCAAGCGGCTGGGTTGGCAACGTTAATCGGTGCGCCGGGCTGGCGGCCGAGCGCCATCGGCACCCCCGTTCCAGCCGGTTTATTGACTGACGCGGCAGTATGGCGAAATCCGCTGGCTTCCGGGAATTCGCAGATCCGTGCGGCCCGCCGCGAAGAGGACGCCGCGCAGGCAGCGTTACAACGTACCGAGCGTGAACGCTGGCCAGTGCCGGTACTGAGTTTGGGCAGGTCCTGGACGAGCGATCCGTTTGGCGCCGCCAACTTCGTTGGCTTGTCGACCGAGATCCCCCTGCTGGATACCCGGCGTGGCCCGCTCGCCAAGGCAAAAGCCGATCTGCAGGCCGCACAGCGGCGGCGCGAGGCGATCGAGTCGGAGGCCGGCGTAGAACTGTTGCGGTTGCTCGACTCACTCGCTCAGCGGCGAGCCGCGCTGGAACAGTTCGAACAGAAGGTCGGCACCCGCATCCCCGCACTCAAGCAAATGGCCGAAGACGCCTATCGGCTCGGACGTGGGTCGATCCTGGAATTGATCGACGCCGCACGTTCACGGCTGGATGCTCGCTTAACGAACGTCGATCTGCGTGCGGCTCTCGTCCAGCAGGAACTTCGGATAAAGGCATTGACTGGCACTCTCGGTGAGTAGGCGACACGCGCTGGATAAGACCAAATCACCCTCCCCCGCCCTGCGCGGTTCGCTGTGTCGATCAATCGTACGATGCTTGGCGTCCCCACGGGGATTCGAACGCCGCTTACCGCCACGTAAGCTGGGTGTAAGAAAGGGTTGCTAATGTTCATTGGTCAGGTTGCGGCAGCACGGAATGTCGCAGCACCTATTCCGAAATGTCACGACGTGATGTTGTCAGGCTTGCGCACGTTTGCTCTTGGTTTCCTCCTCGGGGGCCTGAGCGCTGCGGCTGCTGGAGCTGAACCGGCGCCCAGCCTGGCCTCTTTAAACTCCGACTTGGGGCAGCTCACCCTGCGCCAAGCGGAGATTTTTTTTGCCGAGCGCAATCGTGAACTCCAGCTCGGTCAACGCCTGGTCGCGGGCGCCCAAGCTGACCGCCTGAGTGCTGCCGCACGGCCCAACCCCAGCGTATTTCTCAACAGCAGCAAGTTCAATTCGCGTCAAGGGGCCTATGGCGGCGACCTGCGCGACAAGCAGATGGATTCCGTGTTCAGTGTCCAGCAGCTGTTCGAGCGTGGCAACAAGCGCGAGCTGCGTATCGAGGCTGCTGATCACAACATCAGGGCGAGCCGGGGCGACTTTGCCGATATCCAGCGCCAGCAGAAAGTTGTGCTCTACGCCGCCTATTACGACCTCGTCGCCGCGCAGGAGAAACTGCGCATCGCCGCCGAGACCGCCGGGCTGTTCCAGAAAACCATCGATGCGGTCGAGCGTCGGCTCAAGGCCGGCGACATCGCGCGATCGGATGTTGCGCGCATCCGCGTCGACGCGTTGCGCGCGCAAAACGACGCGCGTACGGCGCAAGCCGAGCGCCAGAAAGCGCAAACCGCGCTGGCTTATGTGATTGGCATCGAGCGCGAGGCTGCGCGCATCAATGCCACCGACGCCTGGCCTGAAAGCGGCGCGGCAGACGGTGCGCTGGAAATCGAAAAGGCGCTCGCCGGGCGCGCTGACGTGCAG
>JAHFRL010000064.1 GCA_023266235.1 Betaproteobacteria bacterium
TGAGGTCCACCGCAAGCGGCAGCGTCTCGGTCTTCGGGTCGTAGTCTCCCCGATGCAGCGCGACGCGCGCGCCGAGGTGCCCTTTGTCGGCCAGGAACTTCCGCAAGTGTTCGGCGGCGTGGTCCAGGCGCCTGGAGATCACTTCGTTGCCCGGCTTCAGCTTCGACTGTGCGCGCAAGTCGCTGTCCGGGAATTCGGTGAGATTGTGCAGCTCGATACGGCTCAGCCGCGCTCGGGGACCCGGCGTGACGCGCACGACGATGTCCATCTGGCGCGTGTCGGGATGCGGGATACGAATCTCGTCGAAAAAGCGGCGAGCTACCGCGTGCCGGGCAAGAGCGTCGACGGCATGGACGTGGTCGCGGTGATGGAGGCGGCCCGGGAGGCGGCTAATTCCGTGCGCGACGGCAACGGCCCGTATTTTCTCGAGTTTCGCACCTATCGTTTTCGCGCGCACTCGATGTTCGACGCCGAGCTCTATCGCAATAAAGCGGAAGTCGAGCGCTGGAAGCAGCAGTGTCCGCTCGCCGGTTTCATCGCCCGCGCGACGCGCGACGGATGGCTTGCCTCGGGCGACGTTGACGCAGTTGAAGCGGAAGTCGCACGCGAAATCGGGCAGGCGGTTGCATTTGCCGAGACGGGAACTTGGGAGCCGGTCGAGCTGCTCACGCGCGACGTTTACACCGTGCGGGCGGAAGCATGACGGGCGCCACGGTCAAGACGACTTACCGCGAAGCCTTGCGCGCGGCGCACCGCGAGGCATTGAGCCGCGATCCGCGTGTGTTCGTGATGGGCGAGGACGTGGGCCGCTACGGCGGCAGCTATGCAGTGACCATGGGACTGCTCGCCGAATTCGGCGAAGAGCGAATTCGCGACACGCCGCTTTCCGAAGCGGCGTTCGTCGGCGCCGGCATCGGCGCCGCGCTCGCCGGCATGCGTCCGATTGTCGAAGTGATGACCGTCAATTTCAGCATGCTCGCGCTCGACCAGATCCTCAATAATGCGGCCACTATCCGCCACATGTCGGGCGGGCAGTTCTCGGTACCGGTCGTGATCCGCATGGCAACCGGCGCCGGGCGCCAGCTTGCCGCACAGCATTCGCATAGTCTCGAGTGTTGGTACGCGCACATTCCCGGCCTGCGCGTGGTCGCGCCGGCCACGCTCGCGGACGCGCGCGGCATGCTATGGACCGCGCTCGAGGATCCCGATCCGGTGATCATGTTCGAGCACGCGCAGCTCTATAATCTCGAAGGCGAACTTGCGGCCGGCGCCGGCGCCGTCGATATCGACAGGGCGGCGGTGCGCCGCGCGGGGAAAGACATAACCGTGATCACTTACGGCGGGTCGCTCGGCAAAGCGCTGCAAGCGGCGGACGAACTCGCGCGCGCGGGGGTTGACGCCGAAGTCATCGATTTGAGGACTTTGCGCCCGCTCGACGACGCAATGATCGTCGCTTCGGTCGGCAAGACCCATCGCGCGGTGATCGTCGACGAAGGCTGGAAAAGCGGCAGCCTTGCCGCCGAGATTGCAACGCGGATTGTCGAGCAGGCCTTTTATGAGCTCGATGCGCCCGTTGCACGCGTATGCAGTGTTGAAGCGCCGATCCCGTATGCGAAGCATCTCGAAGACGCCGCATTGCCGCAGGTTCCGGACATCGTTGCAGCAGCCGAAGGAGTGATACGTGGCAAGGCATGAATTCCGCATGCCGACGCTCGGCGCCGACATGGAAGCGGGCACGCTGGTGGCGTGGAACGTCAAGCCGGGTGATGCGGTCAAGCGCGGCCAAGTGGTCGCGGTGGTCGAAACGCAGAAAGGCGCGATCGACGTCGAAATCTGGCAGGATGGGACCGTGGAAAAGCTCGTCGTCGAGCCGGGCCAGAAAGTGCCGGTTGGCGCCGTGCTCGCGACGTTGATCGCAGAGGGCGAACCCACGGCGCCGCACGCCCCCGAACAGCCGGCTGCAGCCGTGGCACCGCCGCCTGCAGCCGCGCGGGCGCAGCCCGCAGCCGTAACTGCCCGCGCTAAAATTTCCCCGGCGGCGCGCAAGCTCGCGCAAGAATTGGGCGTGGATCCCGCAACGCTTGCGCCGAGCAGCGCTGACGGGGTGATATCACGCGCCGACGTCGAACACGCAGCGCAAGCCGCGAAGGCGGTCACTCAGCCGAAAGCCGCCGATTGGCAGAGCCAGATGCGCAAAGCAATCGCCGCGGCGATGGCGAAATCGAAGCGCGAGATCCCACATTACTATCTTGGCACCGAGATCGAGATGACGCGCGCTCTCGCGTGGCTCGAACGCGAAAACGCGCAGCGCCCGGTTGCCGGGCGCCTGTTATACGCGGTGCTGCTCGTCAAGGCGGTCGCGCTCGCGCTCAAGGACGCGCCCGAGCTGAATGGATTTTGGAGCGAAGGCGCGTTCCAACCCGGCCCCGGTATCCACATCGGCATGGCAATTGCGATGCGCGGTGGCGGACTGGTCGCACCAGCGATTCACGACACCGATAGTAAATCGCTCGCGCAATTGATGGATGATCTGCGCGATTTGATCACCCGTGTGCGCGGTGGACGACTCAAGAGTTCGGAGATGGCCGACCCGACCATCACCCTGACCAACCTGGGGGAGCTCGGCGTGGAAACGGTTTATGGCGTCATCTATCCGCCGCAGGTCGCGCTGGTGGGGTTCGGCAAGATCAGCGATCGGCCGCGGGCCGAGAACGGCGTGGTAACGTGCCGCCGGGTCGTAAGCGCGACGCTCGCCGCTGATCATCGCGCGAGCGACGGCCACCGCGGCGCGCTTTTCCTCGCTGCCGTCGATCGTCTGCTCCGGGACCCCGAGAAACTGCGATGAACGCACCCGACCGCGAACGGATCAGGAGCGTGATTTTCGACGTGCTGGGTGCGATTGCGCCCGAGGTTGACCCGGCGGCGATTGTGCCGGACCAGGCGTTGCGCGAACAGATCGATATCGATTCCTTCGATTTTCTCAACGTGATCATTCGATTGCACGAAGTACTCGGGATCGAGATTCCGGAGAGCGACTACGCGGAACTGACGACGCTCGACGGCGCGGTGGAGTATCTCACGCGCCGCGGCGCGGGCAGCGGCGCGCAACCGGCCGGCAAGGGCAGCGGGTAACGATGGATTTCTCGCGGCTGCTGCAAGTCAGCTCATGGTGCTGGACCGTACCGCAGCGGGAGGGCGAGAAGCGGGGCGAAGTCAGGCTCTACGGCAGCCAGGACCTGCTCGCGACGATGGACGACAAGGTGCTCGAACAAATCACCAACGTCGCCCGCCTGCCGGGGCTCGTCGGGGCCGCGATGACGATGCCGGACGCGCATTGGGGCTACGGATTTCCCATCGGCGGCGTCGCTGCGTTCGATGCGGACGAAGGCGGCATCATCTCCGCGGGCGGTGTCGGTTTCGATATCTCGTGTGGCATCCGGTGCCTGCGCACCAACGTCACGCTCGGCGATGTCGCGCCGCAACTGCCCAAACTCGCGGACGCTCTGATGCGCGATATCCCCGCCGGCGTCGGCGAGGGCGGGGAGATCAAACTCGCACCCGCGGAACTCGACCGGTTTCTGAGCGGCGGCGCGCAATGGGCGGTCGCGCAAGGCTTCGGCGGCGCCGACGATCTTGAATACATCGAGGAGCACGGTTGCGTGCGCGGCGCCATGCCGGCCAACGTTTCGGATCTCGCAAAAAAGCGCCAGCGCAGCGAAATGGGCACTCTCGGTTCCGGCAATCACTATCTCGAAGTACAGGTGGTCGAGCGCATTTACGATGCGGCCGCGGCGCAGGCGTTCGGCTTGCGCGAGGGGCAGATCGTCGTGTCGATCCACTGCGGCTCGCGCGGTCTCGGCCACCAGATCGGCACCGATTATCTGGTGAGCCTCGCGAAAGCGGCGCAGCGGCTGGGCATCCGGCTGCCCGATCGCGAACTCGCGTGTGCGCCGATCAAGTCGCCGGAGGGGGAACAATACATCGGCGCGATGAACGCGGCGATCAACTGCGCGCTCGCCAACCGGCAGATCCTCACGCATCTGACGCGACAGACGTTCGCGCGCCGGATTCCCGCCGCGCGGCTCGAAACGCTGTTCGATGTTTCGCACAACACATGCAAGGTCGAGCATCACGTGGTGGACGGCAAAGAGCGTTTGCTCCATGTCCACCGCAAAGGAGCCACGCGCGCGTTTGGTCCCGGGCATCCCGCGCTGCCGTTGCATTACCGCGAAGCAGGCCAGCCGGTGATCATCGGTGGCAGCATGGGCACGGGTTCCTACATTCTCGCCGGCAATCCGGCCGCGAAAAATCGGGCGTTCGCGTCGGCGAGCCACGGCGCGGGCCGCGCGATGAGCCGCACTGCCGCGCTCAAGAAATGGCGCGGCCGCGAGTTGATCGACGAACTGGCCGCGAAGGGGATCCTCATCCGCACGCGTTCGATGCGCGGCGCCGCCGAAGAAGCGCCCGGCGCCTACAAGGACGTTGACCTCGTTGCCGAAGTGACGGAACGCGCCGGGCTCGCGCGCCGCGTCGCGTTTCTGCGGCCCAAGGCGTGCGTAAAGGGCTAGTTTTCCCGGTGGGCGGCCACGGATTCTGCTGCCGGATTCCGGGATAATGCGTTACGCCATCGCCTTGCCGGACGCCTCCCGCGCGTATCGAGCGCGCAAATCCGGAATCGTCATTGCCGCAGATGACGCGCGAACCAGCGCGCCGCAAGCGCGGCGACGCGCTCCAACGCACCCGGTTCTTCGAACAGGTGGGTTGCTCCAGGAACGATCACCAATTCCTTTTCGCACTCGAGCTCGCGATAGGCCTCTTTGTTAAGCTTGATTACCTGGAAATCGGCGCCGCCGACGATCAGGAGCGTGGGAGCAAGCACTTGCGCGAGATTTTCGTTGCCAGCCAAGTCCGGCCGTCCGCCGCGCGAGACGACAGCGGCAACTTTGCGCTCCCGCTCGGCAGCCACCCGTAACGCCGCGGCGGCGCCCGTGCTCGCCCCAAACAGCCCTATGGGCAGACTTTTCGTTGCCGGATGCTCCTTCAGCCAGCGGATCGCATCGGCAAGCCGGCGCGTAAGGAGACCGATGTCAAAGCGCGTTGCATAGGTTTGATCCTCCTCGCTCGTGAGGAGATCGATCAGAAGGGTCCCGAGCCCGGCGGCGCGCAGCTCGCGCGCAACAAAATTGTTGCGCGGGCTCAACCTGCTGCTGCCGCTGCCGTGGGCAAAAAGCACGATACCCTGAGCGTTATCAGGCAACTCGAGCATTCCTTCAAGACGGACTTTGCCGGAGGCGACATGGGCGAATTCGTTCAAGCCGGCGTCAGGCGCGGCTGTTTTGCTTAATTCAGCCATGCCGGACCTCGCGCGTGATGGTCCTGGTCCCGAGCAGCGCCGCGACTTCTTCGTCCTCGACCTGCGGAAACGACCCGTAGAACTGCCCCACGGCGTAGAAGTTCTCGGGTGCCTCGAGGCATACGACTTCATCCGCGTAGGGCCTGACTAATTCGAGGCTGTCGGGTGAGGCGACCGGTACCGCGCAGACCAACCTCGCCGGGGCCTTCGCACGCACTGCGTGGAGCGCAGCGATCATCGTTGCACCGGTCGCGAGGCCGTCGTCCACCACCATCGCGATCTTCCCCGCTGCGTCGAGTGGCGGGCGTTTCGGCGTATAAAGCGCGCGCCGCTTCTTCAGGATTTCGAGCTGGGCATGCTGTTCCTGCTTGAGATACTTATCGGTCGCGCCGGCTTGGCCCGCGTGCGGCGCGATGTAGGCCCATCCGGTTTCGTCGATTGCGCCGACCGCGAACTCGGGGGAAAAGGGCGCCCGCAGCTTGCGCACCAGCACGACATCCAGCTCGCCATCAAGCTCGTCGGCGATCACCCGCCCCATCTGCACCGCGCCGCGGGGAATTGCCAGTACCAGCGGATTTTTTCCGCGATAGCCGGCAAGTGCCGCGGCGAGCCGCCGCGCGGCCTCAATTCTATCTGCGAATGCAGTAAACATGCGAGCTTTATAGCAAGTCCCGGATGCTGCGATATTGAGCTGGATCAAGCGGCTAGCGCAAGGATGGTGCGCAGGCGGTGCAAACGATAGCCGTGCCGGGGCCGGAAAACGTTCCCCTGCGGCTAATTTGACGTGAATCAACCACGTGCCGGGGGCGGCCGTATATCATTTTCCGCAAGCTGGATCTGATTTGCCCGCGGAGCCCCGCATGAGCCTGGACAATATCCGCCTGTTTGCGCTCAACGCCAGCCGCGATTTCGCGGAGGGTGTCGGCCGGCATCTCGGAATCCCGCTGGCCCAACACGAGGAAAGGGATTTCGAAGACGGCGAGCACAAGTCGCGGCCGCTCATAAATGTGCGCGGCCGGGACGTGTTCGTCGTTCAATCGTTGTACGGCGACCGCCGGCAAAGCGTCAACGACAAGCTGTGCCGGTTATTGTTTTTCGTGGGTGCGCTGCGGGACGCTGCCGCGTCGCGTGTGACCGCAGTCGTGCCGTACCTCTGCTACGCTCGCAAAGACAGGAAATCCCAGCCGCGCGATCCGGTGACGACGCGCTATATCGCGGGGCTGTTCGAGGCGGTCGGAACGAATCGCATCCTGACCATGGACGTGCATAATCTTGCCGCCTACCAGAACGCGTTCCGTTGTCATACCGATCACCTGGAAGCGGCGCCGTTATTCGTGGACTATTTTGCCGCGCTGCCGGCTGCGGACGAACTCGTGGTGTTGTCCCCGGATGTGGGCGGAGTGAAACGGGCGGAGCGGTTTCGCGCAGCGCTGAGCGGGCGTCTGGCGCGGAACATAGCCAGCGGTTTCATGGAAAAATATCGGGCACGCGGAGCGGTAAGCGGTGAAACTCTGATTGCGGACGTCACGGACAAATCGGTCATTATCATCGATGACCTGATCAGCAGCGGCACCACGATCGCTCGCGCCGCGGCCGCCTGCCGCGCGGCGGGAGCAAAGAAAGTGTACGCGGCAGCCACGCACGGGATATTTGCCGGCAACGCCAACGCCATTTTGTCGGCGGCCGAAGTCGACAGGATCGTGGTCGCGGACACCGTGCCGCCGCATCGCCTGGATCCCGGCCTGCTCCAGGGAAAGCTCACCGTCCTGGATGCGGGCAGGCTGTTTGCGGCGGCGATCGAACGCGTTCACACGGGCGGATCGATTGTCGAATTGCTCGAATCCTGAGCGCGTGGCGTTCCGGCCGTGCAAAACGGGCCGGGAAGCAACTTGCCGCGGGCTAGAGGTCGTCCGCGTAACGCCCGGCGCGAATCATATAGTCCGTCGCGAGCCGTGACCACTTGTCCGGGTCGCGGCACAGGGGGTCCAGGAGATGCCATGCGCACAGTTTGGCGCGCAGGCACGCCCAGCGGCTTTTGTAGAAACTTATCAGTTGCGCCGGCGGGCGGTCGCGCGTGATCTCGCCATAGACATCGAAGACAACCAGTCCGACTCGGGGCGCCCCCAGCCGTTCGCATTCCTGCGCGAGAAAGGCCAGCTCAGCCGCCGCATCGAGCGTACGCAGGGCGCGGCTGAATTCGAGACAATCGATAATAACGGGTTCCGGTTCCAGCAGGCATACGTGTTCAGGTCTGAGGTCACCGTGGGCCTCGACGATCCTGCCTTCCCAGGCCCTTTGCTCAAACAGCGCCGGTTGCATGTTCAGAAACCTGATTTGCGCATGGCACGGCGCCCGGATCAAATCCTCGCGCAAACCGAACAAAGGGCGGCCGAGCTCATCGAGGTTGGCGCGTATGTCGCGTTCGAACCCGGCCAGATAATCGCCCGGAGCGAATTTAACGGGCGTTGCGGCCAGGTAGAAATGCGCGAGTTTCTGCGCGACGCCGCGGATCTTTTCGGGTGGGAGCGTGTGGCGCTCAATTGCGGTGTCGAGCATGCGTTCCGCCGGCAGGCGGCGCATCTTGACCAGCCAGTCCGCGATCGATCCTGTTCCACCTAATGCCATGCCGCCGCCGCGGTCTACGGTAAGAGGGACGGTAGCAAGATAAACGTCGCCCGCGAGGCGCGCGTTCAGACGCAGCTCTTCCTCGCAATAATATTTGCGCGCCGAAACGGTGCGCACGTCGAGGAACCCGTAATCCCCCGGCTTCTTCAACTTGTACGCATAGCGGTCGGTCAGGAACACCCATGACCGGTGGGTTTCCACCGTCGTAACAACCGTTGCGGGATCCGGATAACTGCGCGGTTGCTGCAGGAACTCGACTTTTGCCGAGAGCGCAGGCTCGGCAGCGACGTTCGTCTCAGGAAAACCGTGCATGCCTGTGTCGCTGGTGCGCGCCATCAGCGCAGCTCCAGAAGGCCCGCGCGACACGGCATTTCAGTCGTTGGCGGGAAAATCCAGCTGGTCAGCGGTCGACGAAGGCGCATGTGTGAAGCAAGGAAATCCTAGTGTCCATTAAATCTTATCGACACGCGGTTCTATTGACCTAAATCAATATTGCTTTGCGTTCACGCGGTAGATCTACGCTTGATCAAGCATCGACCCGACCCGTGTGCAGGGATATTGATCCTGGTCAAGCTTGCCGGCCGCGGCTGTGATTACATATTGATTGTTACGAATCGTGTCGTTTAGGGATGCACGCCGTGGCTGCCAAAGAACTGGTTTTTCATGACGAAGCGCACGCCAGGATCCTGGCCGGCATTGACACGCTGGTGCGCGCGGTCAGGGTGACGCTGGGTCCGAAAGCGCGTACGGTGATCCTGGAGCGCGCATTCGGCGCGCCCATCATCATCAACTCGGGCGTGGTGGTCGCGAGGGAGATCGAACTGCCTGACCGCCTGGAAAACATGGGCGCGCAAATGGTGAAGGAGGTTGCCACCAAGACCGCCGACGTTGCCGGCGACGGCACCACCACCGCGATGGTCCTCGCGCACAGCATGGTGACCGAGGGCATGAAGTACGTCGCCGCCGGCATGAACCCGATGGATCTGAAGCGCGGCATCGACAAGGCAGTCGGCGCGCTCGTCGTTGAACTGCAGCGCTTGGCCAGGCCATGCCGCACGCGCAACGAAATCGCTCAGGTTGGGACGATTTCAGCCAATTCGGACCGTTCCATCGGGGAACTCATCGCCAACGCAATGGAGAAGGTGGGTAAGGAGGGCGTCATCACGGTTGAAGAAGCATCCGGCTTGACCAGCGAACTGGAAATCGTGGAGGGCATGCAGTTCGACCGCGGTTTCCTGTCGCCGTATTTCATCACTAACGCGGAAAAGCAGCGCGCGATTCTGGAAGACGCCTACGTGTTGATGCATGACCGGAAAATCGCGTCGATCAATGATCTGCTTCCCGTTCTCGAGCTGGTGGCGAAAGCGGGGAAACCGCTGCTCGTCATCGCTGAGGACGTAGAGGGCGAGGCGCTCGCGACCCTGGTGGTAAACACGCTGCGTGGCGTGGTGAAGACGTGTGCGGTCAAGGCCCCGGGGTTTGGCGACCGCCGCAAGGCGATGCTCGAGGATCTTGCGATCCTCACCGGCGGACGCGTGATCGCCGAGGAAGCGGGCCTGAAGCTGGAGCGTGCCGGTCTCGGCGAACTGGGGCGGGCCAAGCGCGTCGAGATCGACAAGGACACCACGACGATCATCGGCGGCGGCGGAGATCCCGCCGGACTTGCCGCGCGGGTCGCGCAAATCCGCCAGGAGATCAAGGACACCACCAGCGACTACGATCGCGAGAAGCTTCAGGAGCGTGTGGCCAAGCTTGCCGGAGGAGTCGCGGTGGTGAAAGTGGGCGCCGCCACCGAAACTGAAATGAAGGAGAAAAAGGCGCGGGTCGAGGATGCCATGCACGCGACCCACGCCGCGGTCGAAGAAGGAATTCTGCCGGGCGGGGGCGTTGCGCTCCTGCGTGCCCGTAAACCACTTGGCGGTCTGCACGCAGACAACTCAGATCAGGATGCGGGCATCAAGATCGTGCTGCGTGCTCTCGAAGAGCCGTTGCGCCAGATCGTGGCAAATGCCGGCGAGGAGCCGTCGGTGGTTCTCAATCGCGTAATCGAGGGCGAGGGCAGCTTCGGTTTCAACGCGCTCACCAATCAGTACGGCGATATGGTCGAGATGGGCATCCTCGATCCCTGCAAAGTGACGCGCTGCGCATTGCAGAATGCCGCGTCGATCGCGGGGCTGATCCTGACGACGGATTGCATGATTGCCCAGTTGCCCGGGGATTCGCGCCTGGCGGCGCCCGGGATGGAGATGTAGCAGGAGTTTACAAGGAGGTCACGATGCGGCTTCGATTTCTTCTGGTCACGTTAATTGCGTTCGCTGCCACGGTGATGGCGTCGCCGGCATGGCCCGCCGAGGAACAGATCGTGTCGAGCGGGCAGATTACGTTCGTTTCCGGCGGGGTAGGCGAGGATGCGGTCGAGCACATGCGGGCGTTGAGCAAGGATTTCAATCTGAAGTTGATTTTCGCGCACAAGGATGGTCACTATCTCGCCGATGTCGCAGTGACGGTCGGCGACGCACGCGGCGCCAAAGTGCTCGAAATCGTGTCCGCAGGCCCGTGGTTTCTCGGCAAGCTGGCGCCCGGCAAGTATCAGGTTACCGCCATCTACGAGGGGGTGTCGTTTACGCGTGCGACGACGATCCCTGACGCCGGCCAGCGCGAGCTGATTTTCCGGTGGGACCACGCCGACTGAATTGGGCGCCGCAAACGACATGGACGGGCGCTGCGCGTAGGCGCGCGCGGCCTTTGATCCAGATCAATGGAACGGTGCCGGCGCTGCCTATGATGGGTGATGCGCAGGCCGCCGACGAAAGCCGTGATCTGGCGGCGTTGGCGCGAGGCACGCGCAGGCGGCAGCCCGCGCGCAACGCACTAATACGAGGAAATGGCCATGACGACAAGCGGACAAATCTGCAGTCGGGAAGTTGTATTCACGACGCGCGACACGACGGTGCAGGTCGCAGCCAAGCTGATGCGCCAACATCACGTGGGCACGGTGGTGGTGGTCGATGACGCGAACGGCAGGCGCGTGCCGGTCGGTATCGTTACTGATCGCGACATCGTGGTCGAAGTCTGTGCGGTTGATCTCAATCCGAATGTGATCACGGTCGGCGACATCATGGCGCCGGAACTCCTCACCGTGCGCGAGGGCGAAGGTCTGCTGCAGACGGTGGAGATCATGCGCTACAAAGGCGTGCGGCGCCTGCCCGTGGTCGACCGGGACGGCAACCTTACCGGCATTGTGTCGATCGACGACCTGCTCGAGGCGCTGACCGAGCAGATGACGGAAATGACCCGGATTCTCGGCCGCGAGCGTGAACACGAGGCGCAGAATCGCAGGTAGTGCTGCGGATCGCAGCGAAAGGAAAAACAACATGCCAAGCGAACTGCAAATCACGATTGACGATATGCCGCATTCGGCGGCGCTCGATGAGCGCATTCGGGAGAAAGTGGGCAAGCTCGAGAAGATCTGCCCGCGACTGACCTCCTGCCGTGTCGTCGTGGCCGCGCCGCATCACCATCAACAGCACCGCAGGCAGTTCACGGTGCGGCTCAATATCCTGTTTCCGGGCGGCGAAGTCGTGGTCACGCGCAACAACCACGAAGACGTCTACGTCATATTGCGCGATGCGTTTGTCGCTGCGCGCCGCGAGCTGCAGAAACCCATGCGCCATCTCGATGGCGGCGCGAAGCTTCACCGCCAACGCCGCCTGCTGCCGCCGGCAGCGCTGCCGGAGCCGGTCAATGGATGACTGCTGGGTAATCGTCGCCGACGGTGCGCAGGCCCGCTTCATGGCGCTCGAACGGGGCGCGGCGCAGCCCGCGCGCGCAGCGGTGCACCTCGTGGAAAACGCGCGGCTTTCGAATCCTGAACATACGGCCAAGGGCCGGCGCGCCACGCGCAAGATCAAGAGCGGCCGCGATACCGGCCGCGGCAGCGTGGCGCCGCACGGCTATACCGACCACCGCGAGCCGCATGAGGCGGAAGTACTGCGCCGCTTCGCGTTGCGCATTGCCGAGCAGGCGGCGGCGCTGGTAACGGCCGGCAAGACCTCATCCGTGGTGCTGGTGGCCGATCCCCGCATGCTCGGCCTGCTGCGTGCCGCGCTTGAGCCGGTGGCAAAAGCGGGTGTCACGTTGCGCGAGCTGGCACGCGATTACACCTGGTGCAGCGCACCGCAACTGCAGCGGCATCTGGCCGCGAATGGCTTGCTGCCAGGCATCGTGGACACTGTTTGATTTGCGTCAAATCACGAGTTGTCTGCAGGCGGAGAATATTATCGAGACCGGTGCCGCGGGCGCCGGTGGGTGCATGGGTGCTGGTCACGCATGCGTTTGCAATCTGGAAATGGAGGGCAACATGGCAAACATCACGCGTTTCGATCCGTTTTCGAGCAGTCTCGACGATCTGTTCGAGGGTTTATTGGTGCGGCCGGTCAGGTTCGATACCAACGGCGGGCAGCAATTGAGCATGAAGATCGACGTCACGCAGGACGACAAGTCATACACCGTCAAGGCCGACATGCCCGGCGTGAAGAAGGAAGACATCCATGTCGAGATCGACGGCAACGTGGTATCGATCAGTGCCGAAGTGAAGAAGGAAAAGGAAGAGAAAAAGGATGAGCGCGTGGTCCGCCGCGAGCGTTATTACGGCAAGCTTGAGCGCGGCTTCACGCTCGAGCATGATGTCGACGAGGCTGCGGTGGACGCCAAGTACAGCGACGGCGTGCTCAATCTGACGCTGCCCAAGAAAGCGAAGTCGACCACGCGGAAGATCGCCGTGCACTGAAGCCGGCGTGGTCAAGGAGGCGACATGAAAAAGCCCGCAACCAGGAAGCGCGTTTTGCGGCCTGCCGTAACGCCCGAGCAGCGCTACCACATGATCAACGACGCCGCGTATTTTCGTACGCTGAAACACCAGCTGGATACGGGCGAGGCCGAAGACCAGGCCGAGTCCTGGTGTGAAGTCGAAGCGGAGATCGATGCGGTATTGAAACATCAGCATGCCGGCTAGGGCGGTTGTCCTTGCCGTGCTCACGCTGGCCGCCGTTGCGGGTACGCCTGCGCTGGACGCGCGAGGAAATCGAAGATGTCGTTTATTTCCTGAACGTGACCCAGTACAACTACTGAACGCGGATCAACGCCCGGCGGACTGGCCGATCAACGCGCGCAGCCCCGCGGAGTCCTTGAGCTCGATGCTCTTGTTGTGGACCGCGATCAGCTCTTCGTTCTGGAAGTGGGAAAATGCGCGGCTGATGGTTTCGAGCTTGAGGCCGAGGTAGCTGCCGATCTCTTCGCGCGTCATGCGCAGAATGAAGCGCGTCGGCGAATAGCCGCGCGCGGCGAAGCGTTGCGACAGATTCAGCAGAAACGCGGCGAGCCGCTCTTCGGCGCGCATGCTGCCGAGCAGCAGCATGACGCCGTAGTCGCGCGCGATCTCGCGGCTCATGATGCGATGGAAATGCCGCTGCAGGGTGGGGATGTCGCGGCTCAGCTGTTCGAGGTCGCCGAACGGGATCTCGCATATGTCGCTGTCCTCGAGCGCGATCGCGTCGCACATGTGCTTGCTGGTGCCGATCGCGTCCATGCCGAGCAGCTCGCCCGCCATGTGAAAACCGGCGACCTGTTCGCGTCCGTCATCGTGCAGCACGCAGCTTTTCATGAAGCCCGTGCGCACCGCATAGAGCGATTGCAGTTCGCCGCCGGAGCGATACAGGTATTCGCCGCGCTTCAGCGGCCGCTTGAGGTTGATGATCTTGTCAAGCCGCTCCAGCTCTTCCTGGCCGAGCCCGGCCGGCAGGCACAACTCGTGCAGGCTGCATGACGAGCAAGCGGTGCGCAGTAGCTTGACGTTGATGGGGATTACGCGGGTCGGCATGGCGGAAGCTCGCACCTTTGCAGTATACCGCGTTTAGGCGGGTTTTTGATCTGGATCAAACAGGCAAAGGGGGCATTCCCCGATACTTATCGGATAATCATGTTGCAAGCCGTGAAATCCGCACCCGCCATCATGCCGGCGGTCGAGATCGATCTCGACCTGATCCGGCGCTTTGACCAGCTTGGTCCGCGGTATACCTCGTACCCGACCGCCGACCGCTTCGTCGAGTCGTTCGACGCCGCCGCGTACGAATCATGGCTCGCGCGCCGCAACGTCGGCGGCATCACGCGTCCGCTCGCGCTTTACGTGCACCTGCCGTTTTGCAGCACGCTGTGCTTTTACTGCGCGTGCAACAAGATCATCACCCGCGACCGCGGCAAGGGGGTCACCTACCTCAAATATCTGGCCGAGGAAATCGCGCTGCAGTCGAGCGCGCTGAACGGGGATGCCCGGGTTGAACACATGCACTGGGGCGGCGGCACGCCCAATTTTTTCACGCTCGACCAGGTTGGCGAGCTGAGCGCGCAGTTGCGCGCTCATTTCGACCTCGATTTCAATGGCGAGTATTCGATCGAGCTCGACCCGCGCGCGGCCGATGCCGCCTACGTCGCCGGCCTGCGCCAGCATGGGTTCAATCGCATCAGTCTCGGCGTGCAGGACTTCGATCCGAACGTGCAGCGCGCGGTGCACCGGGTGCAGAGCGAGGCGCAAACGCTCGAGGTGATCACCGCCGCGCGGCAAAACGGCTTCCACTCGGTCAACATCGACCTGATCTACGGCCTGCCGAAACAGACGCTGGTGAGCTTCGAGCGCACGCTCGAGCGCGTGATTGCCGCCGATCCCGACCGCATCGCGGTCTACAACTATGCGCACCTGCCGACGCTGTTCAAGCCGCAGCGCCGCATCCAGGAAGTGGACCTGCCGGCGCCCGAAACGCGCTTGAAGCTGCTGGCATTGGCGATCCGCTGGCTGACCTCCGCGGGCTATCAGTACATCGGCATGGATCATTTCGCGAAAACCGGCGACTCGCTCGCGGTGGCGCAGCGCCAGGGCCGGCTGCACCGCAACTTCCAGGGCTATTCGACGCACGCCGATTGCGACCTGCTCGCGCTCGGCGTGAGCTCGATCGGCAATATCGGCCCGACCTACAGCCAGAATTACCGCACGCTCGAGGAGTACTACGACAGCCTCGACCGCAACACGCTGCCGATCATGCGCGGCCTGGAACTGTCGGCCGACGACCTGCTGCGGCGCGCCGTGATCGGCGCGCTGATGTGCCACTTCACGGTGTCCAAGGAGTCTTTTACGACGTCCTACCTGATCGATTTCGACAGGTACTTCGAAAGCGAGCTCAACGAGCTGCGCGAGTACGAGCAGCTCGGCCTGGTCGAGCTCGGCGATGACGGGATCACGGTCACGCCGAAAGGGCGGCTGCTGGTGCGCAACGTCGCCATGGTGTTCGACCGCTACCTGCGGCAGGATCGCGAGCGCCGCCGCTATTCGCGGGTGATCTGAGAATCCCGGCATGTTGTTCGAAATCGCGCTCGGCGCGGCTGTCGTCGGCGGGCTCGCGGGCGGTGTGCATTGCGCCGGCATGTGCGGCGGCATCGTGCATGCGCTGTGCGCTGCTCCGGGGCGGCTGGACAGCGCACCGTCCCTGCGTTATCTGCTTGCCTACAATACCGGCCGCATCGCGAGCTATGCGGTCGCGGGCGTGCTCGCCGGAGCGCTCGGCCAGGCGGGATTGCTGACGCGCGCCGAGCCGTTGCTGCAGCCGCTGCTGTTTGCGCTGGCAAGTGTCATGCTGGTCGTGCTCGGTTTATATCTCACCGGAACAACGTCCGTGATCGGCCGGCTCGAGGCAGCCGGCGCCTGGTTGTGGCGCGGCATCGCGCCGTGGTCGCGCCATGTGCTGCCGGTCACATCCCTGCCGCGCGCGCTCGGTCTCGGCGTGCTGTGGGGCTGGCTGCCGTGCGGCATGGTGTACGCGGTATTGCTGACCGCGCTCGCGCTCGGCAGCTGGTGGCAGGGCGCGGCTCTGATGCTCGCATTCGGACTCGGCACGCTGCCGAACCTGCTGGGCATCGGTCTGCTGTGGCGGCAGTTCAACGGCCTGCGCCGCGCCAGCCTGCCGCGCATGCTCGCCGGCGGCGTGGTCGCCGCATTCGGTGTTTACGGGCTGTTTAAAACCATGCAGCCCGCCGTCATGGCTGGCGACGGGCTGCTGTGCTACTTCGTTCCCGTTCTCGGCAGCTGGCTGCCATGAGCCGGACGCAGGATCCCGCTCAGATCAGTTGATTACGCCGCGGCCGCCGCGGCCGCCGGAATTGCCCGTGGGATCGGTCTTGAGATCGTCGGGGCCGGCGTGCACGATGACCGCGCGGTCGATGACGCCATCCGCGCCCTTGCCGACCTGCGTGAATTTGACCGTGCCGCTGACTCTTGATCCGCTGACCGGGAGTTCGAATCCCGCACCGCCTGCTAAAATTCAAAGGGATTAGTTCAGAGCTAATCCTTTTTGTCTCCCTTAACAGCGGCCTCGGGCAGGGCTGGGGATTTTGACCGACACATCAGTGCGAGCGGTCTATTTTCCGGAGCGCGACGCATTGACTTGCCGCGCAAAGCCTGACAGATTGCAGCATCCTGCGCCGCACCTCGACACTGACATGCAAACTGCTTCGCGCACTGGAGGTATTGGAATTCTGATCACCGGGCTGCCGGCCGCCGGCAAGACGACGCTGGGAATCGCGCTGACCGAAGTCCTGCGCAACCGTTACGGCCGCAGCGTGACGCTGCTCGACGGCGATGAAGTCCGTCGCCTGCTCTCCAGCGAACTCGGTTATTCGCGCGAGCACCGGCGGCTGAATGTTTTGCGCCATGGCTATCTCGCAACCGAAGTGTGCCGCCATGGCGGCATTGCGGTCTGTTCGCTCATCGCTCCGTACACCGCCGACCGCGCCGAGATGCGCGCGCAGCTGTCACGTTACGGGACTTTCGTCGAAGTCTATCTGTCGACGCCGCTCGCGGTGTGCGTACAGCGCGACCCCAAAGGGCTGTATGCGCGTGCGCGCGCCGGGACGCTGATGCACATGACCGGTGTGGACGATCCCTATGAGCCGCCGGGCAGTCCGGAGCTGGAGTTGAATGGCGGCGAGCTTAGCGTGGCGCAAACGGTCGAGTCCGTAACGTCGTTACTGCGGCAGCGCGGTTTGTTGAATGAGGAGCGGAGTGCCTGACTCGAAATCGGGAATGGCCGCCGATGCCGGTCGCGCGGTGTCTGCGCAGTTTCAACCGCGCGTTGCTATTTTCATGGGCACATTCCAGGGCGAGCGTTTCCTGGCCCAGCAGCTTGATTCCATCAAGGCCCAGACCTATTTCCGCTGGGCGCTATGGGCGTCCGATGATTGCTCAACCGACGGCACCGTCGGTATTCTCGAGTCCTACCGGGCAAGGTGGGGAACGGACAGGTTGTCCATAAAATCCGGGCCGGCGCGAGGATTCAGAGCCAATTTCCTTTCGCTCGCATGCGACCCCGCGATTCAAGCGGATTATTTCGCGTTTGCCGACCAGGATGATCTGTGGGACCCGGATAAATTAGCTATCGCCATCGGCTGGCTCGAATCGATTCCCAATGAAGTGCCGGCGCTCTATTGCGCGCGCACGCGCCTGATCGATGAAGACAACAAGCCAATCGGATTCTCTCCGTTGTTCCCCAAACCATTCTCGTTTGGCAACGCCTTTGTGCAAAGCGGTGCGGGCGGGAACACCATGGTATTCAATGCGGCGGCGCGGGAATTGCTCGTTGAGGCAGGCGCGGATGTGATCGTGCAGACACACGACTGGTGGGTCTATATTCTGGTGACTGGCTGTGGCGGAAAGGTCTTTTATGATGCCACCCCCAAGGTCGGCTATCGGCAGCATGGCAAGAACCTGGTGGGCTCGAACGCAAGCTGGTTTGGTCGGTTCCGACGGTTCTTAAGGATACTCATAGGGCAATTCAGAACCATGAACGACCGCAATATCATGGCGCTCCAACGCATGCGTCACCGGCTCTCGCCGCAGAGCCGATACGTGCTGGACGAGTTCTCACGGGCGAGGGACGACTGGCTGATCCCGAGAGTGCTTGGGATTAAGCGATCGGGTGTCTATTGTCAGACGCCGCTTTCGAATCTGGCGCTGATCGCGGCTACCGTGCTCAAGAAGCTATAGACATATGACCGCTGCCTCGATATGTTTATAGCAGATCATGCGTACCTCTCACGGGCGCTCACGGACATTCGTCTCGGTGTATTGAGTTTGCACCTCTGGCCAACACTCGCATGGCAGGAAATTAAACAACGGTATCGGCGCTCGTTTCTGGGCCCGTTCTGGCTGACGATCAGCACCGCATTATTCATTGCAGGCATGGGCCCGCTCTACGGGGCATTGATGGGCCAGGATACATCGCGATATATTCATTTTTTGGCCGTCGGTTTCATAGTCTGGCTATTCATCTCCGGTTTGATCACCGAGGGATGTCAGGCATTCATTTCGGCGGAGGGATTCATAAAACAAACGAGCCTCCCACTGACAGTTCATGCCATGCGGGTAGTCTGGCGTAACGTTCTTGTCTTGGCGCACAACTTCGTCATCGTCATTTTCGTTTCAGCATATTTTGTGCCGCCGTGGGATTGGGGGCTGCTATCGGCGCCCGTGGGAGTTTTCATCATCGCGCTCAACGGGATTTGGTTGAGCCTCCTTTTGGGTCTTCTTAGCGCCCGATTCCGCGATATCCCGCAAATCATCACCAGCCTGGTCCAGTTGTTGTTTTTTATTACCCCGATATTCTGGCGTCCGGAAATGCTGAGCACCAACAGGTGGATCACGGACTGGAACCCGATTTTCCATCTCATTGAACTGGTTCGCGCGCCACTATTGGGGAATCCTGTCCCGGCTACCAGTTGGCTTGTCGCCTTGGCCATGACCCTATTGGGCTGGCTTTTCGCACTTGCTTTCTTCGCGCGTTATCGTGCGCGAATCGCTTATTGGCTATAAACGAAGATGTCATCGGTCATCGCCAAAGATATTGTAGTTGATTTTCCGATCTACGGGACCAGGCACAGATCGTTCAAGAGCACGGTTCTGCGTGCCGCGACCGGAGGCTCATTGGCTCGGGCCAGCGACGATCGAGTTGTTGTAAGGGCGCTCGACGGTCTTACTTTCAAATTTCAGGAAGGCGACCGGGTCGGGTTGCTCGGTCACAATGGATCGGGAAAATCAACGCTACTTCGAGTAGTCGCCGGAGCTTACGAACCCGTGAGTGGCAACATTTCGGTTCAAGGCAGTATTGCCTCGATGCTCAACGTCACCCTGGGAATGGACCACGAAGCCACTGGTTACGAAAATATTTTCTTGCTGGGCGCCGTGATGGGTCAGTCGAAGCAGCAGATGCGCGAGCGTCTTGATGACATATGCAGTTTTGCCGAGCTGGGCGAGTTCATTTACATACCCCTTCGCACTTACTCCAGCGGAATGGTCATGCGCCTGGCTTTCGCAGTCGCCACCAGCACCCCGGCAGATATCGTGCTAATGGACGAATGGCTCAGCGTAGGTGACCAGGATTTTGCACACAAGGCGCAGGCGAGATTGGGAGCCATGCTTGACAGTGCGAAGATTTTTTTTCTGGCCTCGCATAACGAAAACCTCATACGCAGGAACTGCAACTGGGCGCTGCGGCTTGAGCATGGGAAAATGGTTTCATTGGAACCCATTAGGGAAAATTCATGAAGGTTGTAGAAATAAAATGAAAGACTTTGTTGATTTGTTAAGGATATACACAATAGATTCGGAATTAGTTAGGTTTGGTTGTAATTCTGACGGAGGGTATGTTCTTCCGGTTGCTTTAATTGATGACTGCGAAGTTGTTTATGTTTATGGAGTTGGGTCTAACATAAGTTTTGAAACTGATTTATTAAAATATAAAGAAATAAAGTGCTGTCTTTTTGATCATACTGTTAATGAACTACCTGTGGATGAAAATAATTTAAATCTGAAATTTATAAAGGAAGGTTTGTCTTTCTATAAAACTGATTGCACTGATAATTTTCTTGTGCATGTTGAGAGAAATAAAGATGATGATAAGAAAATCCTGTTAAAAATTGATATCGAGGGATCCGAATATGAATATTTTGAGAAAACTGATATCGATGATTTTAGTAATGTCGTTGGCATCATTTTAGAGTTGCATTGGATAAAAGATAATTTAAATAAAGCATGCGGCATTCTTGATAAGATAAATACGAAATTTGTGCTTACTCATGCTCATGGAAATAACTTCGGCGGTGTATTTTTTTACGATGACCAGGTTCTTCCGGACACTATAGAGCTTACATTTGCTAATCGATGTTTATATAAATACAAAGCTATAGAAAATAGAATACTCCCAATTGCTAATTTAGATTTTCCATGTAACAAGGATCTATTAGATTATTTAATGGTGATTCCTGATGCAAAAGTGGACAAAGATTATTACCGCAGATGGGTTGATATACTTAGAAAAAAAATAATGAATTTGGATTTGGCTATAAGTGAAAAGGACAAACAGATACAAGCCGTGACCGAACGCGGCGGGCAGATCGCCGAACTTGAGGCGGCCGTTGGCGCACAGCATCAGGCGTATCTTTCGGCTGCCTCGGACGCTGCGAATCTTCGCAACCAACTGGATTCCATTTTGGTGTCTTGGTCGTGGAAATTGACTGCACCTTTACGGCGGTTGTATGCATTTGCACATCGCACAGGGGTCGAGTCTTTCAGGCATGCAATTGCAATATATAGAGCGCTACCAATTTCGCCCCCCAAAAAACAGCAACTGAAGAACGCTGTTTTTCATATTTTTGGATTCGCGTTTGTGCGATTGGAAGCCTATCAACGCTGGGCAGCGTACCGACAGACCCAAACGACCTGGCCCACAATTGAATCCGCAGCGTCACCATTGTCGCCAATGCCTGCAGTGCAGCCGGCCATAAATACCCTTCCTGCTGCGGATGGTACGTGGGAGTGGCGTGACTACGACGCCGTGAAATCACGTATTTCACAAATCAAGGCTAGGCGACTTGCGGAAACATCGCCCTCCCCATTGGATTTAATCGATATTGGCAATGAAACCTTGGCATCTGCAGCTGCACGAGTGAGCCTTCCCTCAATTGTTTGTCCGCCGGATGTATCTATCATCATACCGGTATTCAACAACATCAAACTTACCCTTGAGTGTCTTCTCTCGATTTGCGCGCACAACGATTCTCGAGTTTCTTACGAAATTATCCTTGCCGACGACGCTTCTACTGATAAAACCGCGCAGGTCTGTGCCTCGATACCCTATTTGCGCCTTATAAGGCATGAGAGAAATCTGGGTTTCCTGCAAAACTGCAATCATGCTCTTAAACACGTTCAAGGGAGCTATGTGCTTTATTTGAACAATGATGTTCAGGTCACGGCAGGGTGGCTCCATAATCTATTGGACACGTTTAGGCTCTATCCAAAAGTTGGTGCAGTGGGGCCTCGTTTAATTTATCCCAACGGGTATTTGCAGGAGGCTGGGGCAGCATTTCGTCCGGATGGTACCGCTGACATGCTCGGTCTTAACGAAGACCCTACACAGGCACGCTTCTCCTACACTCGACGCGTGGATTATGTTTCAGGTGTTTGTCTGATGTTGCCTACGTCATTGGCTAAACAATTCGGGGGCTTTTCGAAAGATTATTTGCCCTGTTACTATGAGGACAGCGACTTGTGCTTGCGTGTTCAGGAAGCCGGGTATTTTGTTTATTGCAACCCGACAGCAACCATTGTGCACCACTTGTCAAAAACCACAGATTTGGTCGACATCAATTTCAAACTTCGTTGCATTTCCAAAAATCTCACGACGCTCCAAAGCAAATGGTCGCACCGTTTAGATGGTGCAGTCGCGCCCAAGATCATCGCCTTTTATTTACCTCAATTTCATCCATTTGACGAAAACGATAAATGGTGGGGTAGCGGGTTTACAGAGTGGACAAGTGTAACGAAAGCACGGCCTAATTTCGTGGGCCACTACCAGCCGCGTTTACCGGCCGACTTAGGATATTACGATTTGCGGCTTCCCGAAGTCTTGGTGCAGCAGGCTGAACTTGCGCGCCGCTATGGCATTCAAGGATTTTGCTTCTACTACTTTTGGTTTGGAGGTAAACGCCTGCTTGAGCGCCCAATTGAGCAAATGCTTGCGACCGGCATGCCGGATTTCCCCTTTTGTCTATGTTGGGCTAACGAAAATTGGACGCGCAAATGGGATGGGCAGGATCACGAAGTCTTGATGCCTCAGTCCCATTCTCCTGAAGACGATAGAGCCGTGATTCTTGACCTAATTAGGTTCTTCCGTGACCAACGCTACATCCGGATTGACGGGCGTCCACTGATTCTTGTTTATCGCGTTACCTTATTCCCCAATTTTGCTCAAACAGCAGGTCTTTGGCGCTCCATATGCAGGGAGCAAGGAATTGGGGAAATCTATATCGCCATGGTGGAATCCTTCGAACTGGTTTATACGAACACGAGTCCGAATAAGCTTGGTTGCGACGCCAGCGTGGAATTTCCACCGCAAGGACTTGCAGAGACGAAGTCGCCGACGGGTCGGACTATCAATTCGAATTTTTCAGGAAGCGTCGCTGACTATCGAGATCTGGTGGTCCGCTACGCAACCCGGGAAATACCGGCTTACACGCGGTTCAGGGGTGTTGTGCCGGGATGGGACAATACGGCGCGTAGGCAAAACACTGGCTTCTGCTTTGAACACGCAACACCCGGCTCGTTTCAGGCCTGGATGGAAGAAATCATTGAGCAAACGCGGATTCAGCATTATGGGGATGAAAGGGTGGTTTTTGTAAATGCCTGGAACGAATGGGCTGAAGGTGCGTACCTGGAGCCAGACCAACGCTTCGGTCATTCATATCTTGAAGCGGTTAAAAATGCTGTGGACGCCGCAAAATTGTTGCGAAAAGATAAATAGAGGTTGGGCCTACGACGGTGAGTGGTTTATGCAAGGTCCGCTTGGTAGGACATCCATATGCCCCCATCGGTATGGGGGAGCATGTGCGGTCTACGTTCCGTGCCCTGCGAAGCGTTGCCGTTCAACCGAAGCTAACAGATATTTATAAGCTGCTTCCACCAACTACAGACGAGTTGGCAGAATTCGCCGGCGCCTCCACCGATGTCCCGGCTGATATCAATGTATTCCACATTAATGGTAATGAAGTAGAACAGGTGTTAGCTCATTTGGCGCATCAACAACCATGGAGTGGTTACAACATTGTTTACCCTCTCTGGGAGTTGGCCAAATATCCAGCAGAATGGGCCCGTCAACTGGATCGATTCGATGAAATCTGGGCGCCATCCCGGTTCATTTATGACAGCCTCCTTGAGGCGTGCACAAAGCCTGTTATTCACATGACTCTGGCTTGCGAAGTTGTTTTAACATCATTCCTTGGGCGACGGTACTTTGGAATTCCGGAGGCTGACTATACGTTTTTGTTCGCTTATGATTTACGCTCTCATACCAGCAGAAAAAATCCGCAGGCCGTAATCAAGGCTTTCGAAAGAATTGTGGCGGCGCGCCCTTTCTTAAAGACGCATCTGGTCTTGAAGGTCAATGGAGTGGAAACAAACCCGGCAGAGTTTCATCAGATCAAAAAGGAATTGGAGAGTCTCAAAGGAAACGTTACGCTCTTGAACCGGGTGATGACTAATAACGAAGTTAAAAACCTCGTTCGGTGCTGTGATTGCTATGTTTCGCTTCATAGATCCGAAGGCTATGGGTTCGGCATTGCCGAGGCCATGGTTCTGGGAAAGCCTGTCATTGCAACTGCTTTTTCAGGGAATATGGATTTCATGGGTTCAGATGTTTCATATGGCGTTAACTATGACTTAGTGCCGTTGAAGGGAAGGGATTACCCCCATTGTCATGACCAAGTTTGGGCAGATCCGGATTGGGAGCAAGCCAGTACTTTTATGGCAGCGCTTATTGACGATCCGAGCAAGGGGAGAGCTATCGGAACACGCGCGAGCTCGCATATGCGATCTAGATTTAGCTATCGTGCAACGGGTTTAAATTACTTGAACCGCTTGGAAAAGATCTCCCAGCTAATTTCGAGCTATAGTGCTAGTTGACTGGTGGAGAATGCGCTATGCGAAACCGCTCCGACACGCTCAAAACGGTATATTTATGTCGGGATAACGGCCTGAGCACCCGGATGGAAGTGGCCTTTAAGCCATCACGCAATCAATGCGCAAACGCCGCGCTCTAATTACCGGCATCACAGGGCAGGATGGCATATAAAGTCGCTCACTCATTTGCATCAAGTTGAGACCTAGTCACCGTATATGCCCTGCCGGCTTTAGCAACACATGATGAGCTTCCCCCGAAATTTCGTCTTCCAGGAGAAGTGGTCCCGCAAATCTGAACAGCGCTATAAGTGGAAACTCCGGGCACAATGCTGGGCTGTAGACAGTCTGGCGAAAAGGAGTTTTTGATGGTCAAGAAATCAGCGCGACGCACCCGCCGCACGCACAACGCGGAATTCAAGGCACGAGTGGCTCTGGCGGCGCTGCGAGAAGATCGCACGTTGGCGGAGCTTTGCAAGCAGTTCGAGTTGCACCCCAACCAGATCAGCGAGTGGAAGCGGCAGTTGCTTGAACGCGCCGCCGATGTGTTTGGCGGGGCCGATAACCCGGCACCGGTTGATCTGGCG
>JAHFRL010000065.1 GCA_023266235.1 Betaproteobacteria bacterium
ACGACCTTGCATCTCAAACACATGGACCAAGCCATGCAAGGCCCAAAGATCTTGCGGCTGCAAAGCCAGCGCCTCGCGCGCGCAACGCTCGGCCACTACGTACTGGCCAACCTCTTCCATCGCGAAGGCATGAGCCGAAAGAAAGTGCGCATAACCAGGCGTCTGGGGGCCCCAATGGCCGGCTACTCCCGCGCTCACTTCGGCTTGATGTCGTTTGTCACCGGTCCAAAAAAGCGTACCTGTGTGTTGACGCAACGCCAGCAAATCCAATGGCCACTTGACCAGGATTTGCTCCCAGGCCGCCGCACGGGCGGAAAGATCTTGCGCAATCCAGGCACGCAAGGCTTCTTGGTGCAAACGCTCCCGGGAATTGGCAGGCAAAGCCTCCGCCTGCAGCAGGTGTGCCCGTGCCTTGGGGTGGGCGTCGAGCGTACCTTCGGTCATGAGAGAGTAGCCCTTGAGTACATGAGCAAGGACAAACTCCGGAAACTCCTGCAACAGTGCGTCTAAGCGATCCAGCACCCCCAAGCGGTAGTAGTAGAGGTCGTCAATCAGGGCGTCGAAACGCTCAACAGCTGCGGGGCTGGCCGCACTGAGAGAGAGGCCCCGAACATCGATAATGTCACCTTGCGTCATGGACTGTGATCTTTTTTTAGGTAACTACAGGGTAATCTAACCGATTTTCAGAGTGGCGTGTAATAGCACCCCTCCCGCTTTCAAATCGAAGGAAGGCAGGCGGCTCAGGGTCGAAAGCGGGCACCGTCTGCCAGATCAAGTCGCGGCTACTGCAGATGAAGGCGGCAGGGCTTGCTGACTGGACGCGGCCGGCCCGGGGTCATCTTCCGGTCTTGCGCTGCCGCTTACCGGAGTACGCTTTCTCGACTGTCGCGCGCTCGATCGCGTAATAGTCGTCCAGCCCGATCAGGGTCTCGACGCCATGGCGCGCGGCGACGCATTCGGCGTTGGTCATGCTTTTATAGTCGCCGGTTTTCTTGAGTTCCTTCATCGCGCGGCTCATGTAGTGGTAATGCACGCAGATCGCGAGGATGGCATCGATGCAGCCCGCGTAACCCATGTCTTCGAGCTGCTTGAAGCCGTAGAGTGGCCGGCCGTCTCGAGTGCCGCGGCTTTGCACGTAAATCATCGGGATTTTGCAGACCTTCGGTGTCTTTATCGCTTCCGCGGGCGTGCGCGGGAAAATCAGTCCTATGTCGGCGCCGACTTGCGCGGCGGCGTTGACGCGCTTGACCGCTTCCTGAAATCCCTGCTCGCGGCACGCATCCGAGCGCGCGATGATCACGAAGTCCTTGTCAGTCTGATCGCGCTGCTCGCAGGCGAGGCGGATCTTGTCGACATATTCATTGAGCGGGATGTTGTGCGCGATGTAGGTATGATAGTGCGCGCGCTTGGGAAACAACTGGTCCTCGATGTGCACGCCGGCGATGCCATGGCGGATGCATTCGCGCACGGTGCGCATGGTGTGCAGTGGCTCGCCCCAGCCGGCGCCGGCGTCCATCACGACCGGAATGCTGACGGCACTCGCGATATCGGCGGCGACGCCGATCTGCTCGGTCATCGTCAGCAGCGGCTCGGAAATCGTCGTCATGCCGCCAGTGACGAAGCCCCCGTTGTAGACAGTTTTGAAGCCGGCGCTTTCGATGAGCCGCGCGGTGAGTGGATCGGATGCCGCGGGCAGTTCAAGGAATTCGCCGCGCTTGACGAGCGCGCGCAGTTGCGTGGTGGATCGTTGTTTCATCGTCACTCCTGTCAGCCGCCGGCCTAGACGCCGGCTATTTTAGCCATTTTCGCCCACTTCGCAATTTCATCGCACCGGCGGATTAGAATGGCGGAAGCGGACAAGCAGGAGGAGATATGCGAACCAACCAATGGCTGATTGGGGTGCTGGCGTTGTGCTTTGGCTTCACGCGCATGGTCTCGGCGGAAGTCGGCGAAGTCAAGCTCGCCACCGCGCACGGCATCGGCTACCTGCCGCTGATCGTGATGGAGCACCACAAGCTGTTCGAGAAGCATGCCAAGGCAGCCGGCCTTGGTGATGTGAAACTCACGCGCGCGACGATCGGCCTCGGCACCGCGATCCAGGATGCGCTGCTGTCGGGCAGTGTGCACTTCGCATCCGGCGGCGTGCCGCCGTTTGTCACGCAGTGGTCGCGTACCATCGGCAACCTCGACATCAAGGCGGTCGGCGCGCTGTCCTCGATGCCGCAGTTTCTGAACACCCGTAATCCCAACGTGAAAACGATTCGCGATTTCACCGACAAAGACCGTATCGCGCTGGCCGGCGTGAAATCGTCGATCCACGCGATCACGCTGCAGATGGCGGCGGAACAGGTGTTCGGCGCGGGCAACCAGTTCAAGCTCGATCCGTTGACGGTCGCGTTCTCGCACCCGGACGGCATGGCGGCGCTGCTGTCGGGGACGGAGATCACCAGCCATTTCACTTCGCCGCCATTCCAGTACCAGGAACTGGACAAGCCGGGCATCCGCACCGTGCTTAATTCGTACGACGTGCTCGGCGGGCCGACGACGTTCCTGATGGCGTGGACGTCGGGCAAATTCGCCGAAGCCAATCCCAAAACTTATGTCGCGTTCGTGGCCGCGCTCGAGGAAGCGATGAAATTGATCAACGGCAACAAGCGCGCTGCCGTCGAGGCCTATCTCGCGGTGACGAAGGAAAAATCAACCGTCGAGGATCTGCTGCGCATCGTCAATGATCCGCAGAATATCTACACGCTGACGCCGCAGAACACGATGAAGTATGTCGATTTCATGCACAAGGTCGGCACGATCAAAGTCAAGCCCGCGTCGTGGAAAGAGATGTTCTTTCCCAACGTGCATAACCTGCCGGGCAGCTGAGGGCGCAATATAACAGATTTGTCAGTCGATTTTCGCGCCCGACACCTGCACCACCTTCGCCCACTTTTTGATTTCGGCGTCGCGGTATCCGGCGAAGTCCTGCGAAGTGCCGCCCATCGGTTCGACGCCGACATCGGTAATGCGCTTGCGGAACGCCGGCTCGGCGAGCAGCTTGTTGATTTCCTTGTTGAGCTTCATGACGATGGCTTTCGGCGTGCCATGCGGCGCGAGCACGCCGAACCACGCCGAGGATTCGAGCCCGGGCATGCCGGCTTCGGTGGTGGTCGGCACATTCGGCAGCGTTAACGAGCGCTTCGGCGCGAGCACCGCGATCGCATGCACGCGGCCGGTGTTGACGTGCTGCCAGATGCCGGTCATCAGCTGGAACATCAGCTGGGTGTTGCCGCCGAGCAGATCCTGCGTTGCCTGCGCCGGCGAGTTGTACGGCACGTGGGTCATTTGCGTGCCGGTCATCGACTTGTACAGCTCTCCCGCGAGATGCATCGAGCTGCCGTTGCCGGTCGAACCGAAGTTGAGTTTGTTCGGATTGGCCTTGACGTAATCCGTAAATTCCTTGAGCGTCTTGACCGGGACCGCCGGATTCACGACGAGGATATTCGGCACGTTGCCGTACAGGATGACCGGCTCGAAGTCCTTGACCGGATCGAACGGCAGCTTCTTGTACAGGCTGATATTGGCGACGAGCGCCCCCGAAGACGCCATTATCAGCGTATAGCCGTCGGGATCGGCCTTGGCGGCGGCCGTCATGCCGATGTTGCCATTGGCGCCCGCCCGGTTGTCGATCACGATATTTTGTCCGAGCTCCTTGCCGAGCGCTTCGCCGAGGATGCGCGTGATCGGGTCGATGGTGCCGCCGGGTGCGAACGGAATGATCAGCCGCACCGGTTTGTTCGGGTAGTCTTTGTGCTGCGAGTCGGCCGCGAATGAGGCGGTGGTCGCGGCGACCGCCGCGAGCAACGCCGAGAGCAGTGTGCTGAGCATGGTTTTCCCCGTATGAGAGTTCGCCCTGGATTGTGCACCAGCGCTGCGAACAGGGTCAACAGCTTGACTTGCCAGGTGTTGGCAAGCAACATACCGCCGCAACTTTTCCCGCCATGAAAGCCAATTCATGAACAAACGAGAGCGTTTTGTCGCGGCCGTCAATGGCGGCGACGTCGATCGTCCGCCGTGCACCGTGTGGGTGCACTTCGCGAGCGATTATCTGGCGGGCGACGAAGCCGCGCGCCGCCACGCCGCATTCGTGCGCGCCTACGACTGGGACATCTGCAAGGTGATGCACGATTACCGGTATCCGCTGCCGCCGGGGCTCGAGACGCTCGAATCGCCCGGGGATATGCTGCGCTTCGAGAAAATGCCGGTAACCTCCCGCTGCTACGTTGAGCAGCTCAAGCTGATCCGCACGCTGCGCGCCGACTTCGGTCCCGACATGCCGATCGTCGATACGTTCTTCGATCCGTTCCAGCAGGTGCTGCGCAAGGTGGGCTTCAGCAAGGCGCAACTGATCTACGGCAACCCGCGTGAGGCGCTGCACATGCTCGACGCAGTGACCGAAACCGCGTGCGGCTACATGCACGAATTGAAGCAGGCGGGCTGCGACGGCGTGCTGTATTCGATCAACGGCGCGATCGCGCCGCCCGGCGATCGCGGCATCGGCGATGCGGCGTTCAAGACCTTTTTGCGGCCGTTCGATCTGCGCGTGCTGGAAGCGATGCAGGGCATGGTGCGCATCCTGCACGTGCACGGCACGCATATCGACATGCAGCGCGTGCTCGACTATCCGTGCGAAGTGTTCAGCGTCTCCGACCGCCTCGCGGGCAATCCGTCGCTTGCCGAGTTGCGCAAGCTGACCGGCAAGTGCCTGATGGGCGGCATCAACGAGCAGAAGGTGCACGAGCGCTCGCTGCCCGGGTTGCGCGAAGAAATGCGGGATGCGCTGAAGCAGGCCGGCAAGCGCAAGTTCATCATCGCACCCGGCTGCACCAGCGCGCCGCAGACGCCTGAGCACATCTGGCGTTGCGTGCGCGAAACCAGCCGCGCGTTTGCTTCCGCCAAACCATAAGCCCGGGCGCCGGAAAGGCGCCCCTGTTATGGCACAATAGCCGTCAGGAAAGATAACGGACGGCTCATGCGCGTAGCAATCATCGGCGGCGGGACCATCGCCCGCCTGTTCCTCGAGCACATCAAGCGCGGCGATCTCGGCGACGCCGAAGTCGTCGCGATCGCCGGGCGCGGCGGCAAGTCGCGCGGCAAGCCGCTCGCCGCGGAGTTTGGCGTCGCTTTCGTCACCTCGCTCGCGGAGCTGCTCGAACACAGGCCCGATGTCGTCGTCGAAGCGGCGGCGCACGACGCAGTGCGCGAATATTGCGCGCCGTTGCTGGATAAAGGCATCGCGGTGATCGTGCTGTCGGGCGGTGCGCTGTGCGACGACGCGCTGCGCGCCAAGCTGGAAGCAAGCGCGAACCAAAGTGGCGCGCTGCTGTACGTGCCGTCAGGCGGCATCGGCGGGCTCGATGCGCTTAAAGCGGCGTGCATTGCCGGCGTCGACGCGGTCGAGATCACCGTGACCAAGCCGCCCGCCGCGTGGAAGGGTATCCCGTACGTCGAAAAAATGAAGGTCGATCTCGCCGGCATGCGCGGGCCGGTGACGCTGTTCGAAGGATCGGCGCGCGAGGGCGTGCCGCACTTTCCGGCCAACGTCAATATCGCGGCGGTATTGAGCATGGCCGGCATCGGCTTCGACCGCACGCGGTTGAAGGTGGTGGCCGATCCGGCGCTCAAGCACAACACCCACTTCATCACGATCAAAGGCAAAACCGGCAATATCGCGATCAAGCTCGAGAACGTGCCGGCGCCGGAAAATCCAAAAACCGCGTGGCTCGCGTGCTATAGCGCGCTGGCGGCATTGAAGCTGGCCAAATCGCCGGTCAGATACGGCACCTGAATATCGTTTCGACGTACAGTGGAACCCGGCAAACCATGACGAATGACCCTTTGGCGCGCATGGCGCGCGCTCTCGAAGAGCGTTTTGGCACGAAGATCCCCGTTGCATCCGGGCAGGCAGGCGCCGAATCGCTGGCGCGCTTGCTCGAGCACCGCTCGCAGCGCAGATATACACCGCAGCCGGTAAGTCCGGAACTTCTGCAGCTGCTTTTTGCGTGCGCGCTGTCGTCGCCGTCGAAAAGCGACCTGCAGCAGGCCGACATCGTGCATGTCAGAGATACCGTGAAGCGCACGGCGATCGCCGATCTGATTTCCGACATGCCGTGGGTGCGCAGCGCGCCGGTGTTTCTCGTGTTCTGCGGCAACAACCGGCGCATCCGCCAGGTCGCCGAGCTGCGCGGCAAGCCGTTCGCCAACGATCATCTCGATGCTTTCATGAACGCCGCGGTCGACGCGGGTATCGTGATGACGACGTTCATTCACACCGCGGCCGCCGCCGGTATCGGCTGCTGCCCGATCAGCGCGGTGCGCAACCACGCACAGATCGTCAGCGATCTGCTTGAATTGCCTGACTGGGTGTTTCCGGTGGCCGGTCTGTGCGTCGGTTATCCGGCCGAGGAAGGCAAAATCACGGCGCGGCTGCCGCTCGAGGTCACCGTCCACGTTGACCGCTTCGGCGAAGCGGGGATAGCGGCTAAAATCGATGCCTATGACCGGCGTCGCGTCGCGAAACAACCGTATGCGAAACAGCGCAGCGTCGAGCGCTACGGCAAGGCGGAATTCTACGGCTGGTCGGAAGACAAGGCGCGCCAGTACTCGGTGCCTGAGCGCGCGGACTTCGGCGCCTTCATCCGCGGCAAGAAATTCAATCTCGACTGATACGCTATGGAGGAACCCGTGAAAGCGTCAGCTTTCGCCTACGTCAAGCCAACGTCGCTCAGCGACGTGTTTGAGCTGTTCGAACAATATGGCGACGCTGCCCAAATCCTTGCCGGCGGACAGAGCCTGATCGCCGCGCTCAACATGCGGCTCGCCGCGCCGGCGGTGCTGATTGACATCAACAGCCTCACCGATCTTGCCGGTATCAGCGTCAGCAACGACACAGTGCGTATTGGCGCGCTGGCGCGGCACCGCAGCCTCGAGCACTCGGCCGAGATCGCGCGCTGCTTGCCGCTGATTCATCAGGCGATGCCCCATGTCGCGCACGCGGCGATCCGTAACCGCGGCACGTTTGGCGGCAGCATTGCTTACGCCGATCCTGCCGCGGAGCTGCCGGCATGCAGCGTCGCTCTCGACGCAACACTGCAGCTCGCCAGTAAAAGCGGCGAGCGCAGCGTCCCAGCGCGGCAGTTTTTCAAAGGGCTCTACGAAACTGATCTCCGGCCCGGCGAAGTGCTGCTTGGTGGCGAATTCCGGGCTCTCCAGCCCGGCTATCGGTCCGCGTTTCTGGAGTTGGCGCGCCGGCACGGTGATTACGCGATCGTCGGCGTGGCAGCGCACGGCAAGTTCGAGGGCGGGCGCTTTTCGGATGCAAGCGTCGTTTTCTTCGGCATCAGCGCGGTTCCGGTGCTCGCAGTGAGTGCGGCGGCGGCCCTCGAAGGCAACCCATGCTCGCCGGACACGGTCGCGGCGGTGCAAGCTGCGGTGAGCGAGGATCTGGAACCCTATGGCGACCTCTATCACAGCGCGGCAACCAAGCTCCATCTCGCACGTGTCCTCGCGGGCCGGATCGTAAACGCTCTGGCAGGGACCGCGTCGTGACGGCACTCACTGAAAACGCACTTGATATCACGTTGACCGTGAATGGCGTGACAGTTTCGCGACGCGTCGCCGTACGCCAGCATCTCGTTGATTTTCTGCGCGAAGAATTGGGGCTGACCGGCGCGCACCTTGGCTGCGAGCACGGCGTGTGCGGCGCATGCACGGTGCGCGTCAACGGCGAGATCGTGCGTGGCTGCCTGATCCTTGCGATCCAGTCCAACGGCGCGCGCGTGGAAACGATCGAAGGCGTGTCGGATAGCGGCGAGATCGCCGACCTTCAGCACGAGTTCCACACGCGCAATGCACTGCAATGCGGCTTCTGCACTCCGGGCGTGCTGCTGGCAGCGGCGGAACTGGTGAAGAACAACCCCCATCCGACACGCGAAGAAATCCGCAAGCACATGTCGGGGAATTACTGCCGCTGCACCGGCTATCACTCGATCGTGGACGCGATAGAGGTGGCGTGCCGCGCCCGCCGCGCGAAAACAGGAGGGGTGGCATGAAGGCCTCGAACGGGCTGCCTGTCACCGGCACGAACTATATCGGCGCGCCGTTGCCGCGGCCCGGAGCGAAGCGGTTGCTCGCCGGACGCGGCCAGTACGTCGATGACGTCAAACTGTCGCGCATGGTGCACGCGGTCTTTTTGCGCAGCCCGTACGCCCACGCGAGAATCGTGCGTATTGACACGACCGCGGCGGCAAATGCCCCCGGCGTCGTGCGTGTGATCACCGGCGCCGATGTGGCGAAGCTGTGCCAGCCGTACGTCGGCGTGCTCACCAACATCAAGGGCATGCACTCGGTGCCGCAGTACCCGCTCGCCGTCGACCGCGCGCGCTGGCAGGGCGAGCCGGTGGCCGCGGTGATCGCGGAAACACGCGCGCTGGCCGAAGATGCGGTGCAGCTGGTCGAGGTCGAGTGGGAAGAGTTGCCCGCGGTGACCGATGCGGAGACCGCGCTCGATCCTGCAACGCCGGTTATCCATCCCGAACTCGGCAACAACCTGTGCTTCGAGCGGGCGGTGGATACGGGCGGCGTGAACGAGGCATTCGCGCGGGCCGATGCTGTGGTGGAGGAGACGTTTATCACCAGCCGGCACACCGCGGTCACGCTCGAGCCGCGCTCAATCGTCGCCGACTTCAATCCGGCGGACAACCAGCTCACGGTGTGGCACTCGACACAGGTGCCGTACATGATGCAGTGGATCCTCGCGCGCCATTTCGGGTTGCCCGAAACAGGCGTGCGCGTGATCGCGCCGGATGTGGGCGGCGGTTTCGGGCTCAAGATCCACATCTACGGCGACGACATGGCGACGGTCGCGACTGCGCTCATGCTGGGGCGCCCGGTGAAGTTCGTCGCCGACCGGCTCGAATCGTTCATCTCCGACTTTCACGCGCGCGGCCATCGCGTCAAAGCGCGCATGGCGGTGGCGAAAAGCGGCGACATTCTTGCGATCGAGATGGACGATCTCTACGGCATCGGGCCGTACTCCGGTTATCCGCGCGGCAGCGCCAATGAAGGCATCCAGATCGTCAACCTCGCGGGCGGACCTTACCAGCAGCGGATCTATCGCGGGCGTTCATGCGCGGTGTTCCAGAACAAGGCCATGTACGGCCAGTATCGGGCGGTCGGCCACCCAGTGGCGTGCGCCGTGACTGAGGGACTAGTGGAACTCGCGGCGCGGGCGATTGGCATCGATCCAGCCGAATTCCGGCGCCGCAACTACATTCCGGCGGATGCTTATCCTTATAAGCTCGTGACCGGTCCGACGTTCGAAAAGCTCTCGCAGCACGAGGCGCTGGAGAAGCTGCTGGCGCTAGTGAACTACGACGCGCTGCGCCGCGAGCAGGCCGAGCTGCGGAAGAAGGGTGTCTATCGCGGCATCGGGCTGGCGAGTTTCGTCGAAAACTCCAATCCTTCGTCCGCGACCTATGGGTGGGGCGGGGCCTCGATCGCCGCGCAGGATGCTTGCACCATTAAGCTCACCGCCACCGGCGGCGTCACGGCGGCCTCCAGCATCAACGAGATGGGGCAGGGCAGCGCTGCGATCATCGCGCAAATCGCGGCCACCGCAATCGGGCTGCCGATCGAACGGGTGAAAGTGATCATCGGCGACACCGAGGTGACGCCATACGGCGGCGGCAACTGGGGCTCGCGCGGCACCGGCATCGGCGGCGAAGCGGTGCTGCAGGCGGGCAAGGCGCTGAAGAGCAACATTCTCTCCTTCGTCGCGCGGCTCACCGAATCGGAGGCGTCGCTGCTCGATATCCGTGACGGCAACGTCGTGGATGCGACAAGTGGCGCGGTGCGCATGACGCTCGAGGAAGTGGCGCGCACCGCTTATTTCTGCACCGAGCAGGTGCCGCGGGATTTTCAGCCGGAACTTACCGTCACCCGCAGCTACGCGCAGAAGACCTATCCCGGCATTTTCACCAACGGCATCCAGGCGAGCTACCTCGAAGTGGACACCGACACCGGCTTCGTGAAGCTCATCAAGCACTGGGTCGTCGACGATTGCGGCACGGTGATCAATCCGCTGCTCGTTGACGAGCAGATTCGCGGCGCGGTGGTGCAGGGACTGGGCGCGGCGCTCTACGAGCAGTGCGTCTACAGCACCGAGGGCCAGCTCGTCAACGGCAGCCTGATCGACTACCTGGTGCCGATGGCGAACGAGATGCCCGACATCGAAGTGGGACATACGTGCACCCCGACCGCAACTTCGGAGCTCGGCGCGAAAGGCGTGGGGGAGGCCGGCACTGCCGGCGCTGCCGCGGCGGTGATGAACGCGATCAATGACGCGCTGTGGCCGCTGAATGCGCGCGTTACGCACATGCCGTTTACTCCCGAGCGCATATTGCGCGCGCTGGGGAAGGTGACGTGAGTAACGCCTAGCGCAACGTGTAAGACGCAGGGCAACGAACCGCTGCCGCAAAATGTGGAAAGATGAATGATTAATGATAAGCGAGGAGGAAATCAAATTGCATGCTTGCAGAATTCCGACGATGATCGCGGTTAGTTTTATGTTGTTCGGCGTAAGCGTTGCTGTCGCGCAAAGCTATCCGACCAAGCCGATTCGCCTGATAGTCGCGTGGGGGCCCGGCGGCGCGCCGGACATTTTTGCCCGTATCGTGGGCCAGAAGCTCTACGAGCAGATAAGCCAGCCGGTGATTGTGGATAACCGTCCCGGCGCGACTGGCAACATCGGCGCCGGGATCGTCGCAAGTGCGCCGCCCGACGGGTACACCATTTTCAATGCGACATTGTCGCTGGCGATCAGCCCAAGTTTTTACAAGAAGCTCCCGTTCGACCCGGTGGCGAGTTTCACGCCGGTGACAATGTTGGCCTCGGTGCCGCTGATACTGGTAATTAACCCCCGTTTGCCGGCGAAATCCGTGCCGGAGCTGATCGCGTTCGCCAAATCTAAGCCGGGCAGCCTTAATTATTCTACAGTCGGCAACGGTAGTCCGGCGCATGTTTCTGCGGAACTGTTCCAGTATATGGCGAAGGTGAAACTGGTGCACGTGCCTTACAAGAGCGGCGGTGAGATGGTCACGGCGATTCTCTCCGGCGAAGCGCAGCTGGCTTTCCCCGCCATAGCGCCCGCACTGCCGCATGTGAAAGCGGGGCGCCTGCACGCCATTGCAATCACAGCCAGGAAGCGTTCCCCAGTGGTCCCCGATGTGCCGACGTTCGCCGAGGCCGGCCTGCCGGAAATCGAGGCCGATAATTGGAACGGCATCATGGCGCCGGCGGGAACGCCGAAGAGCGTGATCAACAAACTACATGCGGAGATCGTTAAGGCTGCCCGCGCGCCAGAGGTGGCGGAACAGTTTGCCCGACAGGGCGCCGAGGCCAACCTCAGCAGCCCGGCGGAGTTTTCGGTTGTCATCAAGGCAGAAGTCATGAAGTGGGCTAAGGTGGTAAGGGCTGCCGGCATCGAGCCGCAATGACCCGGCGCAGCGACGAGATCGCCACCCGCATTATCAGTATTCGCTCGAATACAAACGATGAAACCGACCAACCTCGTAATCATCATGTCGGATGAGCACAACCCGAAGATCATGGGTTGCAGCGGGCATCCGCTGGTCAAGACGCCGAACATCGACGCGCTCGCGGCGGGCGGCACGCTGTTCACCAGCGCCTACACCACGTGCCCGGTGTGCGTGCCGGCGCGCGCCGCGTTCGCGGTCGGTAAATACGTGCATCAGATCGGCTACTGGGACAACGCCGACGCCTACGAGGGCGCGGTCCCGAGTTGGCACCACCGATTGCGCGAGCGCGGCCACCGCGTGGTGTCGATCGGCAAGCTGCACTTCCGCGGCCTCGACGGCGACGACAACGGCTTCTCGGAAGAAATCATCCCGATGAACATCGTTGAGGGCAAAGGCGACCTGATGGGGCTGGTGCGGAATGACCTGCCCGAGCGCGGGCTGTCATGGAAAATCGCCAAGCTCGCCGGCCCCGGCGAGACGTCGTATACATTTTACGATCGGGAAATCGCGTCGAAGGCGCAGATCTGGCTGCGCGAGGAGGCGCCGAAATACCGCGATAAGCCATGGGTGCTGTTCGTGTCGTTCGTGTGCCCGCATTTCCCGCTGATCGCGCCGGCGGAGTTCTATTACCAGTATCCGCTCGACCGGATGCCGCTGCCCAAGCAGTATGCGCAGGGCGAGCGCCCCGATCATCCGTATCTGCGCGATTACGCGGGCAGCTTCGTTTACGACAAGTTTTTCGACGCCGAAAAGCTCAAAAAAGCGGTCGCGGCCTATTATGGCCTGTGCACGTTTCTCGACGACAATATCGGCAAAGTATTGCGGACGCTCGATGCGACCGGCTTGGCCGCGAATACGCGCGTGCTTTACACCTCGGACCATGGCGACAATCTCGGCGCGCGCGGGCTGTGGGGCAAATCGACGATGTACGAGGAAGTCGCCGGCGTGCCGCTGATCATCAATGGCCCCGATATCCCGCGCGGCGTGAAAGTACGCGAGCCGGCGAGCCACGTCGATACCTACCCGTTCATCATGGAGTGCGCCGGTGAGGACAAGCCAGAAGTGTACGATGGCCATCCCGGGCATTCGCTGTTCAAGCTTGCTGCGGGTGCGCGTCCCGATCGCAACGTGCTGGCCGAATATCATGGCATGGGGTCGACCACCGGCGCGTTCATGATCCGCCACGGCAAATACAAGTATGTGCATTACGTTGCCTACCGGCCGCAGTTGTTTGACCTTGAGGCCGATCCGGAAGAGTTGCGCGACCTGGCGGGTGACCCGGCGCATGCGAAAGCGGTCGACGAATGCCGTTCGCGGCTCATGAAAATCTGCGATCCGGCGGAAGTCGATGCGCGCGCGAAACGGCGTCAGGCTGAATTGATGGAACAAAATGGCGGACGCGACGCGGTGATCAAGCGCGGCGACCTCGGTTTCACGCCGCCGCCCGGTTATCCGATTGTTCTGGGTTGAGCGGTGTCACCGTTTTCGTCGTGAGAGGAGAAGGGATGCAAATGAGACAATACGTGAAGTGGGTTGGGGCGGCGGTATGCGCGATGTCGAGCAGTGGCGCTTACGCCCAGGGATATCCCGACAAGCCGATCCGCATGCTGGTGCCGTTTGCGCCCGGCGGCAATACCGACATCCTGGCGCGCGCGGTGGGCCTTAGGATGTCGGATAACTGGGGCAAGCCGGTGGTGGTCGACAACCGTCCCGGCGGCAGCGGGCTGATTGCAGCGGAGATCGTGGTCGCGGCGACGCCCGATGGCTACACCGTGTTTGTCGCCTCCACCGGCGAAGTCGCGGTCAATCCCAGCCTGTTCAAGAAACTGCCGTACAGCGTGGAGAAGGACTTTGCGCCCGTTTCACTCGGCACGATTTCGCCGATATTGATCGTCGCGCATCCTTCGTTCGCGCCGAAAACAATCGGGGAGCTCGTCGCGCTGGCAAAAGCGAAACCGAAGACCCTGTCCTACGCATCGGTAGGCGTGGGCAGTCCCATGCACTTGTCGGGCGAATTATTCAAGATGCTGACCGGGACGGACATCGTGCATGTGCCGTACAAGGGCGGAGGGCCGGCGACGATCGCGCTGCTCGGCGGGCAGGAAGTGCAATTCGGCTTTGTCGGCATGGGCCCCGCGATTCCTTACGTCAAAGCCGGCCGGCTGAAGGCGCTGGCAATCTCCACCGCCAAGCGCGCGACCCTGCTGCCCGAGTTGCCGACGATGCAGGAACAAGGCGTGAAGGGCTTCGATACCAGCATCTGGTTCGCATTCTTCGTGCCGGCGAAGACGCCGAGGAGCGTGATCGCCAAACTGAATGCGGAAATCGTGCGCGTACTGAAGATGAAGGAAGTGAATGATTATCTACTCGGCACCGGTGTCGAGGTCACGCCGAGCACGCCCGCGGAACTGTCGCACTTCGTGAAATCGGAAGAGGCCAAGTACCGCAAGATCATTCAGGTGGCCGGCGTCAAGCTCGACTGATCGTGTTGCAGCATACCGGATCGAAAAGGAGGCACACATGACAAGCATGGACCGGTTGTCCGTCGTTTGTATGGGATGCTGGCTCGCCGCGCTGGGCGGCATGGCGGCAGCGCAGGCGTATCCTGCGAAGTCGATCCGTGTGGTGGTGCCGTACGCGCCCGGCGGCGCGACCGATCTCACCGCGCGCCTGGTCGGGCAGAAGATGAACGACAGCTTCAAGCAGACGGTGGTCATCGACAATCGGCCGGGCGCGGGCGGGGTGATCGGCGCCGAAATCGTCGCCAGGTCGGCGCCCGACGGCTACACCGTGCTGCTGTCGTCACCGGCGGAAATTGCGGTGCTCCCGCATCTGCAGAAAATGCCGTACAACGTCGATAAGGACTTCGCGCCGGTGTCGCTGGCGGTGAGCACGCCGCTGATACTGGTGGTGCACCCGTCGCTGCCGGTTAAAACGGTGAAAGAGTTGATCGCGTTTGCCAGAACGCGGCCCGGCCAGCTTTCTTATGCGTCGGCCGGCACCGGCGGCGTCCAGCATCTCGCCGGCGAACTGCTCAAGATCACCGCGAAAATCGACATGGTGCACGTGCCGTACAAAGGCGCCGGACCGGTGATGCCGGACCTGATCGGCGGCCAGGTGCCGATGTTTTTTTCCGGAATGCCGCCGGCGATGCCGCATGTGAGGGCAGGCAAGCTGCGTCCGCTGGCGGTGACGACGACCACGCGCTCGCCGGCGGCGCCCGAAGTGCCGACCATGATCGAGGCCGGCGTGCCCGGTTTCGACATCAGCAACTGGTTTGCCTATTTCGTGCCGGTCGGAACGGGGCCCGATATCATCGCCAAGCTCAACGCCGAGATCGTGCGCGCGCTCAAGCTGCCGGATGTCAAATCGAAGCTCGCCAACGTCGGCGCAGAGACGGTTGGCACCACGCCCGAGGAGCTTGCGAAATTCGTGCGCTCGGAAAGCGGCAAGTTCGCGCAGCTGATCAGACAGTCCGGAGCCAAGGGCACGGATTAAGAGTCCGTCTTTTCCCTCCGATGCGCGCGCGACCCAATATTCTCCTGATTACGTCCGACCAGCAGCGGGCGGATTGCTTCGGCTTCGAGAACAGGCACATCCGCACGCCGCATCTTGACCGCCTCGCGCGCGAAGGAACGCGTTTCTCCGCCTGCATTACGCCGAATCTCGTATGTCAGCCCTCGCGCGCCTCGATTCTGACCGGGCTGTTGCCGCTCACGCACGGCGTGTGGGACAACGGCGTCGATCTCGATCCCAAGATCGGCGAGCAGGGATTTGCCGGAACGCTGGCGCGCGCCGGCGGCTACGCCACCGCGTTCATCGGCAAGGCGCACTTCTCGACCAAGGCGACGTTCAGGCCGATGGGCACGCCGGAATGTGGCCGCAGCGGCGCGCAATACGGCCCGGATTGGCGCGGGCCGTACATGGGCTTCCGGCATGTGGAACTCGCGGTACTCGGGCATTTCGACAATCCCATGCCGCTCGAGCGCCCGCCGGTCGGACATTACGAGCGCTGGCTGCTCGCGCGCGGGGCAAGCGATGAAGCGCTGCGTTTGTATGGCGCGTCCGCCGGTCCCGACGCCAAAGGGGCGGCGCAAACCTGGCATTCGGCGCTGCCGCCGGCGTGGCATTCGAGCACCTGGATCGGCGACCACACGATCAATTGGCTTGCCGAGCGCGACCAATCGAAGCCGTTCTGCATATGGGTGTCATTTCCCGATCCGCACCAGCCGTTCGACTGCCCGGTGCCGTGGAGTCTGCTGTACGACCCGCGCGACGTCGCGCTTCCGCAGCACCGCACCCGCGATCTCGACAGCCGGCCGTGGTGGTACCGGGCATCGGTCGAAGGCGCGCCGCAGCTCGCTGACCCGGCGATGCGCTACCTGCGCGCCAAGGTTTCGCGCCTCCCGGACCAGAGCGACGAACAGCTCGCGCACATGACGGCGAACTACTACGGCATGATCTCGCTGATCGACCACAACGTCGGGCGCATCCTCGCCGCGCTCGATGACCTCGGCTTGCGCGAAGATACGCTGGTGATCTTTACCACCGATCACGGCGAAATGCTCGGTAATCATGGCATGTACCTGAAAGGTCCGTGGCCGCTCGAAGACCTGCTGCGCGTCGGGATGATCGTGGCGGGGGTGGGCATCGCGCAGGGCCGGGTGGAGGATAAGCCGGTCTCGACGCTCGATCTTGCGCCGACCTTCTTTGACTACGCCGGCGTGCCCGCGCCGCTCGAACTGCAGGGCCGGAGCCTCAGGACATTGTTGCGGGGCGGCGCCGAAAGCCGGGAGGTCGCATACAGCGAATGGCACGTGCATCCATCGCGCTGCGGAGTGGGTTTGCAGTTACGCACGGTGCGCACCAAGACGCACAAGTGCACGTTCGAACTTGGCTCGGACGCGGGTGAGATCTACGATCTCGTCAACGATCCGCAGGAAATGAATAACCGGTTCGACGATCCGGGCTATCGCAAGGTGCGCAACGAACTTGAAGCGCTGATGCGTGCACGGCCGGGCAAGGTGCTTGCTGATCTGCCTGCACCGATCGGTATGGCATAAAGGCAGTGAAGAATGAAGGGTAAAGAGAATGACGGATCCTCAACAGAAAAAACTGAAACTTGCATTCATCGGGTTAGGAGTCATGGGCTATCCGATGGCGGGACACCTCGCGCGCGCCGGCCACGATGTTACGGTCTACAACCGCACGCAAGCCAAGGCCGAAAAGTGGGTCAAGGAATACGGCGCGCGCGCGGCGCCTACGCCAAGCGCGGCGGCGCAGGGCGCGCAAATCGTGTTTTCGTGCGTCGGCAACGACCGCGATCTGCGCCAGGTGACGCTCGGGCCCGACGGCGCGTTCGCGGGAACGAAGCGCGGCGCAATCTACGCCGATCACTCGACGGTGTCGGCCAACGTATCGCGCGAGCTCGAGCAGGCGGCATGCGCCGGCGGCTTCAGCTATCTCGATGCGCCGGTTTCAGGCGGCCAGGCCGGCGCCGAGAAGGGCATCCTCACCATCATGGTCGGCGGCGACGCGCAGGCATTTGCGACGGCGCAGCCGGTAATGGCGCACTACGGCCGTGCGGTGACCCTGATGGGGCCACCCGGCTGTGGCCAACTCACCAAGATGGTGAACCAGATCACGGTCGTCGGTCTTGTGCAGGCGCTTGCCGAAGGGCTCAACTTTGCGATGCGCGCGGGGCTCGACGCGAAAAAAGTCATCGAGGTGATCTCGAAAGGCGCGGCTCAGTCGTGGCAACTCGAAAACCGCGGCCCGACCATGGTCGACGACCAGTACAACTTCGGCTTCGCGGTGGATTGGATGCGCAAGGACCTGCAGATCTGCCTCGACGAGGCACGGCGCAACGGCGCGCTGCTGCCGGTCACTGCGATTGTTGAGCAGTGGTACGGCAAGCTGCAGGAAAAAGGCTGCGGCCGGCTCGACTCATCCAGCCTGATGAAGTTGCTCACCGAGAAGTAGCATGAATGCGATGGTTGAAATGATCCCGGTTCCCTCGGCAACCGTCACGCTGGTGCGCGACGGCAGGCACGGGCTCGAAGTGCTGATGATGCAGCGCAACCTGCAGTCGGTGTTCGTTCCCGGCAATTATGTATTCCCCGGCGGCGCGGTGGATGAGCAGGACGCGGCGCCTGAGGCGAGTGAGCTGTGCGCGGGACTCGACGATGCGCAGGCGAGCGCAGCCCTCGGGGTCGCCTCGGGCGGCCTTGCCTACTGGGTCGCGGCGATCCGCGAATCGTTCGAGGAAGCCGGGTTGCTGCTCGCGTATGCGCCGGGCGGCGGCATCGTCGAACTGATACGCGACGACATGGTCGAGCGCTTTTCCGCCCACCGCCGCGCGGTGGACGAAGGCGGCCGCAGCCTCGCCGCGATCGTGCGCGAGGAGGGCCTGCGCATCGCCGTCGATCAGCTGGTGTATTTCAGTCACTGGATCACGCCGGTCGGCGCGCCGCGCCGCTACGACACGCGCTTTTTCGTGGCCGAGGCGCCGCCGGCGCAGGCGCCGCTGCACGATAACCGCGAAACGATCAGTCATGTCTGGATCCATCCCGCAGCGGCGCTCGATCGGCACCGTGCCGGCGGCTTCAAGCTGCGCCTTCCGACGGAGCGCACGCTCGAACAATTCGCGAGTTTCGACCATGCCGCATCGCTGCTCACAGCGATGCGCGCGCAGCGCAGCGTGCCGGCGATCCTGCCGCGCATCGGCAAGGACGGCCGGCGCCTGCTGCCGGGCGACGCCGGTTACGAGGAAGCGGTCGGCGTCGGAGGGACCGGCAAATGGCAATGATCGTTCCCGGCGAAGTGGTGCGGCTTGGCGCGCTGATCGCGCGCATCACCGCGCCGAATCCCGGCATGATGACCGGACCGGGCACCAATACCTACGTCGTCGGCAGCGCGCGGCTCGCGTTGATCGATCCCGGTCCCGAAAGCGCAGCGCATCTCGATGCATTGCTCGCGGTGGTTGGCGACCGGCTGCGCTGGATCTTGTGCACGCATACCCACCGCGATCACTCGCCCGGCGCGCGCGCGCTCAAAGCGGCGACCGGCGCCAAAGTCATCGGCATGCGCGCGCCGCAGTACGACAATCAGGATGCCGCATTTGCCCCCGACCGGGTGTTCAAGCACGGCGACGTGCTCGACGGCGGTGATTTCACGCTTCGCTCGGTGCATACCCCGGGCCACGCGTCGAACCATCTGTGCTACCTGCTCGCAGAGGAGAAATTGTTGTTTACCGGCGACCACATCATGCAGGGCTCGACGGTGGTGATCAATCCGCCCGACGGCGACATGGTTGCGTATCTCAAGTCGCTCGAGGCGCTGCTCGCGCTCGACATCGGGCACATCGCACCCGGCCATGGCCATGTCATCGAGCGGCCGCACGACGAGGTGCGACGGCTGATCGCGCACCGTCTGAAGCGCGAGCAAAAAGTGGTCGATGCTTTCGCCATCCATAACCCGTCGACGCTCGATGAGCTGCTGCCCATCGTTTACTCGGACACGCCTGAGCGGTTGCACCCGGTGGCGCGCCGTTCGCTGCACGCGCACCTGCTCAAGCTCGAGCGCGACGGCAGGGTGTGGCAGCAGGGCGCGCGCTGGAAACTGCGGTAAATTGCGGGGAAAGGATGAGGGATGAGGGATGAATGCGGAATGATGAACGACGAATGATTTACCCTTCACCCTTCACGTTTCACTGCTACTGTATCGCCTTGACGTGGGCTTCTTTCACCACCTTGGCCCATTTCGGCACGTCGCGCTTGAGCACGGCGCGCAGCTGCTCCGGCGGACCGCCGGCGGGATCGAGGCCTTCACCCGCCATGCGTTCCTGCGTATCCGGCGCTTTGATGGCTTTGGCGATTTCGGTGTTCCAGCGCGTGACGATTTCTTGCGGCAGGTTCTTCGGGCCCCAGCACGCGTACCACAGCACCGCCTCGTAGCCGGGAACCGTTTCGGCGATGGTCGGCATGTCGGGTACCGCGCTGTTGCGCTTGGCGGTACTCACCGCGATGCCGCGCAGCTTGCCCATCTTGTTCTGCGGCACCATCGACGGCATGCTGCCGAAGATCAGCTGCACGTGGCCGCCGAGCAGGTCGGTAAGTGCGGCGCCAGTGCCCTTGTACGGCACGTGCGTCATTTTTATGTCTGCCATCATATCGAACAGCTCGGTCGCGAGGTGCGTGATGCCGCCGGTGCCGGTCGAGGCATAGTTGAGCGCGCCCGGTTTCGCTTTGGCGAGCGCGATCAGTTCTTTGATCGATTTTGCCGGCACACTCGGGTGCAGCGCGACCATGAACGCGGACTCGCCGATCAGCGAAATCGGCGTGATGTCGTTGATCGGGTCGTACGGGAGTTTGAAGATCGCGGCATTGGTCGAATAACTTGCCGACACCATAATCAGCGTGTAGCCGTCGGGTGCCGCGCGCACCGCGGTTTCGACGCCGATGGTGCCGCCGCCGCCCGCGCGGTTATCGACGATCACGGATTGCCCGAACGCTTCGGTCAGCTTTTGCGCCATCGCGCGCGCGACAATGTCCGTGCCGCCGCCTGGCACAAACGGTACTATTAACCGGATGGGTTTGGTCGGATAACTGCTTTTTTGCGCGAGCGCATTGCCGGCAGCGAGGCCCGCGGCGAGCAGCGCTGCGCCGACGGCCGCGAAGCAGGTGATCCTGTGCATGACTTTCCTCCGGGGCTGACGCCGTTTTTACTGTTTCATGCTGCTGCGCGTTTCGATTCCGGCTTGCCCAGCAGCCCCAAAAACTCCCGTACGGAATGCCGTTCGATGGCCAGCGCGGCGGCGGCGATCGCATCGGCATCGAGCTGGGGATTGATGCCGCGGAATTTTTCGGTGACGCCGCGGGCGTCGATCGGCGCATGGATCGAGCCGGTCGGGTTCATGATGTCGACGCGCACCCAGTCGCCGTTGTGCTCGGCCGCAACCCAGCCGGGGAAATCCTTCGGATACAGCTTGTCGAGCTCGGGGTCGGGCACGAGTTCGATCTTCTGGGCCAGCGCCGTGATCGCGGGATCGGCGAGCTTGGCGTCGGAAAATTGGGCCGGCAGCGCCTGGCCTTCGAGCAGCGCAACTGCCACGATGTAGCGCAAACTCATCTGCGCGTTGAGCGCCGAGCCCGGCGCGTAATCGAAACCGCATTGCACATCCACCACTTTGGCGGTACCGACGCGCACGCGCCGCCTGGTGTCCCATGGCGCGCCGAGTTTCTTGCGCAGCGCAAGCGCGGCGTCGACGTAGGAATGCGTGCTGCCGCAGCACGCGTAGGGCTTGATGGAGGTTTTGTCGAGATGGTACACGGCGCCGAGATCCCGGGTCAGCGGCGCCGGGTCGGACGCGTCGGAGAACGCTTTCAGCACGCCGCCGTCAGCGTATTCGTAAATCTGCGTCGGGCCGGTGAAGCCGATCTGCGCGAGCTCGGCGGCGAGCACGCCCGAATGCGCGGCCTTGCCGGCGTGCAGACGCTTGCTCATGGCGCCGTCGGCGTTGAACGCCCACACGCCCGCGCCCTGGGTGCCGGCGAGTCCGAGCGCCCACGCGGTTTGTTCGGTATTGAGTTGCAGCAGCGAGGCGCACGCGGCGGCGGCGCCGAACGGCCCGCATACGCCCGTCAGGTGCCAGCCGCGCAGGCGTGTCGCGGACGGGTTCAAGGCGAGGCTCGAGCGAATCATGACTTCATAACCGGCGGCAATGGCGGTGACGAGCTCGGCTCCGGTGCTGTTCAATTTTTCCGCGACGGCGATGGCGGCGGGCACCACTACCGTGCCGGGGTGCAGCTTCGCGTTGTGGTAATCGTCGAGTTCGAACGCGTGCGCCGCGGTGCCATTGACGAGCGCGGCATCCGCGGTGCGCAGCGTCGGCTGCGCTTCGCCCCACACGCGTGCTTCACCGGCGCCGGGTGCCGCGCCGCGCCGCGTCCACGCGAGCAGCATCTGCGCCCATGGCGTGCAGTAGCCGTAAACGCCGGCGCCGACGGTGTCGAGGATCGCGATGCGCGCGATTTCGCGTGAGCGCTGCGGCAAAGCGTCGTAACGCAGGTTCGCGATCCAGTCGGCGAGCTCGCGGGTGGGTGCGGCAACTGCGCGGCGGTCAAAGTTCATGCTGCGGTCCTCCTCGGTCGGTGCGCACGGCTGATGCGCGGTGCAGCGAATGTGATGAGCCGGCGAACGTTTGCATTCCGCTATTGTAGATTGATGCCGCCGGGATGTCATTTCGCGCGCTGGGCGCGGGGCGGCGGCTTGACAGTGGCGCGCGCCCGAACGCATACTCGGACTCATCTTCCGGATCGCTCAGGCATGCAACCGCAGTTGCCGATCCGCGACCAGTTTCCCGGCAGTTCCGCATCGAATCTGCTGATATTCAACATGCCGGTAGGAGCAATTGATGAGTGATTTTGACGTTATCGTGGTGGGCGGCGGCAACGCTGCATTTGCGGCGGCGGTGTCGGCTAAAGAGCATGGCGCGAAGCGCGTGCTGGTGCTTGAGAAAGCGCCCAAGGCGCAGCGCGGAGGCAACACCCATTTCAGCGGCGCGGTGTTGCGGCACACCTACAACGACGTCAAGGAACTCGACCGCTTCGTGCCCGATGCGGAAGCGAAATACCCCGGCTTTCACGCCGGCGTCGAGCCTTATCCGGCTGAGGTTTTCCGTGAAGACCTGCTGCGTGTCACCGACGGGCGCAGCGACCCCGAGCTGTCGGCGATTCTGATCGACCAGTCGTACGCCGCGATGTGCTGGCTGCAGCAGTCGGGCCGCATGCAATTCGAGCTTGCGCACTCGGTGATGGGGATCAGGGTCGGCGGCAAGATCAAATGGCCGAAAGGCGCGATCGTGCGCACCGTGCACGAGGGCGTCGGGCTGTCGCAGACGTGGTTCGAAACGGGCGCGGCGCTCGGCATCGACATTCGCTACGAGACGGGCGCGATGCGGCTCACGCAGGGTGAAAGCGGCCGCGTCAACGGCGTGACAGTGAAAGGGCCCGCTGGGATCGCGACGCTGGCCGCGAAAGCGGTGGTGCTCGCGTGCGGCGGCTTCGAGACCAACCCGGAGTGGCGCCTGCGCTACCTCGGCGTGCCGTGGGACCACGCCAAGGTGCGCGGCTCCAATTTCAATTACGGCGATGGCCTGAAGATGGCGCTCGATATCGGCGCGATGCCGTGGGGGCACTGGAGCGGCTGCCACGCGACGCCGATCAACGCCGAGGCGCCGGACTACGGCAAGCGCGAGCTCACCGACAAGACCAACCGCCTGTCGTACCCGTACGGCGTGATGATCAACGTCGAAGGCAGGCGCTGGATCGACGAAGGCGCGGACTTCAACTCGTACACCTACGCCAAGTACGGCGGCATGATACTCAAGCAGCCGAAGAGTCTCGTCTACCAGATCTTCGACAGCAAGGTGCTCGACATGCTCGAGCCGCGCTACTCGAGCAGCGAACCGTTCAAGTCCGACACGCTCGCGGGCCTCGTCAAGCAGCTCAAGGTCGATCACCAGCAGGCGCTGAAGACGCTCAACGCATACAACGCGGCGGCGGGGCGCGGCGGCCCGTTCAACCCCGCGGTGCTCGACCGCCTGCACACGGAAGGCATCGATCCGCCGAAAACCAACTGGGCGCAGAAGCTCGATGCGCCGCCGTACGTGTCGTGGCCGGTCACCGGCGGCATCACGTTCACGTTCGGCGGCTTGAAAATCACCAAGGATGCGCAGGTCGTCGGCACCGACTGGAAACCGATCCCGGGGCTTTACACCTGCGGCGAGATGGTCGGCGGGCTCTTCCACTACAACTATCCGCTCGGCACCGGGCTCATGTCGGGCCTGGTGTTCGGTCGCATCGCGGGCAAAAGCGCGGCGCTTGCGTGATCAGGCTTGCGGTGGGGGTGGTTCGTTGCTGCGCCTGACCGTGCCGCCAAGATAGCCGCTTACCGCCAGCACTGCGGCGATCATGAAGAATACCGGCGCCATGCCGAACGCCGAGCCCAGCGCGCCGGCGACCACCGGCACCGCGGAGTGGGTCAGGTGGTTGAGCGCCAGGCGGATGCCGGCCACCACGCCGGTGCGCCCTTCGGGCGAGCGGTTGAAGCTCATCAGCAGCGTCACCGGCTGGCCGCAGCCGAGCGCGAGCCCGATCACGAACGACAGCGCGCCGAGCAGCCAGGCACGCTCGACGAACGGGAACAGCACGAACGTCACGGCGCCGCAGAACATCGAAATCGCGAGCACGCGCCGGGCGGTGTAGCGTTTGGTCAGGGGCGGCAGGCCGATGCGCACGATGAGGGTCGCGACGGCAAATACCCCGAGCACGATGCCGATGGTGGAGGCCGACAGGCCGATCGAGTACGCGTAAATCGGCAGGTAAAACATGTAGAGATCCCACCCGGTCACCACCAGCGCGCTGGTGATCAGCACCTTGCGCAGCTCGGGCAGGCGCAGCAGAGCGAATGCGCTGGTGGCTTCAGCCGCGGACTTCGGCATCTCGATTTCCCTGATCCGGCGATAAAACAGCAGCACCGCTACCGCCGCCAGCGTGCTGACGCTGAAGATCAGGTACGCGGCGGCGTGGCTCAGATACTCGATCGCATAACCGGCGACGAGCGGGCCGAGCAGGCTCGAAATCGAATAACCGAGGGAGAGCGTGCTGAAATTCCTGGCGCGTTCTTCACGCGGGCCCCAGGCGCCGGCGAGGTTCTGCACCGACACGTTGTAAAACACGAACGCGGTGCCGATCATGGCGGCGGAGACATACAGCGCCGCAACGTGGCGCCACAGATACGGCACCAGCAGCCCGATGCCGCACAGGACGGCGCCGAACAGCATCGGGGGGCGCACGCCGTAGTGATCGGACACACGCCCCGAAAACACGCCGAGCAGCAGCGGCGGCACCGAGTAAAGCGAGACCATCACGCCGATCTCGAACGGATTCGAGCCGAGCTCGATTGCGAGTAATGCCATTACCACGCGGCTGCCGATCAGGCAGCCATGGATGATGACGTTGAGGAA